>JAZJZB010000147.1:0-10677 GCA_040390085.1 Pseudomonadota bacterium | reverse complement strand
TCCAGCTCGCTTCAATCCGGATCTGGTTGCGACATAATGAGTCGGTGGCCTAGTGCGCGGCCTTCGTACGTTTTAAGGACGAGTCTCCCTGGGGAGCCGCTGACGCTGCGGCTGAGATGCGCGCACCGGGTCCCCGCAAAAGTATTGCTTTTGCGGGAACCCTCAGCGCCGGACCCGTCGAACCTGATCCGGCTCACACCGGCGTAGGGATGAGGAGACTCCAATGGCGGACGTTCCCGCGCGCACAGAACTCAAAGTCACCACCGGGCCGATCCGCGGCTCGCGCAAGATCCACGTCGGCGGCCTCAAAGTCGCGATGCGCGCGGTCGACCTCGAGCCGTCGAGCGGCGAGCCGCCGGTCGTCCTTTACGACACCAGCGGGCCTTACACCGACCCGGCGCAGCGCATCGACATCATGGCCGGCCTGCCCGAGCTTCGCCGCGAGTGGATTCGGAACCGCGGCGACGTCGAGGAAATCACGGCGCGCGAAGCCCGCCCCGAGGACAATGGACAGCTCGGGCCCGACAGATCCGGTGGGGTGGCGCCCTTCCCCAACACCCGCAAGCGGGTGCTTCGCGCCCGCCCCGGCGCCAACGTCACGCAGATGCACTATGCCCGGCGCGGCATCGTCACGCCGGAGATGGAATATGTCGCGATCCGCGAGAATCTGGGTCGCGAAATCGCGCGCGAAGCCGCCGCCCGCGACGGCGAGGATTTCGGCGCCGCGATCCCCGACTTCGTCACCCCCGAGTTCGTCCGCGACGAAATCGCCAGCGGCCGCGCGATCATCCCCAACAACATCAACCATCCTGAATCCGAGCCAATGGCGATCGGCCGCAACTTTCTGGTCAAGATCAACGCCAACATCGGCAACAGCGCCGTCGCCAGCGACGTCGCCGCCGAGGTCGACAAGATGGTCTGGGCGATCCGCTGGGGCGCCGATACGGTCATGGACCTGTCGACCGGGCGCAACATCCACGACACCCGCGAATGGATCGTCCGCAACTCGCCGGTGCCGATCGGCACCGTGCCGATCTACCAGGCATTGGAAAAAGTCGGCGGAGTCGCCGAGGACCTCAATTGGGAAGTCTATCGCGACACGCTGATCGAGCAGGCCGAGCAGGGCGTCGACTATTTTACAATTCACGCCGGCGTAAGGCTTCCCTACGTTCCGCTGACCGCGAAGCGGGTCACCGGAATCGTCAGCCGCGGCGGCTCGATCATGGCCAAATGGTGCCTCGCCCACCATCGCGAGAGCTTCCTCTACGAGCGGTTCGACGAAATCTGCGAGATCATGAAGGCCTATGACATCGCCTTCTCGCTCGGCGACGGTCTCCGCCCCGGCTGCACCGCCGACGCCAATGACGAGGCCCAGTTCGCCGAGCTCTACACGCTTGGCGAGCTGACCAGGAAGGCTTGGGAACACGACTGCCAGGTGATGATCGAGGGGCCCGGCCATGTGCCGATGCACAAGATCAAGGAGAATATGGACAAGCAGCTGGAGAGCTGCGGCGAGGCGCCCTTCTACACCTTGGGCCCGCTGGTGACCGACATCGCGCCCGGCTACGACCATATCACCAGCGGCATCGGGGCGGCGATGATCGGCTGGTTCGGCACCGCGATGCTTTGCTACGTCACGCCCAAGGAGCATCTCGGCCTCCCCGACCGCGACGACGTCAAGGTTGGCGTGGTCACCTACAAGCTCGCGGCCCACGCGGCCGACCTCGCCAAAGGCCATCCCGCCGCCCGCCTCCACGACGATGCGCTCTCCCGCGCGAGGTTCGAGTTCCGCTGGCGCGACCAGTTCAACCTCTCGCTCGACCCCGAAACCGCCGAGCAATATCACGACCAGACGCTGCCGGCCGAAGGCGCCAAGACCGCCCACTTCTGCTCGATGTGCGGGCCGAAATTCTGCAGCATGAAGATCAGCCAGGAGGTGAGAGAATTCGCCCGCCTCAACCCTCCCCCCCTCGAGGGGGAGGGTCGACTCGCGCAAAGCGCGAGCGGGGAGAGGGAGCAGCCGGAGGCGGAAGCCGGGATGGCCGGAGCCGAGACGCCCACCGAGGACGTCGACGCGAGCTTCGCTCAAATGAGCAAGCGCTTCCACGACGAAGGCGGCGAGATTTACGTGCCGGCGGCGGATTAGGCTGAATCGCCTGCGTGCACTAAGCCCTCCATCGCCGTCTTGGCGCCGTGATCGGGGGGTCTCATGAAATCTTTGCTGGCGTATGCCGCCGCTACCGTCTCGCTATTGCTGACCGCGGCCGCTGGCCGGGCCGAACCGCCGCCCGCGACCAGCGCGCCGGTCGACGGACTCCTCTCCTCGCCGGACAATTTCAAGCTGGTGCTCGAGAACGATCAGGTCCGGGTGCTGCAATATACGTTGCTTCCCGGCGCGCTCGACCATTGGCACACGCACCCGCCACGCTTCGGCTACGTGCTGTCCGGCGCGAAGATCCGGGTGACCAAGGCCGACGGCAGCCATGAGGATTATGACGAGAAGACCGGCGAAAATTATTGGGCCGATTTCACGCCGCTCCACGATACGCTGAACGTCGGCACGACCCCGTACATCGCGCTTTTGGTCGAAGTGAAAGCAGCGCCGCCGACGGCCAGGCCGGCGAACTAAAGACCGGCGGATGGACTTGACGCTCATCTCGATCGTCACCGGGCTCGGGCTCAGCGAACTGCTGCTGACCTTCTATCGGCTGGTTCGCGACCGCCGAAACGTGACGTGGGACCCGCTGTCGCTGGTCTGGTCGCTTCTCATCCTCATCGCCGTCGTCAATTTCTGGTGGGGCATTCGCGCGATCATGGCTGGTGCCAGCGATTGGACGACGGGCGATTTCATGCTGTCGATGATCTCTCCGATCTTCCTTTTCCTCGCCTGCGCCGCAGCGTTGCCGAGCACCAAGGCGGCCGAGCGCACCGATATGAGGGCATTGTACGCCGACCAGCGCACCGCCTTCCTGATTTTCTTTCTTGGCTACCAGGCTGGCAATTGGCTCCTCGACGCGTCGGGCCTCACCGCCGGCCTGCCGCTGATCGTCCTCGTCCACCGCACGGCCGTCTGCTTGGCGCTGATCATCGCCCTGGTCGGCCGATCGCGCCGGTGGGACTGGTTCGGAGTGGCAATAGTCGCGCTCGCCTACGGCTTGCGGCTGTTCACGCAGCTTGCGCACTAGCGGGGCAACGATTGCCCAACGCCGCCCTCTCCCTCCTGCCGAACGCCGTCCTTGTCGCGTTCCATCGCGTCGGTCTTGAATAATAGGATTTCGTCTGGTCCACCGTCGGGATGGCTGCACTTGGCATCTCGAGAGTCGGGCCCGCTCGTTTTCGGCTCGCCCCGTGTGGGGGCAATGGAGCAACTCCGGAACCGCTCCGTCACTGCGAACATTCGCGAAGATTGGGCGCGGCCGATCCGGTGAATCGGCGCGCACAAATCTCGCGCGCAGGGTGTCCGGGGACGGCCGAGCTCTGCATCGGCGCCAACGGACGCGAGCACGACTGATGGCCGATCTGTACCTCAAGCGGCTCGAAACCGAACGCAAGGCGCTGTGGGCCACTTGCCGCCTCAAAGGCCTGACCAGCGTCTCGGCACAACGCCAGCGCATCGCCGAGCTCGACCGCCTGATCGCCGAGCATAAAGAGAAGAAGCAGACGCAATGAAACTGACGATGGACGCGGAGGTGAGCTAGCGTACGCCAAGGACGCCCCGGCGCCTAAATACCGCGCCTGTCGTCCGTCGAACAGAACCGCCATCCATCTGATTTTACTTGGCAAGTGCGCGCCGCGAGGAATAGCTTGCTCTCCACTCGAGGGGATGAAGCTGTGCGTATGCGCCGCTGCGGTCTGGTGCTGGCATTCGCGCTGATGGTCTCGGCGGTGTCGGGCTATATTGCCGCGGCCGCGCTGCCGCCCAAGATCAGCAAGCCGAGGCCGGCGCCGCCGACGCCGCCGCAAATCCCGCCGCTGCCGCCGGCGGTGATCGACAACACGCTCGCGGTCGGCGGAGACGACGTCAAAGCGCGCAAGGTCGACACGCGCTTGAGCGTCGACGTGCACGTCAATGGCCGCGGCCCGTACCGCTTCATCGTCGACAGCGGCGCCGACACTTCGGCGGTCGGCCTGCGCATTGCGCGACAGCTGGAGTTGCCGCTCGGCACCCCGGCAATCCTCAACGGAATGGCCGCGCGCAACATCGTCGATCGCGTGAAGGTCGCGGAGCTGACGCTCGGGCCGGGCACGATCCGCAACCTTGAGCTACCAGCGTTGCGCGAAGTGGATCTTGGCGGTGACGGGATCATCGGCATCGACGCGCTCGTCCATCAGCGCTTGATGATGGATTTCGAGAAGCGGCTGATCAAGGTCGAGGACGCGCGGGTGCCGGTGAAATATACCCCTGGCGAGATCGTGATCATTGCGCGGCGCCAGCGCGGGCAGCTGATCCTGACCGAAGTCCGGGCGACCGGCTTCCGGCTCGATGCGGTGATCGACACCGGATCCGAAGTCACCATCGGCAATTCCGCGTTGCGCGACAAACTGATCCGCAAGCGTCGCGCCAAATTCTGGACGGTGCCGATGACCGACGTCACCGGCGTTGTCCTCAACATCGAGATGGCGACGATCGACGAGCTTCGGTTGGGCCCGGTGACCCTGCGCAACGTGCCGATCGCTTTTGCCGACGTGCCGCCGTTCCAGATGTTCGGCCTTGCCGACGAGCCGGCGCTGCTGCTCGGAACCGACATCCTCGAGACCTTCCGCCGAGTGTCGCTCGACTTCCGCGCGCGCAAGGTCCGCTTCCAGCTCAAGCGCTGCACATCACAAGGCATAACGATCAGCACCTCGCCGGACACCGTGACGCGGCTGTCGTCGAGCGGCGGCGCTGAAGTTTGCCAGGCCTAGGCGACCGGTCTCCCGTCAGCCCCGCTGCAACCGCACCAACGCCTCGTCCAGAACCTGCAGAAAGCGCGACCGGTCCGCCTTGGCGAACGGCGCCGGGCCGCCGGTCACTCCGGCGCCGGCGCGCAGGTCGGCCATGATCGCCCGCGTCGCGATTGCGCCGCCGATGCTCGCCGAAGTGAACGGCTTGCCGTTATGGCCTATCACGGTCGCGCCCGCCTTCAGGCAGCGATCGGCGAGCAGGATGTCCCCGGTGACGACGACCGTCTTCGAATCCGCTTCGCCGGCGATCCAGTCGTCGGCGGCGTCGAACTGGTCGGAAACCACCACCCGCTCGATCAAAGGGTGGGCAGGAACGCGCATGTGACTGTTGCTGACGACGCGCACCGGAACTTCGCGGCGGAAGGCGACTCGATAGATCTCTTCCTTCACCGGGCAGGCGTCGGCGTCGACCAGGATGCGGACGTCGCCGCTCACGGTTCCTGACAAACTCCGCGCGCAGCACCAGGCCTTTGACGCCCGAGGCTTACTTCAGATTCTCGAGCCCGCGTGGACCGCTCTTCATCGACGGGTTGGCGGCGATCGTCTTGACCTTTTCCTTTTTGGGCTTGCGCGCTTCCTTGTTCGATTTCTTCTGGCCCTTGGCCATTGCTGCTCTCCTGCGCCGGCGCCCGATGCGCCAAATAAGCGCCGTCATAGCCATTCGGCAGCGCCGCTCCTACTCCAATGTCCGATCCGGCTGGCGTTTCCCTCGCTTGCCGCTAGCCTGCGCCGATGAACCCTCAGCATCTGTTGCCGATCGCGCTCGCGCTAGTCGCCTCGCCAGCACCCGCTTCGGCCCAGCAATCACTCGACCCGTTGCGCTTCTTCGAAGGGCGGACCGAAAACGTGGGTACCGCAAAGCTGCTCTTTCACCGGCCTTACCGGACCCGCAGCATTGGCGTCGGTTGGATCGAGAAAGACGGCAGCCTGACCTTGGTCCAGCGCGTCGAAGACGAGGGCAAGCCGCCGCGCGAGCGCCGCTGGCACGTCCGGCAGACTGGGGCCGGGCATTATTCGGGAACGCTGTCGGACGCCGCCGGGCCGGTGACCATCGAGAAGATCGGCAACGCCTACTGCTTCCGCTTTGCGATGAAGGGCAATGTCGGGGTCGAGCAATGGCTCACCCCGATGCCGGGCGGCGGCTCGGCCAAAAGCAGCATCAAGGTGCGCAAGTTGGGGCTGACGATCGGGACTAGCGAGGCGGTGATCCGCAAGCTAGCCAGCCGCTAGGCAATGAAGCCCTTCCTCCTCTTCTACGAAGGCGCGCCCGTCGCCAAATGGCGGATTCGCGAGTGGAACACCGTCGTTGGCGAGCTTTTGGCCAACCCGGTCCGGCCCGAGGATTTATGAGCGAACCGGCAGAAGGCGGCTGCTTGTGCGGCGCGGTTCGCTACCGAGTGTCGGGCGAGCTGGTCGCCGCAACTTTGTGCCATTGCCGATCGTGCCGCAAGGCGAGCGGCGGCACCAACGTCGCCTGGGCGGTGTTCGACAAGTCCGCGTTCGAATGGATGTCGGACGAGCCGGTCGCTTATTCATCCTCGCGCGGGATCGAATGGCTGCGCTGCCATCATTGCGGCAGCCTGGTCGGTTACCGCCGGTCATCGCGGCCCGACCATATGGACATCACCACGAGCACGCTCGACGACCCCAACGTCCATCCGCCGACGGTCGAGATCTGGCTCGACCACAAGATCGGCTGGGAGACGCTCCACCCGAAGCTGCCCAAGCGCGCGCAGAGCAGCCTCAACGCGGCGGAATGACCGGCCAGGTCGCGCTCTTCTGCTACGGCACCCTCCAGCAACCCGAGGTGCAGCGCGCCAATTACGGGCGGCTGCTCGAGGGGAAGGCGGACGTGCTCGCCGGCTACCGGCTCACGTTATTGAACATCACCGATCCGCAGGTGGTCGGGATCAGCGGCAAGGCGGTTCACACCATCGCGCGGGCCACGGACGATCCGGCCGATCGAATCCCGGGAACGGTGTTCGAGCTGACCGAACAAGAACTCGTCGCGACGGACCGCTACGAAGTCGACGCCTATGCGCGGATCGCGGTTACGCTAGAATCCGGGCGCCGCGCTTTCGTCTACGTCGCGCCCGCTATTTAAGCGCTTTCACCGCGGCCAGGGTCTTGGCGACGTGCTGGCTGAAGTCGAGGTCGTCATGGACCATCACCACCTTGCCCTTGCGGTCGATGACGTAGGAGGTCCGGGTGGTGATGCCGGGGTGCTCGGCCCAGGCGACGTCATAGGCCTTTTGGGTCGCCGGAGTCGCGGTCGCGACCGGGAACGCGCTGCGGCATTCCTTGACCGAGAAGTCCTTGAGCGTCGCGAGATTGTCCGCCGACATGCCGATCACTTCGGCACCGGCTTTCTTGAACTCGCCGATCGACTCGCTGAACGCATGCGCTTCTGCGGTGCACCCGCTGGTGAACGCCTTGGGGAAGAAATAGAGCACAACCGGGCCCTTCCTGAGCTCGCTTGCGAGACGCAGCTTGAACGGCTTTCCGCCGATCGCGCCGGTGGTGGTGAAATCGGGCGCCTTGGCGCCGACCTTGAGTGCTGCGTTGGCCGGCGCTGCGATCAGCGTCGCGGCCGCGAGCGCGAACAGAAGCTTGCGCATGGCGAGTCCCTCCTTGTTGGTGATGTCCTACTCCGTAGGTCCCAAAAGGGCGAGTGTCTGTTCATCGCCGTTGCCGGCGAAGAAAGCGTCAAGCCCTGCTTGGAAGATTCCGTCCGGCTCGACCGCGTCGAACAAGGTGAGGCTCGACCGCAGCTTCATCGCGTCGAGGGACCCGAAAATGTCTTCGGCCGACGCCCGCCCCACCCACGGCAAGATGGCCTCGATGGACTGCCGCAGCCGCGGCCCGAGGCGTGGGTGAGCGAGATAAGCGCGCGCCTCGTCGAGCGAGGCGATTGCGTAGAATTTGGCGGTTGTGCTGCGGCCGAGGCCCGCGAGCTGGGGAAAGACGAACCACATCCAGTGGCTCCGCTTGTATCCGGCGCGGAGCTCGGCCAGCACGCTTTCGATCACGCCGGCCTGGGCGTCGAGGAAGCGCTGCAAATGGTGGGGATCGGAGTTCACGCCGGCATTTTGGCCCTCGGGACGCCGGCGGGGAAGAGCGGCTCGCGCCTTATTGACGGGGCGCGAGCAGCCCAGTCACAACATAAAAGAAGATCATCATCGGACCGGTCAGCAAGGTCAGGGCGATCAGCCCCAAGCGGACCATGGTCGGATCGGCTGCGGTGTAGTCGGCGATTCCGGCGGCGACGCCCAGGACCTTGGCGTCGCGCCGGTTGATCAGGAAACGTCCGTTCATTTCAACTTTTCCCTTGGATAGAGTTCAGGCGATCGGCAGCGAAGTGGCGGCCGAAACGAGCAGGAGCGCGGAGAGGAAGGCACCGGCGAACACGGCGGCGGTCTCACGGGCAGAAGCGAAATTGGCGAACATGATAGAACCCCTTTGCATTGTCTGTCGGACCCGACCATCGGGCCCATGCCGGGTACAATGCACGGGGCGTGCCAATTGAGAAAAGTGCTTGTTTTTCAGTTGTCATGACATCCAAGTTGGCGAAAAGCGCCAGACAACGCCGCCGTCAGTTAGTGAAAATTCCCAAGTTTGGAGATGACGCTGAGCGTAGCGGTGTCCGGATCCGGACAGACGCTACGCCTGTAGCGTTCATTTCCGGTCAGCTGGAGGTGGTATCGCCGCCGTCCGGGTGCAGCACCTGCGCCGTCATGTAGCTGGAATCCTCACACGCAAGGAACAGGAAGGCTGGCGCGACCTCGTTGGGCTGGCCCGGTCGGCCCATCGGCGTCTTCTTGCCGAATTCGGGGATTTTCTCGGGGTCTTGGCCGCCGAACGGGTTGAGCGGCGTCCAGATCGGCCCGGGAGCAACGGCATTCACCCGGATGCCCTTCTCGACCAGGTTCAGCGCCAGCGACCGCGTAAACGCAGTGATCGCGCCCTTGGTCGCACTGTAGTCGAGCAGATGCCTGGAGCCGGCGTACATTGTCTCTGAAGTGCAGTTGATGATGGCCGAGCCTTCTTCGAGATGCGGCATCGACGCCTGGGTCAGATAGAACATCCCGTAGATGTTGGTCTGGAAGGTGCGCTTGAGCTGCTCCTCGGTGATGTCGCGGATGTCCTTGTCGCTGTGCTGCTCGCCGGCATTGTTGATGACGATGTCGAGGCGGCCGAGCTCGTCAACCGTCCGCTTGACCGCCAGCTCGCAAAATTGCTTGTCGCCGATGTCGCCGGGAATGGTGACCGCGCGGCGGCCTTCTTTCTCCACGATCTGCTTGGTCTTCGCCGCATCGTCATGCTCGCACAGATAGAGAATGGCGACATCCGCCCCTTCGCGGGCGAACAATGCCGCCACCGCGCGGCCAATGCCGCTGTCCGCGCCGGTGATCAGCGCGACCTTGCCCCTCAGGCGGTCCGATCCCTTGTATCGCGGTTCCCAGTCCGGCTTGGGCTCAAGCTGGCTTTCGTGGCCGGGTAGCTGATCCTCATGGACCATCGGTTCCATGACTTCGGACATGCTCTACTCCTTCGGCGCGATGCCCATCCCTTCCTGCTCGAAGTCGGCGGTCGTCGCCTGGTTGAGCTCGCCTGCATCGGGTTTGGCGCCGCGGCGGCCGCGCGGCACTTTGGGCTTGGTTCGGGATTTCTCGGCGGCTTTCATCGCCGAACAGAACCGCCACCCTTGAACGAGAGTTCCCAAACCGGCCGCGGGACGAGCGTCGTTTGCGGCGAATGCGCCGCGTTCCTACCTTAGGCAGATGGCGGACACGGCAATCGAACAACCAGCGAAGCCCAGCGGCGGCTTCGCCGCGCTGTGGCGCTTCCTGCCGATGCTTTGGCCGAAGGGCGAGACCGAGCTCAAGCTTCGAGTCATCGGCGCGGTGATCCTGGTCCTCGCCGGCAAGGCGGCCGTGCTGGTGATGCCGTTCGCCTACAAAGCGGTGATCGACGGCATGTCCGGCCACCGGGTCGCCTTCGCGCTCGTCGCCGGCCTCGTCGCTGCTTATGCGACCGCGCGCTTCGCCGGCGTGCTGTCGGACAATCTGCGCAATGCCTTGTTCGAGAAGGTCGGACAGGACGCCGCTCGCCGGCTCGCCGGCCAGGTGTTCCGCCACATCCACGATTTGTCGCTGCGCTTCCACCTCGAGCGGCGCACCGGCTCGCTGTCAAAGGTGGTCGAGCGCGGGACCAAGAGCATCGACATGATGCTCTATTTCCTGCTGTTCAACATTGCCCCGACGGTGATCGAGCTGGGAGCGATCTGCGCAATCTTCCTGGTCAAGTTCGGCGCTGGCCTGGTCGCGGCGACGCTGGTGATGGTCGCGGTCTACATCACCTTCACCCGCAAGGTGACGGATTGGCGGGCGCATCTGCAGCGGCAGATGAACGACGTCGACAACAAGGCGATCGGCCGGGCGGTCGACAGCCTGCTCAACTACGAGACGGTAAAATATTTCGGTGCTGAGGAGCGCGAGGCCAGGCGCTACGACGAAGCAACCGGCGCTTTCACCCGCGCCGCGGTTCGCAACGAGGTTTCGCTCGCCTGGCTCAACATCGGCCAGGCCTTGATCACCAATTTGATGATGGCGGGGGCGATGATCTTCACCGTCTGGGGCTGGAGCAAGGGTCGCTTCACCCCGGGCGACGTAGTGCTGGTCAATTCGCTGCTGATGCAGCTGTTCCGCCCGCTCGACATGCTCGGCTGGGTCT
>JAZJZB010000146.1:0-8306 GCA_040390085.1 Pseudomonadota bacterium | reverse complement strand
CGTGCCTGAAATTCGGGACGGGCGGCTCAACAACCGCATATTCACTAAAAAGCACGATATAACGGTCGCGGCCGTTGCGATGTTCGACCTTTCGGAAGCCAGCTACCTTGCCGACCATGAACGCCGAATATCGCGGTTCGGGATTGGTCGGAAACCCCTCCTCCCCGTCGCGGCTATCGTTCCGAGTGCAAATACAATACTCAACGTTTCGCATACTTTTAGGATTGATCACCCACGACTGCGAACCGCCGTGCTCGAGCATTTGAGCAACTGACTTTCCCGTAAAAACCTCTAAAACACTGCTGTTATTCACGACTCACCTTACCTTTCTGACGACACCATCTGGCATAAAATTATATAATTTGCAAATTTATTTGAATCCCCTCGTCTACTGTGTGAAGCGCCTCAGCGCGGTCGCTCCGAAACAACTTTCCTACAGCTGCTCTTTTGTGGCTTAAGCTCGGCTGTGAGGCACAAGCTCATCTTCGCCGCCACTATTGCCGCCAATTCGTCGTCAGCGTCGCTCGAGCCCGCGCGCGTAGGTTCGCTGCGATTGCTGCGTTTCGGCGTGCCGTACTGGGCGCGAACTCGCGCACGCGCGTTGCCGGTGCCAACTTTGGCAACTTCCGGTGCTTGGCGGCGCAGCCGGTTTGCGCATAGGCTCACGCTCATGCGCCGCCTGATCCTGTTCCTCGCAGCCCTGCTGCTCGCAGCCCCCGCCCTCGCCGAGGCGCTTGTACTCCGCCCGGCCCGTGTATTCGACGGGGTCAACCCGATCCCTCATGAAGGCTGGATGGTCGTGGTCGACGGCGACCGTATAATCGCCGCTGGCCCGAATGTGATCGCGCCCGCCGGCGCTCGAACCATCGACCTGCCCGGCGCCACACTCATCCCCGGCCTGATCGAGGGTCATTCGCACCTCTTCCTGCACCCCTACAACGAGACATTGTGGGACGATCAGGTCCTCCACGAGCCGCTCGCGCTGCGCACCGCGCGCGCCGTGGTCCAGGCCGAGCGGACGCTCGATGCCGGCTTCACCAGCGAGCGCGACCTCGGCACCGAAGGCGCGGGCTATGCCGACGTTGGCCTCAAGCAGGCCATCGACCAGGGCATCGTCCCCGGCCCGCGCCTGCTGGTTTCGACCAAGGCAATCGTCGCCCGCGGCGCCTACGGGCCCAAGGGCTTCGAGCCAGGCGTCGTCGTCCCCCAGGGCGCCCAGGAAGTCGCCGGGGTCGACGAGACCATCCGCGCGGTGCGCGACCAGGTCGCCGCCGGCGCCGACATCGTCAAATTCTACGCCGATTATCGTTGGGGCAAGGGCGAGCCGAGCCGCCCCACCCTCTCCCAGGCCGAGCTCGACGCCGGAGTCGCCGCCGCCCACGACGCCGGCCGGCTGGTCGCGGTCCACGCCACCACCGCCGAAGGGATGATGCGCGCGGTCCGCGCCGGCGCCGACACCATCGAGCATGGCTATGGCGGCACCGAAACCGTGCTCAAGGCGATGGCCGCCAAGGGCATCGCCTTGTGCCCGACCCTCGCCGCATCGGAAGCCTATGCCCGCTACTTCCAGCATTGGGACGGCAAGAAGCCCGCGCCCGAAAGCGTCCAGCAGAACCGCCGCTCGTTCCGCCTGGCGATGCAGGCCGGAGTCCCGATCTGCATGGGCGGCGACGTCGGCGTTTTCACCCACGGCCACAACTGGCTCGAGATGGAAGCGATGCAGCGCGCCGGAATGCCCGCCGCCCAAGTGCTGATCGCGGCCACGTCGGGCAATGCGCGGATCCTGCGCCTGGCCGACCGCGGCGCGGTCAAGCCCGGCCTGCTCGCCGACCTCGTCGCGGTCGCCGGCGACCCCACCCGCGACGTCTCGGCGGTTCGCGCCGTGCGCCTGGTGATGAAGGGCGGGCAAATTGTCAGACAGTAGCTCGTCACCCCGCGCAAGCGGGGGTCCCGCTTCCTTGGAATGCCGCAAGAACAAGCGGGATTCCCGCTTGCGCGGGAAGGACGAATGAGGAGCGCTGATGGACATTGAGCGAAGAGCCCTTCTGACCGGCGCCGCGGCGCTGCTCGCCGCCTCGGCAGCGGGCGCGCAGGACTATAAGGATCCGGCCATCGTCGCCGCCGACCCGTGGGCGCCGATATGGCCAGCGAAGGAGCGCTTCGCGCTGTGGCCGGGCACTCCACCGGGGGCGCCGCACACGCTGCCGACGCCTGGCTGGCAGATGTTCCCCGATCCCAACTACCCGCAGCTGTGGATCAGGGGCATCGCCGTTCCGGAAGTGAATGTGTTCCGCCCTGCCCTTCCCGACGGCTCGGCGATCCTTGCCATTCCCGGCGGCGGCTACGGCTTCCTCGCGGTGCAGAATGAAGGGCTTCACCCGGCCGAGCGGTTCAACGCCGAGCGCACCACCATGTTCGTGCTCAGCTACCGCCTACCGGGCGAAGGGTGGGCCAACCGCTCGGTCGTTCCACTGCAGGACGCCCAGCGTGCGATGCGCCTGATCCGCGCCCGCGCGGCAGAGTTCAAGATCGATCCCAGGCGGCTCGGCGTGCTCGGCTTTTCGGCCGGCGGCCACCTCGCGGCCGACTTGTCCGTATCCTACGACGAGCGCGTCTACGCGCAGGTTGATTCCGCCGACGCGCAATCGGCCCGCCCCGCGTTCGCCGGCCTGATCTACCCGGTCACGACGCTCGACCCCGATGCGACCCACGGCGCCTCGCGCGACAGCCTGCTCGGGCTCAACCCGACGCCCGCCCTGGTCGAGGCCCGCTCGCCCCAGCGCCACGTCAACGGCGCCACCCCGCCAAGCTTCGTCGTCCACGCCTTCGACGACGGGCTGGTCCCGGTCGAAAACAGCCTGCGCTGGATCGCCGCGGCGCGCGCCGCCAAGGTCCCGGTCGAAGCCCATCTGCTCGCCGAAGGCGGCCACGGCTTCGGGCTGCACCTTCCGCGCGACAATCCCGGCTCGCGCTGGCCCGACCTGTTCGCGCTGTGGATGCGCCAGCACGGCGGATGAGGAAAGCCTTCACCCGGGCCGTCAGCCCACGCCTGGCGGAATGCGAGCTGACCCATCTCGAGCGAACCCCGATCGATGCCGGCAAGGCGAGTGCGCAGCACGCAGCCTACGAACAGGCCCTCGCCGAGGCCGGCTTCGAAATCGTCCGCCTGCCCGAGCTCCCCGACCAGCCCGACGCCGTGTTCGTCGAAGACACCGCGCTGCTGCTCGACGGCCATGCGGTGATTACGCGGCCAGGCGCGGCCTCACGCGCCAATGAAGTCGAATCCACCGCCGCCGGCCTCGCTGCCCACTTCGAGCTTCACCGGATCGCCTCCGGCTTCCTCGACGGCGGCGACGTGCTGCGCATCGGGCGCACGCTCTACGTCGGCCTGTCGACCCGCACCGACGCCGCCGGGATCCAGGCCCTATCAAAACTCGTCGCGCCGCTTGGCCTGGCGGTGATCGAGGCCCGGCTGCGCGACTGTCTCCACCTCAAGACCGGCGCGACCTTCATCGGTGGGGACGCGTCGGGCACGCCGGTGCTGATCTACGATGGGCGTTCGGTCGACCCGTCACAATTCATCGACGTGGAACCGATAGCCGTCGACGAGCCCGCCGCCGCCAACGCCCTTCGCGCCGGGGAGCGCCTGATCATACCCGCTGGCAACCCCCGCACCGCCGACCGCCTCCGCGACCGCGGCTTCACCGTCGTCGAGATCGACGTATCGGAGCTTCAGAAAGCCGAAGCCGGAGTCACCTGCATGAGCCTGGTCGACGACCGCATCTAGAGGTTGACCGCCGCCATCCCGCGTTCGTGGTAGCGCTGGCCGGCGGCCGCGCCGGGCGGCAGGATCTCGTCGAGCCGCTTCAACTCCTCGCCGGTCAGCTTGACCTCCAGCGCGCCGATATTCTCGTCGAGATACTTGACTCGCTTGGTGCCTGGGATCGGCACGATGTCCTCGCCTTGCGCCAACACCCAGGCGAGCGCGAGCTGCGCGGTGGTGCAGCCCTTCGCCTTCGCGATCGCTTCGAATTCGCTGACCAGGTCGAGGTTCTTCTGGAAGTTCTCGCCCTGGAAGCGCGGGTGGTTCTTGCGGAAATCGTCCTCCGGAAAATCGTCGGGCGACTTGAACTGGCCGGTCAGGAACCCGCGGCCGAGCGGGGAGTAAGCGACGTAGCCGATGCCCAGCTCGCGCACCGTCGGAAGCACCTCGGCCTCCGCATCGCGGCTCCATAGCGACAGCTCGGTCTGGACCGCGGTGATCGGGTGCACCGCATGGGCGCGGCGGATGGTCTGCGGCGCGGCTTCGCTGAGGCCGAGGAAGCGCACCTTCCCTTCCTCCTTCAAGCGGACCATTTCGCCGACCGTGTCCTCGATCGGCACGTTGGGATCGACTCGGTGCTGGTAATAGAGGTCGATCACCTCGACCCCGAGGCGCTTGAGGCTCGCCTCGCACGCCGAGCGCACATAATCGGGGTCGCCGCGAACACCGAGGAACTCGCCCGCCTGGCCGCGCACGTTGCCGAACTTGGTGGCGAGGAACACCTCGTCGCGCCGGCCGGCGATCGCGCGGCCGACCAGCTCCTCATTCTTGAACGGGCCGTACATGTCGGCGGTGTCGAGGAAGGTCACGCCGCGGTCGAGCGCGTGATGGATGGTCGCGATCGACCCGGCATCGCTGCCGGCCCCGTAAAATTCGCTCATGCCCATGCAGCCAAGCCCGATTGCCGAGACTTCCGGCCCGTTCGAGCCAAGCCGCCGCTTGTGGATTCCGAACATCATCTTCTCCCTTTTTATCATGAGCCCGCCAATCGGCGGCGAAGTTCGTCCAGCCCAAATGGGGTCGCGACCCGCTTGTGACGACTGGCCTGGCCGGAAATGATCGACACTTCAGAACGGCTGATCCCGAGCGCCCTGGCGAGCAGCTTGACTACCGCCTCATTGGCGGCGCCGTCGGTCGGCGCCTCGGCAACCCGGATCTCGAGCTCCTCGCGCCCGTCCGCGCCTTCCCGCTAGCCGCCGATCCCCGGCTTTGCAGAGCGGGGACTCACCCGGATCGCGACGATGCCGCTCAATCCATTGCCGCGTGCTGCGGCTGGCCGGTGCCGATCTTGTTGCCGCGCTTCATGAACAGCAGCAGCGGAAGCACCGCGAAAGTGACGATCATCATCAGCTTGAAATCGTCGAGATAGGCGATGAACAGCGCCTGCCGGGTCACCTCGGCATTGATATAGGCGAGCGCCGCCGGTCCAGCGACCGGCGCGACCGTCTGGAGCACTTCGGGGTTGAGCGTCGGGATCGTCTGCTGCGTGATGTTCTGGGCTAGGTCGGCGTGGCTGACCTGCGTCATCCGCACCAGCTGCGTACTGACGACCGAAATTCCGACCGATCCGCCGATGTTGCGCGACAGGTTAAGCAGCGCCGCCGCCGTCGTCCGCATGCGCGGCGCGAGGGTCTCGAACGCAAGGCTCTGCAGCGGAACGAAGATCAGCCCGAGCCCGAGGCCCTGGACCACGCCACTGACGATCACCGGGCGCGACGGCTGGTCGATCGCAAAGCCGGTCATCATGTACAGCGACACGCCCATCAGCGCGATCCCGATCCCGACCAGGGCGCGGGAGTCGAACTTGCCAACCAGGCGCCCGGCCATCAGCATGGAGATCAAGGTCCCGACTCCGCGCGGCGCGGTGAGGAAGCCCGACTGAAGCACCGAATAGCCGTAGAGGTTCTGCAATAGCGGCGGCAGCAGCGCGAGGCCGGCGAGCAGCAGCACGCCGGTCACCGCCATGAACACCAGCCCGGTCGCGAAATTGCGGTCGGCGAACATCGATCGCTCAAACAGCGGCTGTTTCGAAGTGGCGATGTGCACCACGAACATCCACGCCGCGGCGATCGCCAGCCCGAGCTCGATGATGATCTCCCAGCTCGACAGCCAGTCCTTCTGCTCGCCGCGGTCGAGGAACATCTGCAGCGCGCCAAGCGCCACCGCGAGCAATGCAAAGCCGAACAAGTCGAACTTGCGCTCGTGCTTTTCCGCCCTGGGCATGAAGCGGAGCAGCAGCAGCCCGCAGATGATTCCGACCGGCAGATTGACCAGGAACACCCAGCGCCAATTGTAATTGTCGGTCAGCCAGCCGCCGAGCACCGGCCCGAGGATCGGCCCGATCATGATGCCGCCGCCGAACAGCGCCATCGCCTTGCCGTGATTTTCGCGCGGGTTGATGTCGAACAGGGTTGCCTGGGCGAGCGGGACGATGAACGCGCCGCCGACCCCCTGGAGCGCCCGGAACAGGACCATCTCGGTCAGCGAAGTCGCCGTCGCGCACAGCACCGACGCGGCGGTGAAGACAATCACCGAGATCAGCAGCAGCCGCTTGCGCTCGACCTTGTCGGCCAGCCAGCCGCTGATCGGAAGCGCGATCGCCGAGGCGACGATGTAGCTCGTCAGCACCCAGTTGATGGTGTCCTGGGTCGCACTCAGGCTCGCCTGCATGTGCGGCAGCGCCACATTGGCGATGGTCGTGTCGAGCACCTGCAGCAGCACCGCCATCATCACCCCGATGGTGACAATGATCCGCTCTCCGGGCGGCAGCGGATGGCACGGGACTCCGGGCGCGCTGGCCATCGCTTACTTTTTCTTGGGCTCGTCGAAATAGATGGTCGCGTTGACCGACAGGCCGGCGATCATCGGCTTGTCCGGGGTTCCGTCGAACGCGATCCGCACCGGCACGCGCTGGGTCACCTTGACCCAATTGCCGTTGGCGTTCTGCGCCGGGAGTAGCGAGAATTGGCTTCCGGTGCCGGCGCCGATGCTCTGCAGATGGGCGTCGAACGTCCGTCCGGGATAAGCGTCGACCGCGATCTTCGCGCGCTGTCCGGGGATCATCCGACCGACGTCCTTTTCCTTGAAATTGGCCTCGACCCACGCGCTCTGGCTGTGGACCAGCGACACCATTCCAATGCCGGTCACCGCCATCTGCCCGACCTGCAAATTGTCGGCATTTTCGATCACGCCGTCCATCGGCGCCCGGACGTTGGTCCGCTCGAGGTCGAGCCGGGCCTTGTCGACCGCGGCTTGCGCCTGAGCGATCTGCGGCTGCTCACGCGGCGCGACCGCCGCGCTGGCGTTTGCGGCGCGCGCGCGAGCATCGAAAAGCTGAGTCTCGGCTGAGCGCACCTCGTTGAGCGCGTCGTCATAATCGGCCCGGGTGGTGAAACCTTGTTTCAGCAGCGCCTGCTGGCGCGCTAGCGCGTTGCGCTTGATCGCGAGATTGGCCTCGGCGCCGCTGATGTCGCCGCCGGTCCCGGCCGCCTGGGTGCGCAGCACATGCGTCTGCAGCCGTGCGGTGGCGAGCTGGGCTTCGGCATTCTCCAGCGCGACCCGGTAAGGTTGCGGGTCGATTCGGAACAGCAGGTCGCCCCGCTTCACCTTCGCACCGTTGCGCACCAGCACCTCGACGATCTGGCCGTTCACCTGCGGGCTGACCGAGACGATGTCCTGCTTCACCTGCGCATCGTCGGTCGAAACGCTGCCTCCGCTGGTCAGCCAGTAATAGCCGCCGGCGAGCAGCAGCAGCGCCGGGACGATCAGCATCAGCAAGGTGCGCAACCCGCCCTTCTCGGCGATCTTGCGAACGCCCTTCTTCTTGGGCGCGTCGGCGGCCGCGGTGCCGGCCATCGGCTCGGCCTGCATCTTATTCATTGATTCGAAGCCTTGCTGATTGAAGTCGCGCGGCCCGCGTTCTCACGCACTCGGGCAAGCACCTGGCGGGTGGTTTCAATGTCGCTCGGAGCGATCCCGGCAAACGCTTCGGCGACCAGCTCGGCGGCGATCGCCTTGAGCTTTTCGACGAGCGGCTGCGCGCGCGCGGTAACGTGCAGCCGCCAGGCGCGGCGGTCGGCGGGATCGGCGCTGCGCTCGACCAGCCCGGCCTCCTCGAGCCGGTCGACGATCCGCGACAGCGTGATCGGCTCGATGTCGAGGAGATCGGCAAGCTCGATCTGGCGCAAGCCCGGCTGGCGGGTGAGCCGGAACAGCACCTTCCACTGCGCGCGCGTGACGCCAAGGCCGACCGCATGGCGGTCGAACGCCTTGCGCAGCGCGTGCGCGGTCTCTCCGATCTCGAACGGAAGGGTTTCCATTGGCAACCGATATAGTAAGCCTGCTTATATTAAGCAACGCCAAAAAGGCCCCATCGTTCCCGCGATATGAACCTTCCGCCGCGTTGACGCGGGGCGAGCTGCAACTTAACTCGTGGCCACGGCCGAGCGGGCGTAGCTCAATGGTAGAGCAGAAGCTTCCCAAG
>JAZJZB010000145.1:0-4219 GCA_040390085.1 Pseudomonadota bacterium | reverse complement strand
TATATTCGTCGGGGCGGCGTTATGAAGCGCGCTTCGCGTGGAGCGCCGCGTTGCTCACCGCCGAAGACGATGCCGCCAAGCGGATCGAAGCCAAACTTAAGGGCGGCCTTACGCCCGCGACGGCGGCGCCTTGACCGCAGCGCGCGAAATCGCCCCGGCCAAGCTCAACCTCGCGCTCCACGTTCGCGGCAAGCGCGGCGACGGACGTCACGAGATTGAGACCGTGTTCGCATTCTGCACCGACGGCGACCGGCTGAGCGCCGAAGCGGCGGACGAGCTGTCCCTGTCGGTGAGCGGACCGTTCGCCGCCGAACTGTGCAGCGACGACGACAATATCGTCATGGCCGCGGCGCGAGCCTTGCAAGAATCGAGCGGGACCAAAGCCGGGGCCGCGATCCGTCTCCACAAATATTTGCCGGTAGCCTCGGGGATCGGTGGTGGGTCGGCCGATGCTGGAGCGGCGTTGCGCCTGCTGACATCCTTGTGGCGGATCGACCCTGGCCATGCGGCAAAGGTCGCGCCGCAATTGGGTAGCGATGTGCCCGCCTGCCTGCTCAGCTTGCCAGTACGCGGGACCGGGGCTGGCGATGAGCTGACCCCGATCGACCTCAGCGATCTGTCGGGAGCGCCGGTGTTGCTGGTCAACCCGCGCGTGCAATTGGCGACCGCCGAGGTGTTCGGGCGCTGGGACGGGACCGACGGCGGCCCGCTTCGCGACTGGCGCGATGGCGGCAATGATCTGCAGCAGGTCGCGGTGGAACTGGCGCCGCAGGTCGAGACCGTGCTTGCAATGCTGGCGCTCCAGCCCGGGGCGCAACTGACGCGGATGTCGGGATCGGGCGCGACGTGCTTCGCCTTGTTCGACAGCGAAGAAACGCGTGATGCCGCCGCCGACCAGGTGCCGCGCGAATGGTGGCGCCTGGCGACCAGCCTGCGCTAGACGCGCTCAATGACCGGCCCACGCCCAATATTGACCGCCTCCGCAATGGCCGCGGCCGAGGCCAAAGCGATTGCCGCTGGAACGCCGGTCGATGAATTGATGGAGCGCGCCGGGGCCGGCCTGGCCGAGGCGATCCTGCGCTTTGCCGGACCGATGCCGGTCCTGGTCGTGGCCGGCCCGGGCAATAATGGCGGCGATGGCTATGTCGCGGCGCGCCATCTTTCAGACCAGGGCGTCGCGGTTCGAGTCGCCGCGAGTGGCGAGCCCAAAACCGCCGTTGCAAAGGCCGCGCGCAAGCAATGGGGCGGGGCCGTCGAGCAGCTGGGCGACGCGACTGCACCGGCGGCGGTCGTGGTCGATGCTGTATTCGGAACCGGCCTCAAGCGCGGGCTCGATGAGGGATTGAGGGGGCAGCTGGCGCGGCTGGCAGCAGCGGCCCGTATCCGGATTGCGTGCGACGTCCCCAGCGGAGTGGACAGCGACAGCGGCACCGAGCTCAGCCCGGTTCCATCATTCGATCTGACGGTCGCGCTGGGCGCGCTGAAGCCCGCGCACCGGCTGTTCCCGGCGATGGCCAAATGCGGTCGGGTGGCGGTCGCCGAGATCGGCGTCGAAACCGCCAACGACTGGACCGAAATCGCGGCGCCCGCGATTCCGCCGCTCAATCGCGGCGGCCACAAATATGATCGCGGCCTGGTCCATTGCCTGGCCGGCACCATGCCGGGAGCGATCGCGCTCGCGGCGAGTGCGGCGGCGCGGGCGGGGGCGGGCTATGTCCGGCTTTCGACCTCGAATCCGATTCCCGGCCTGCCGCAATCGATTGTCCAGTGGGGGTCCGCCGATCTTTATGACGAGCGTATCGGGTGCATCCTGGTCGGGCCGGGGCTGGGCGACATCCCCCAGGTCCTGACGCTCGCTTTGACCTCCAAGGCGCCAAAGGTCATCGATGCCGATGCCATAGGCCTGGTGGGCGAGCCGGGCCGGCTCAAGGGACAGGATTGCATCCTCACCCCGCACGAGGGCGAATTCGTTGCTTTGTTCGGCGAACTTGAGGGCTCCAAGGCCGAGCGCGCGCTCGCTGCGGCCACGGCCTGTTACAATATCGTCGTCCTCAAAGGAACAGACACGATCGTCGCCGCGCCCGACGGCCGCTGCGCATTTGCACCGCCCGCGCCGGCGTGGCTGGCGAGCGCCGGAACCGGGGACGTATTGGCCGGGATCATCACCGCGCTGCGGGCGCGCGGGCTGAGCGCGTTCGACGCGGCGTGCGCGGGCGTCTGGCTGCACGGACGAGCGGCGGAAATCGCCGGGCCGGGGATGATCGCCGACGATCTCGCACTGGCGATCCCGGCTGCGCTAGCGCTCGCCAATGGATGAGCTGATCGTCCGCATCGCGGCGCGCGGCGATGGAGTGACGGCGAGCGGACGGCACGCCGCTTTCGCAGCGCCAGGCGACCGGCTGCTGGCCGACGGGACCGTTGCGCCTGGTCCGCACCACCAGGCGCCACCGTGCCGCCATTTCCCCGAATGCGGCGGGTGCCAGCTGCAACATGTCGATGATGCGGCCTATCGCGACTATCTTAAGTCAAGGATCGCCGGCGCGCTTGCCCAGCATGACCTGCAGACACGCATCGAGGCGCCGCATCTGTCACCGCCGAACAGCCGCCGGCGGGCGACCCTGCGCGCGCTCAAGGCGGGCAATTCGGCGGTGATCGGTTTCAATGCCGCCAAATCGAACCGGATCGTCGATTTGCGCGAATGCCATGTCCTCCGGCCCGAATTGTTCGCATTGGTCGAGCCATTGCGGGTGCTGCTAGGGGCGCTGCTCAAGCCCAAACGCATCGCCGAGATCCAGCTCACACTGGCGGACCAGGGCCCTGATGTCCTGATCAACGGAGTCGCGCCTTCGGGGTTCGAGCAGCACATGCGCCTGACCGATTTCGCGCAGGAGCAGGGCCTCGCCCGGCTGTCGATCGATAGCGGGCTTGGGCCGGAGACCCTGTACGAGCCCGAGCCCGCGACCATCAGCCTGTCCGGCAAGCCGGTACGCCTTCCCCCCGGCGCCTTCCTCCAGGCGACGGCAGACGGGGAGGCGGCGCTGGTCGAAGCGGCGCGCGTAGCCGTGGCGGGCACCGGGCCGGTCACGGACCTGTTCGCGGGCCTTGGCACGTTCGCGCTGGCGTTGGACGCCGCCTTCGCCGCGGAGGCTTCGCGCGATGCCGTTGCGGCGCTTTCCCGGGCGGCGCGATCGACCAAGGTCGAGCATCGCGACCTCTACCGGCGGCCGCTCGATGGCGCCGAACTGTCGCGCTTCGGCGCGGTCATCCTCGACCCGCCGCGCGCCGGCGCGGCCGAACAGGTCGCCGAAATCGCCCGCTCAAGCGTCGGGCGAATTGCCTATATCAGCTGCAACCCCGCGACGTTTGCGAGGGACGCGCGCGTTCTCGTCGACGGCGGCTATGCGCTCGACTGGGCCAGGCCGGTCGGCCAGTTCCGCTGGTCGACCCATGTCGAGCTGGCCGCCGCCTTCCAGCGTTAGTGTTTGGCGCTAGATCAATCCGCAATCGTGCAGGATTCGCGCCGCCGCGTGGACGGTAAGCCCGATCAGGCACAGGCTGGCGAGGGTGAACAGCAGAAGCCGGTATTTGACGACATTGACCGTCGCCTGGAACAGGCTGTGGATCACCCGCAAGCCGACATAGCCCCAGGCCAGCCAGTAATTGAGGCCGCCCCCCATATCCATCATCGCGAGCGTCAGCGCGATCGCGTAAAAGATCGTCGGCTGTTCAAGCAAATGGTTGTAATTGTGCGATTTCCACTGGGCTCGCGGATCGGCGCGACCTTCGAGATCGACCCCGCGCGACCCCGCCGGGATGTCGTCGAAGCTGATCCCGAGGCGGCGAAACTCGCCCATCCTCGTGACGACCATCCACAGCATGACCAGCAAGGTCCACGCGACGAGCGCCACGACCGGCGCGAGAATTGGGCTGTAGTGCATGAAAAACCCTCCCCAGGATGTTGACCCGGGGAGGGTGCGTCAGTTCGTTACGCTTGGCAATCGACTTCAGTCGAACAGCCTGGCGAAGCGGCGCTTCTCGCGGGTCTTCCAGGCGCCGCGGTGCCAGGCGTCGCTGGCGAGCAGCGGCAGGACGCTGGTCGCCTCGGCGAACACCATTTGCTCCAAGGCAGTCGAGACCTTGCCCCAGCTTGCGGCTTCCTGGAGCGTCGAGGAGGAGCAGGCGCCGTCGCGGACGTCGGCGACGGTGATCTGGATCGCAT
>JAZJZB010000144.1:13289-29682 GCA_040390085.1 Pseudomonadota bacterium | reverse complement strand
TGGCCATCATCCGGTAGCGCTCTTCCATCTGCTCGACGGTCCATTTGAGCGCGCGGATCGCCTTGCCCGGCTCGGTGACGACCGGTGCGAGCAGGTGCGGGATGTCGTCGTAGCTGCTGAGCTCGAGCATCTTGGGATCGATCATGATCATTTTGCACTGGTCGGGGCCGTACCGGTACAACAGCGACAGGATCATGCAGTTGAGCCCGACCGACTTGCCCGATCCGGTCGTTCCGGCGACCAGCAGGTGCGGCATCGGGGCCAAATCGGCGATCACCGGGTCGCCGGCGATATTCTTGCCGAGGATCAACGGCAGCGACATGTTCTGGTCTTCGAACGCCTGGCTCCCGATCAGCTCGCTCAGCGTCACCGCTTCGCGTTTGGGGTTGGGCAGCTCGATGCCGATCACGCTTCGGCCCGGGATGGTCGCGACCCGCGCCGACAGTGCGGACATGTTGCGGGCGATGTCGTCGGCAAGCGCGATCACCCGGCTGGCCTTGATGCCGCTCGCCGGTTCGAGTTCGTACATCGTCACCACCGGCCCCGGCCGGACCTCGGTGATCTCGCCGCGGACGTTGAAGTCCTCGAGCACGGTCTCGAGCAGCCGCGCGTTGCGCTCGAGCCCCGCGCGGTCGATCTGCTGGCGACCTTCCCTGGGCGGCGGTGTCAGCAGGTCGAGGGTCGGGAGCTGGTAATTGTCGCCGAGCGCGAGGCTCGGCTGCGCGCCTGGCCTGCGACCCTTGCCACTGCCCGCGGCCACGACCGGTCGCGCAGGTTCGGCGACCGCGACCGTCGGCCGCGCCTTGGGCGGCAGTGCGGCGACCGTCCGCTCTTCGCGAAGCTCGGTCGCTCTCGGTGCGGCGCGGCGTTCCCGCGGTTGGCGACGGAACAGGCCGCCGATCCAGTTTCGCTCTTCGGCGTTCAGCCCCAAGGCAAAATAGGCCACGACGAGCCCGGCGAACGCGAGCACAAGCAGGCTCGCGAATCGAGCCGGCGCGGCAATCTGCGGGTCGGCGATCAGGCCCAGACCGGCGTCGACCCCGTGCGCCGCCGCGAGGCCGAGCGCTCCGCCCCAGCCTCCCGGCAAACCCGACACGGCCGAGCCGCTGGTCAGGCCGAGCGCGATTCCGAGGAGGATTGCGGCTATCGCCGCGAGCAGGAGTCCGCGGGCTATCCGCCCCACCGCCTCGAGCCGAAGCAGGCGCAGACCGGCGATGGCGACCACGGGAAGGAAAAACACCGAGCCGAGCCCGAACAACAGCAGCAGGCCATCGCTGACATAAGCGCCGAAGCTACCGAGCCAATTGGCGGGTGGTCCACCAGCGGCAGTGCTCAGCGACGGGTCGGTCGGATTATGGGTGGCGAGCGCGATCGCTCCGGCCAGGCTGACCGCGACGAGCAGCGCGCCCCAGCTGCGCACCGCGAACCGCCGGACTACGCCGCGCAGCGCATCCCGCCAGTCCGGTCCAAGTTCACGCTTGGGCGCGCGCGTGGCCACGGTCGCCATTCCCACCCCACATTCTTTCTCGCGCTAGAATCCTCCACCCGGAGTCCGGGGTCAAGCGAACTTCTTGGCCTCGTTGCGGCGGGCGCGTAGGGCGGCGCGATGGACCGTGCGGACGCGATCATTTTCGGCGGCGGGCTGGTTGGGCTCGCGCTCGCCTCGGCGCTCGATTCGAGCGGGCTTTCGGCGATCGTGGTCGATCCCGGCGATCCTTCGCCGCGCGCGGGCGCGGGCTTCGACGGCCGCACAAGCGCGGTCTCGTCGAGCTCGATGCGGATGCTCGAGACGGTTGGGGTCGCCGCTCACCTGCCGCAGCCGGGCTGCCCGATCTCGCGCATCGCGGTCGCCGACGGGCTCGATCCGGGCGGGCTCCATTTCGATCCCGATGACGGCGAGCCGCTCGGCTTCATGCACGAGAACCGCAGCCTCCGCGCAGCGCTCCACGCGCGGGCGGAAGCGGGGACGAATCTGTGGCTGCTGTGGAAGTCGCAGGTCGAGCAGGTCGATCGCGGAGATCACGGCGTGGTCGTCTCGCTTGGCGACGGGCGCAAGCTCAGTGCGCCGCTATTGATCGCCGCCGACGGGCGAAATTCGGCGACCCGCGAGGCGGCTGGAATCAAGATCGCCCGGTGGAAATACGATCACCAGGCGATCGTTTCGGTGCTTCGCCACGAGCGGCCTCACGAGCATGTCGCTTACGAGATTTTCTACCCCGGCGGCCCGTTCGCGCTGCTGCCGATGAACGATGACGAGGGCGGCCACCGCTCGGCGATCGTATGGTCTGTGCCGCAGCAAGACGCCGTTGGCTGGCTCGCGCTCAACGACGACGACTTCGCGGCCGAGGCGGAGGCGGCGATGGGCGGTTTCCTCGGCCAGGTGGCGATGCTCGCGCCCCGTTCGTCCTTCCCGCTCGGCTTCCACCACGCCGCGCAGATCACCGCCAAGCGGCTCGCGCTGGTCGGCGATTCGGCGCATGCGATCCACCCGATCGCCGGCCAGGGCCTCAACCTCGGCTTCCGCGACGCGGCAGCGCTGACCCAGGTGCTGGTCGAAGGCGCGCGGATCGGGCTCGACCTCGGCGACGCGCAGCTGCTCGATCGCTACCAGCGCTGGCGCTCGATCGACGCTCTATCGGTCGCCTTCGCAACCGACAGCCTGACCCGCATCTACGGGATCCCGGGCAAGACTGCCTCGGCGATCCGCCGCTTCGGAATGGGGCTGGTCGGCCGGATTTCGCCGCTCAGGAACCGGCTGATGAGCGAAGCCCGGGGCACCAGCGGCGACCTGCCGCTGCTGCTGCGAGGCCTCCCAATCTAATTATTGAAGCGGCGGCTCGACATCGGCTCCGCCAGTGACTGCCGCCCGGTGGAATTGCATCAGCTGCACCAGCAGATCGGCCCGCCCATCGAGCGACGGCTGCTCGAGCAGCGCCTGCTTGGCGCCCGCGTCGAACGGCGCCACCTGGGCGATCGCATTGACCAGCATTTCGTCGTCGAGCCGGGCGACCGCGTTCCAGTCGACCGCGAGTCCCATTGCATCGCCAAGCCGCCGCGCCTCGCGCTCGACCTCGGCGCGCTCGGCCAGCGACAACGGCTTGGGTTCCTCGTCGTTGAACGCCTCGATATCGACTTCGGCGCAGCGGTAAGGCTCGTCGGACTCGGTTTCCTTGACCAGCCGGAAGCGGTTGGCGCCGAGCAGCACAATGTTGAAGCGGCCGTCGTCGAGTTCCTCGACGCCGACGATCTCGCCGACGCAGCCGACTTCGTACAGCGGCGCCTGATTGTCGTCGTCGATCCGGTGCGGCTGGACCATCGCGATTCGGCCGGGACCGTCGATCGCGTCGCGCACCATCTCGCGGTAGCGGGGCTCGAAGATGTGCAGCGGCAGCTGGGATCGCGGGAACAGGATTGCGCCGGGCAGCGGGAACAAAGGGACCCGCAGGATCCGGCTCATGTGAACAGGACTGCCGAGAGGCGTCGGCGCTGGGCGCTCGACCAGGGATCTTCGAGGCCCTGTGCCTCGAGCAATTGGAGGAACCTTTGGCGCGCCGCGCCCTCGTTCCATTCGCGATCGCGGCGGACGATTTCGAGCAGTGCGTCGGCCGCAGCGTCGCGGTCGCCGGCGGCCATCCTGGCCAAAGCGAGCTCGAAGCGCGCTTCATGGTCGTCGGGGTCGGCGGCAATCCGCGCCTCGAGCTGGCTGGTGTCGGCAGCCGGGGCCGCGGCCGCGACTTCGAGAGCCGCCTTTGCACGCGTGATCTCCGGCTTGGTCGCCAGTTCGGCCGCGACCGAGTCGAGGATTTCACGAGCTTCGGCGGTCTCGCCGGCAGCAACCAACGCTCGCGCCAGTCCGCCAATCACCTCCGGCTTGTCGGGCGCCATCTCCTGAATCTGGCGAAAGATGGAGACTGCGCGCGCAGCATCGCCGTCGCCCAGCACCTGCTCGGCCATCGCCAGCAGCGGCTCGATGTCGGCCTGCGGAACCGCGCCTTCGGGCTCGATCTTCAATTGCGCCAGCAGCTGGTCGAGCACCTTCTTGAGCTGCCCTTCGCTGCGGTAATTGGTGAGGTCGGCGACCGGCTGGCCGCGGTAGATCGCGTAGACGGTGGGGATCGACTGGATCCGGAATTGCGTGGCGAGCAGCTTTTCCTTGTCGACGTCGATCTTGGCGAGCCTGACCCCTTTGTCGGCATAGTCCGCGGCGAGCTTTTCGAGCAGCGGGGTCAACTGCTTGCACGGGCCGCACCATTCGGCCCAGAAATCGAGGATCACCAGCGCGGTCATCGACGGTTCGACGACCTCGCGCTCGAACCGCTCGATCGATTCGCGGTCGGCTTTGCTCAACCCAAGGGTGGCCACTGCTGTCGCTGCTCCTTTGAACGGCCATATGGGCTGCGGTCCGACCGTCCTGCAAGGGGTTGTCCGCCACGGGCACGCCGACAGCTTTACGGGCGGGCTTGCAAGCCCCTGAAGGCGCAGCTAATGCCCCGCGACGCGCGGCGGACCACCGCGTTCAAGCCAGAGCGGGCGTAGCTCAGGGGTAGAGCACAACCTTGCCAAGGTTGGGGTCGAGGGTTCGAATCCCTTCGCCCGCTCCAGCGCTGGCATGTCTTGCGGCATGCCAGGCGCGACATCCTTCGTCCCAATTAGCAGCCGATGTATCGCGGCGCGCATTGGTGCGGCAGCGCGCAGGCCTTATGTGCGCCTCCAACGGAGGCCGCCAATGACCGATCAAGCCGAGCTCACTCGCCCCGCAATGCGCAACATGATCCAGACCACCAACCCGGCGACGGGCGAGGCTGGCCGATCCTATCCGGAAACCAATGTCGCCGAGGCCAGGGCCGCCGCCGCGGCCGCGCACAAGGCCTACCTCATCTGGCGCCGGACCAGCTCCGCCGAGCGCTCGGCGATCCTCCACAAGGCGGCCGATATCCTCCGCCAGCGCGAGGACGAGCTCGCCCGGCTGATGACCGAGGAGATGGGCAAAACCTTCGATGACGGCCGCGCCGAGGTCGAGAAATGCGCGTTCCACTGCGACTGGTTCGCCGACCATGCCGAGAAATATCTCGCCAACGAACCGGCCGACATCGGCGGCGGCGAGGCGTTCGTCGCGTTCAATCCGATCGGCGTCGTGCTCGCTGTGATGCCGTGGAATTTCCCCTTGTGGCAGGTGTTCCGCGCAGCCGCGCCGGCGCTGATGGCCGGCAACGGCATGCTGCTGAAGCACGCCAGCAACGTCCCCGGCTCGGCGCTTGCGATCGAGCAAGTGCTTCACGAGGCGGGCGTGCCCAAGGACCTGTTCCGCACGCTGATCCTTCGCAGCAGCGACGTCGAAACCTTGATCAAGGATGACAATGTCGCTGCGGTGACCCTCACGGGAAGCGTCGCCGCTGGGCGGGCCGTTGCGACCGCGGCCGGCTCGGTCCTCAAGAAATGCGTGCTCGAGCTTGGCGGGTCCGACGCTTATGTCGTGCTCGAAGACGCGGACATTGCCGCTGCGGCCAGGATCGCCGCGACCGCGCGGATGGTCAACGGCGGCCAGAGCTGCATCGCCGGCAAGCGCTTCATCGTCGCCAAGCCGATCCTCGAGCCGTTCGAGCAGGCGCTCACCGAGGCAATGCGCGGCTATGAGATGGGCGACCCTTCAAGGGAAGGCACCAAGCTCGGGCCGATGCAGAGCGCCAAGGCGCGCGACGAAATCCATCGCCAGGTCGAGCAAAGCGTCGCCAACGGCGCCAGGCTATTGCTCGGCGGCAAGGTGCCCGACCGGCCCGGCGCCTGGTATCCGGCGACGGTGCTTGCCGACGTGCGGCCCGGCCAGCCGGCGCACGACGAAGAAGTGTTCGGGCCGGTCGCCGCAATCATCGCCGCCGACGACGAAGCCGATGCGATCCGGATCGCCAATGACAGCGAGTTCGGGCTTGGTTCGGGCGTGCTGACCGGCGACCTCGACCGCGGCCGGCGGATCGCCGAGCACGAGCTCGAAGCCGGCATGAGCTTCGTCAACGAGAATGTTCGCTCCGACCCGCGAACCCCGTTCGGCGGAGTCAAGCATTCGGGCTACGGGCGCGAATGCTCGGCCTACGGAATCCGCGAGTTCGTCAACATCAAGACGGTGCACGTAAAACCGCTCGGCTCCGCAGGCGGCAGCCGCACGGAATAGCTCGCTCAATCCTTCTCGCTTTTCGTCTCGACGGTGCTCAAATTGCCGTAGAAGCGCGTTCCGACGAGGCCCCGCGCAAGCGCCGACACCGGCCCGCCGCGCGCGAGGTCGGCGTGGTCGAACGTCACTTCGGCGACCGTCAGCGGCGGCAGGTTGGCCGCCTTTAGCTTGGCGTTGAAGCCGGCCAGATCGCCCGCCTGGAATGCTGCAAACTCGGCCTCGACGTCCTTGAGCTCGCGATCGAGCGCGTCAATCCGCGCCAGCTCGTAAGCGGTCGGGCGATCTTCGACCGAGGTGACCATTCCGTAGATCTGGTCGACATGCTCGCGCAGCCGCTCCTCGCCGGTGATCGCGCCGCCTTCGGTGGTCGCGACGATTTCCTTGCGCATGGCGTCGGCCTTGGCGCCGACCTGCGCCGCGGCGGCTTTCAGGTCCGGCGGAGCAGTCGTGCTTTGGGCCATCCCGCCGACCTGCTGGCGCACGCCGTTGATCTGCGCGACCAGCTTGCTCATGCGCTGGAACATGGCCTTGACCCGCTCGGCTGCGGCATATTGCGCTTGCCTGTCCGCAACGGTGAATTTCGCCCTTCGGTCGAGCGTGATCGCAAGCGGCTCGGTCGTGACCTGGCCGGCGTCGGTCAGCCGCACCGTGTAATTGCCGGGCAGGAAGCGTTGCCCGGAAGTCGACGAACCGGCCAGCGACGCGGCCGGCGGGACGACTGGCGGCTTGGTCTGCATCGACCAGCTCACGCGGTTGAGGCCCCGGCTCTTGGACGTCGGGATCTCGTCCACAACATTGCCGTTGGCGTCGAGGATCTCGAGCTTCATCCGGCCGATCACGTGGCGGGCCTTCTGGTAGTAAGTGATGGTGGCGCCGCCGGGCGGGTTTTCGCCCGAATAGGAAGCGTCGCCCTCGGCCCAGCCGCCATTGCCCTGGATACGCTGCTCGATCGGCGCGCTCGGCAGCAGCGCGACCTGGCTCGCCAGGGTCTGCGCGGACAACTGCCGCAACGGGCTGATATCGTCGATCACCCAGATGCCGCGTCCATGCGTCGCAAGCACCAAATCGTCCTCGCGCTCCTGGATCGCGATGTCGCGGACGGAGACGCCGTCGGGGAAATCGCTGGGCTTGAACTGCGCCCAGCTCTGCCCGCCGTTGAGGCTCATGAAGAGCCCGAGCTCGGTCCCCAGGAACAGGATGTTCGGGTTCACCCGGTCTTCCTTGACCACATAAGCGTAGCCGCGGACGCCGGGCGTGTTCGGACCGACCAGCCGCTGCCAAGTCTGCCCGTAGTCGGAAGTGCGGTAGAGGTAGGGCGCCATGTCGCCGTTGGTGTGGCGATCGTCGGTCACATAAGCGACCGCGGGGTTGTAGCGGCTTGCCTCGACCCAGCCGATCCAGTTGCCCGGAGGCATTCCGAGGTTCGGGGTCAAATTGGCCCAGCTCTGGCCGCCGTCGCGGGTCAGCTGGACGTTGCCGTCGTCGGTGCCGACCCAGATCTGCCCCGCCGCGCGCGGGCTTTCCGAGATCGAATAGATCGTCGTGTTCATCTCGGCCGCGCTATTGTCGACGGTGATTCCGCCCGACTGCTCCTGGCGTTGCCGGATCGGATTGTTGGTCGTCAGGTCGGGCGAGATGCGGTCCCAGGTCTCGCCATGGTCGCGGCTGCGGAACAGGAATTGCGAGCCGATGTAAATCGTGCCTCGCTCGTTGGGCGACATGTGGATCGGCGTGTTCCAATTGTAGCGCAGCTTTTCCTTATAGTTCGCCTGCGGCTGGATCAGGCGCGCCTGGAGCGTCTTGCGGTTGACTCGGCCGACGAAGCCGCCCTGCGCCTCGACATAGGTATAATCGGGATCGACCGGATCGGCCCAGGCCCAGAAGCCGTCGCCCCCGAACAAATTCTCCCAACGGTTGTTGGTGATCCCGCCCGGATATTCCTGGTCGCCGGCCCACGAAGAATTATCCTGGAGCCCGCCATAGACCTGGTACGGGTCCTTGTTGTCGACGCTGACGTGATAGAATTGGCTGACCGGAAGGTTGTTGGCCTTCCACCATTTGTTGGCCCCGTCATAGCTGAACCACAGCCCGCCATCGTCGGCACCGACGATCTGTTTGGTGTTCTGCGGGTTGATCCACACGTCGTGCCAGTCGCCGTGCGACGCGCCGGCGGCGTTCGAGAAGCTCTTGCCGCCGTCCTCGGACACGGTGACCGAATAGCCCATCTTGAACAGGCGCTTGGGATCCTTGGGATCGACGACGAGCCGCGCGAAATAGAAGGGCCGCCACACCATTCCCTGGCTGCGGTCGCGTTCCTGCCAGGTCGCTCCGCCGTCTTCCGACACGAACAGCGCCGGCCGGACGTTTTCAATGAAGGCGTAGACCTGCTTCGGATTCGACGGCGCATAAGCGATTTCGAGCCGTCCCCAAGGCTGCTTCGGAAGCCCCTTGCGGCTGGTCGCGTCGAGATTGGACCAGGTGCGGCCGCCGTCGCGGCTCTCGGCGAAGCGGCTGCCGGACGGCTGGTCGGGACCATTTCCGCCCGAGCGGAATTCATAGGCCTTGCGCCGGAAGTCCCACGTGCCCGCGAGCAGATGGTCGGGATTTGACGGGTCCATCGCGACGGACGAGCAGCCGGTCGACAGGTTCGCGCCCTTGAGGATCAGCGACCAGGTCTTGCCGCCGTCGCTGGTCTTGTAGAGCCCGCGATCGGCCGAGTCCGACCACAATGCGCCGGGGGCGCAGACATAGACGACGTTGCCGCTCTTGGGGTGGACGAGGATGCGCGTGATCCGCTCCGTTCCGGGCAGCCCCATGTTGGTCCAGGTCTCGCCGCCATCGGTCGACTTATAGACGCCGTTGCCGATCGAGACCGAGTTGCGAGCCCAGCTCTCGCCGCTTCCGACCCACATCACCTGCTTGTTGGTTGGGTCCAGCGCGACCGCCCCGATCGACTTGACCGGCTGCTTGTCGAACACCGGCTTGAAGTTGGTGCCCCCGTCTTCGGACTTCCACACGCCGCCGGAGGCTGAGCCGACCAGCAAGGTCACCTTGCCGTCGGCTTCCTGGCGGCCGGCAACGGCGGAAATTCGGCCGGACATCGTTGCCGACCCGATGTTGCGCACGCCGAGGCCGGAGATTGCGGCGCTGTCGAACGATTGCGCGGAGGCAGGGGCAATGGCGAGCGCCGCGGAGGCGAGCAGGATCGTACGCAACATCTTATTCCCCCTTCGGCTTGGACGGAGCGGCGGGCGGCTTCTTCGTCGCCGCCGGCTTCGTCGCTTTCCCAGGCGGCTTGTTCGACGCATCGGGCGGCTCGCCGGACGCCTTGGCCGGAGTCGTCGGTCCGCCGGGCTCCGCGAAAAAGGCGGGGCTGACCTGCGGATTGGCCACGCCGGTGGCGATCATCGTGCGCTGGCGCTGGCTGTCCTGGCCCTGTTGCCAGCTTTCGACCGACATCGGGAAATAGACGCCGGCGACCTTCTCATAGTCGCCCAGCTCGGTTTCGCTGGTTTCCTCGGCGCCGCGAATCTTGCGCCTCTCCGCGACCTTGATCTCGAGGAACGTGTCCGGGTCCAGCCAGTAAGTATATTGGTCGCCATCCTTCTGCGTGACCCTCAGCTTGTAGGCGAGCGTGCCGTCGAAATCCTCGCGGCCAAGCGATTCGACGCGGCTGCCGTCGTGACGCGACGCCAGCAGCGGCCCTTCGATCAGCGCCGAATCGGCAAGCGCGCGCGCCTCGTCGGCGGACATTTTCTCGGGGTCCTTGCGGCCCTGGAAGGGATTGATCTTCCATGCCCCGTGCCCGTCATAGGCCTGGACGAGGTCGAGGCCCTGAAGCGTGAGGTCGACCCTGCTCGCCGGCGCGGCGCCGAACTGGGCCCGCGTCTCCTGGTAGGTGAGCTCGAAATTTCCCGGGAAGATCGTCCGCCCTTCGAAGCGGATGCTCTTGATCGCCGACAGCGCAGCCTCGCCGCCGCGCGCTTCCAGGTTTTTCGCGACCAGGCTTTGCGCGTCCTGCGCTGCAGCCGGAACCGCAGCGCCGCTGATCAACAGGGCTGCAAGGCAATGACGAACGCTCATGGAAATACGCCCCCTCGTTGAGGCGGCGAGCATGGAGGCGAGGCCGCAACGAATCAAGCAGCGCCGCTGTCGTTCATCGAACCCCGCAGCGCCTTGGTAGTCGGCGGCGGCGCTTATTGTTGGGCGTAGGTGCCGGTCTGCATGTCGTGCTGGGCGATCACCGCCCGGACGACATTGTTCATCAAGGTCATCCGCGTCGGCAGCGGCACCGATGTCTTCTTGATCATCACCGCCACCGAATAGCTCCGGCCATCCGGCGCGGTGAGGATTCCGATATCGTTGTAGCCGGCCTGGACCGCGCCGAGCTCCTGGCCGGTGCCGGTCTTGTGGCTGAGCGTCCAACCCGGTTGGAGCCCGCCCTTGAGGCGGTGCGCGCCGGTTTTCGTATTGCCCATGATCCACAGCAGCTTGCGGGTCGATTCGGGCGACAGCAGCTCGCCGCGCTTGAGCCGGGCCAGCGCGCCAACGATCGCGCCTGGCGCGGCGCCGTCGTACGGATCCTCGATGTAGCGGTTGAACGCAGCTTCGCGCACCGCCCGGGGAAGCGCGTTGCGCGCATCGTAAAAAGCGTTGCCGATCGAATAGCTCGGGCTCCAGATCAGCCCCGCGATCTTGCTCTGCAGCGCGCGCTCGCCGTTGTAGAAGCGGATCGCGCCGAGATGCTTGGCGGCGATCATGTTGCGCACCGCGTCGGGCCCGCCGACCGACCGCATCAATTTGTCGTTGGCGGTATTGTCGCTGGTTGTGATCGCCTTGAACATCAGCTCGTCGAGCGTGGTCGTATAAGCGCCCTTGCCGCGGATCAGCGCGGCGATCGGCTGATGGAACAAAGTGATGTCATCGCTCGACAAGGTGACCCTGTCGTTTAGCCGCACGCGGCCCTTGTCGACCGCATCGAGCGCGGTGATCGACACCCACAATTTACTGACGCTCTGCTGCGGATAGAGATCGTCGGCTTTCCAGCCGCACTGCCAGCCTTCGTCGATCGACCGCACGGCGATGCCGACGCGCCCGTTGAAGGCCCGGCCGAGCGCGTTGACCTGGTCACGAATATATTGCGGGGGCGGAGGTGCCGGGCGCGCCGCGACCGGAGCTTGCTGCGTGAGCCGGGGCGCGGCGGTTTGAGTCCCCGCAGAGGCGGTGACCGACGCCGCCGCAACCAGCAATAGCGCAACGCCCAACCACTTCCAGGCTGACGTCATGGCCTCATTCTCCCCCCGAACTTCCGGTCCCATTGCAATGGCTTAGCGCAATCGGCCTGAACCGTCGCTGTCGCTTGAGACTCGCACAGGCGCGAGTCGCTTGCCAAGCCTGTTGTGACGTCAGCGCGCCGCCGCGCCGCCCGCCAGCAGGGCAGCGGACTCCACTTCGTCGAGCGCTCGGTGCGATGCGACATAGCGGCGCGCCTTGGCGATCCAGTCCGGGGCTCTCGCCGCACCGGGCAGGCGCATGGTCTCGGCCAGCGCCTGGTCGACGTCGCCGGTCGACAGGCGCTGCTCGGCGCGTCGGTAGCGCGCGTCGGCGCTTGCCGCCGGACGAGCGGCTGAATGGACTTCGATGAGGGACCCCGCCTCGCGCTTGAAGTTGGTCCACCAGCTGTCCTGCGGCCCGCCGCGGCGAAGCTCCGGCCCCAGGGTCTCATATTGGTCGATCAAATCGTTGAGGCGGACCGGCTGGCGCGAGGCGCTGATGATCGTCGCCACCGCCTGCTGGTGCTGGGCGCCGAACCGGTCGACCAGCAGATTTTCGAGATAGCCGAGCGCAACCCCGCGATCGATCGCGCGGCGAGCGGCGAAGGCGACGACCAGCGCATCGGCGCGGCCGGCGAAGCCTTCGGCGCGCTGAGTCGCATTCTCGACCCGGGCAAGCCGCGCCTCGAGCCCCGCCACGCGCGCGTCTTGCGCCGGGCTTTGCGACGCCGCCTGTTGCGCCGCCTCCGGATTGAGGACGACCGGCTTGGGCGTGAGCAATGCCTGTTGCTGCGCCGGGACGATGCCGAGGAACCGCGCCGCCGGTTGGTAATGGGCAAGGCCCCATATCGCGGCCGCGGCGCCGGCAAGCAGAAGCACCAGCCCGATCAGCAACCGCGCGCCCCAGCCCATTCGTCCTCGAGTGCCCGTCCCGTTCATTGCGCCGCCGGGTTGTTGCACAGCCTCGCGGCGAGGGCCAGCAGGGCATCGTCGTTCGGTTGGGGAGCGGCCTGCACGCTCTCCCAACCCCCACCAACCGCTTCGGCGGCGGCCTCACTGAACGCCGCGATGGCGATCGACGCACGCCGCTCGGTCAGCTGGGCGAAGCGCCGCCCGGCACGCGGCGAATGGACCAACGCAACGGTGCCTGTTGCCGCAGAAAGATCGGGATCCTCGATCGGAATCGCCCGATAGACGGCGACTGGCTCGATCGCCTGCCGCGCTGCCGCTGACTCCCTGCGGTCCTCGCTGGTCAGATGAAGCAATCTCAACCCTGGATCGACCGCGCCGAGCAGCCGGTCGACACCGCCATCGCCGCTGCTCGCGACATCAAAGCCGGCCTCGCGCGCCGCCTCCGCTGTCGCCTCGCCAACCGCGAACACCTTCAGCCCGCGCAGTGATTTCAACTGTTCGCCGCCGTGCCGAACGGCATTGGCGCTAGTCAGCAGCAGCCCGTCGAACCGCGCCGGGTCAGGCGCCTGCCACGCCACCCGCTCGACCCGGAACAAGGGCACGGCGATCGCATCGATGCCGCGTTTCAGCGCTCGCTGCACCGTTGCGCTTGCGCCCGGTTCGGGGCGCAGGACCAGCACGCGCCTCATTGGGCGCCGAACAGCCTCCGGATCGATTCGGGCGCTTTTTCGAGCATCGTTCGCGCAAGCTTCTCGGGCGTGCGATTGTCGCCGCAGTCGAACGCCGCGCGTTCCTCGATCATCTCGCTGCCGTCCTCGCTGAAGATTTGCGCGCGCATCCGAAGGTCACCGTCCTCGAGGACGCAAAAGGCTGCGACCGGCGAGTGGCAGGTGGCCCCAAGCGCCCGCGTGAAGGCTCGTTCGGCCATCACGCAATTGAAGGTAATTCCATTGCTGACCGTACTGAGCACGCCCTGGGTGTTGGTGTCGTTGGTGCGGCATTCCATTCCGATCACCGCCTGGCCCGGCGCGGGCAGGATGATCTCGGTCGGGATCGCGGTGCCGGCATTGATCTCGAGCCGTTTCAGCCCAGCCGAGGCAAGCAACGTCGCGTCGACTTCGCCGGCTTCGACCTTGCTCAGCCGGGTTTCGACATTGCCGCGGATCGGCACGATCTCGAGGTCGGGGCGAAGCCGGAGAAGCTGCGCTGCGCGGCGCGGCGAGGAGGTCCCGACCACTGCGCCCGGCTTCAGCGCGCCGATCGATTCGGCGCCGACGATCCGGTCGCGGACGTCGCCGCGCGGCCGCACCGCGGCGATATGGATTTCCTTGGGCCGGACGCTTTCGACGTCCTTCATCGAATGGACGCAGAAATCGACCTCGCCTTCGCGCAGTGCGCGGTCGAGCTCCTTGGTCCACAGCGCCTTGCCGCCGATCTCGGCCAGCGGCCGGTCCTGGACCTTGTCGCCGGTGGTGGTGACGGTGATGATCTCGACATAGCCGTCGGGCCAGCGCTGCGCGGTCTCGATCGCCGCAGCGACCTTGCGCGCCTGGGCGAGTGCAAGCGGCGAGCCGCGCGTGCCGAGTCTCAGGCCGTTCATTCCTCACCCCTAGTGCAACTGACAAGGATCAGGCAAAGGGCCGGTCGCGAAATGACCATCATCCTTGGCCTCGAATCCTCCTGCGACGACAGCGCGGTAGCGCTCGTGACGTCCGACCGCCGCGTGCTCGCGCAGGCGGTCGTCGGCCAGACGCAGGCGCACCAACCCTACGGCGGCGTCGTGCCGGAGATCGCGGCCCGCGCCCATGTCGAGATCCTTCCCGCGCTGATCGAGCGCGTGCTTGGTGACGCCAAGATGTCGATTCGCGACGTCGATGCGATTGCCGCGACCGCCGGCCCCGGCCTGATCGGCGGCGTGATGGTCGCGCTGCTGGCCGGCAAGGGCCTCGCGCTCGCCGCCGGCAAGCCGCTGCTTGCGGTCAACCATCTCGAGGGCCACGCTTTGTCGCCGCGACTGGTCGATCCGGACCTTGAATTTCCTTATTTGCTGCTGCTCATCTCGGGCGGCCATTGCCAATTGCTCGAAGTGCGCGGCGTCGGCGACTACCGCCGGCTCGCGACCACCATCGACGACGCCGCGGGCGAAGCGTTCGACAAAGCGGCCAAGCTCCTCGGCCTGCCCTATCCTGGCGGACCGGCGATCGAGCGGCTCGCGGCCGAGGGCGATCCTGACTCCGTCCCGCTGCCGCGGCCGTTGGTTGGCTCGGGCGAGCCTCATTTCTCCTTCGCCGGCTTGAAGAGCGCGGTGCAGCGTGCGGCCGTTTCAGGCGAGCATCGTCCCGCCGATATCGCCGCCAGCTTCCAGCAGGCGGTGGTCGATTGCCTGGTCGACCGCACGCGCCTCGCTCTCCAGCATAGCGATGCTGCGACCCTCGTCGTGGCCGGGGGAGTCGCCGCGAACGAGGCGATCCGCGCCGCGCTCGCCGAGCTCGCGACGCAGGAGGGCCGCCGCTTCAGCGTCCCGCCCGGCTGGCTGTGCACCGACAATGCGGCGATGATCGCCTGGGCCGGCGCCGAGCGCTTCGTCATCGGCGAGGAGGATGCCCTCGACGTTCCAGCGCGGGCCCGCTGGCCGCTCGACAGCCAGGCCGACAAGGTTCGCGGGGCGGGCGTGAAAGCATGAAGCTGGGAGTGATCGGCGGCGGGGCCTGGGGCACCGCTTTGGCACAGGTTGCCGCTGCGGGCGGCAAGGAAACGCTGCTGTGGGCGCTCGAGGGGGACGTGGTCGAATCGATCAATGCGCAGCGCGAAAACACCACCTTCCTTGCCGGCGTACCGCTTCACGATTCGATCCGCGCAACCTCCGACCTCGCCGAGCTCGACGCCTGCGACGCCTGGCTGGTGGTCACCCCGGCGCAGCATATGCGTGCGATCCTCGAACGTACGCCCAATTGCGAAAAGCCGCTGGTGCTCTGCTCCAAGGGCATCGAGGAAGGGAGCGGCCAGCTGCTGCACAAGGTCGCCAAAGAGACTTGCGGCCGCGCCCAGGTTGCGGTGCTGTCGGGCCCGACTTTCGCCCATGAAGTCGCCCGCGGCCTGCCGACTGCGGTCACGCTTGCCGCCGAGGATCCGTCGGTCGCGGAGCAGCTCCGCGCGCGCATCGCCGCCCCGGCGTTCCGCATCTATGTCTCCGACGATATTGCCGGCGCGGAGATTGGCGGTGCGGTCAAGAACGTGCTGGCGATCGCCTGCGGCGTGGTCGGGGGGAAGGGCCTCGGCGAGAACGCCCGCGCGGCGCTGATCGCGCGCGGCTTTGCGGAAATGATTCGCTTCGGGCTCGCCTTCGGCGCTCGGCGCGAGACCCTTGCCGGACTGTCGGGGCTCGGTGACCTCGTCCTCACCTGCTCCTCGACCAGCTCCCGCAATTACTCGCTCGGCAAGGGCATCGGCGAGGGCCGTTCGGCCGCCGAGCTGCTCGCCGACCGGAAGACGGTCGCCGAAGGGGCGTTCACTGCGCCCGTCCTCGCCCGGCTCGCGCGCGACAAGGGAATCGACATGCCGATCGTCGACGCGGTCGACGCGCTGATCGCCGGTCGTGCCAACGTCGATCAAGTGCTTGGCGCGTTGCTGACCCGCCCGCCGCGCGCCGAGGGCGTTTAGAAATCGACCGCGACCCCCTTCTTTTCCCAGTCGCCGTAACGCGTCGGGTCGAGCCGCTCATTCTCGCCGGCCGGCGGTGGCGGGGGGTCGAGGGGCTCGGCATCCGGCACTGGCGGCGACGGGCTGAGATGCGCCGGCGGATCGAGATGCTTGGGACGTTTCATCGCCTTAAAATGAGCCTTGGGGCGTCGCATGCCAAGCGTTGAAGGAGTCCCCGCTCGCAAGGCTGCGCTGCAGATGCTGGACGGCGTGATGCGCCGCGGCCAGACCCTCGAAGCCGCCGCCGGTCACTCGCGCGGCCTGCCGCCGCCGGACCAGGCGCTCGCCGTCGCAATCGTCGGCGAAGCGCCTGGAGAGACTGAGGAAAACCACCTTACTCCTT
>JAZJZB010000144.1:12620-13279 GCA_040390085.1 Pseudomonadota bacterium | reverse complement strand
ACGGCCCACCACGCGAACGCGAGGTAGGCCACCAGATGCCAGGCGTGGTCGAGCGGCGCCGTGCGCCAGCCGTACATGACCTCGGCCACGATGCACGCGGTGAGGCTGACGACGAACCAGGCGATCGACAGCGCGACCCGCCAGCGGCTGCCCGACGATTCGAAGGCGCGCATGGTGCTGCGCCTCGCGCTTGCCCAGAAGATCGGCCTCGGCACCCCGGACCATGCGCTGGTCGCGACTGCGCTTCCGCTGGTCGACGGCGGCCCGCGCCGGCTGGTCCACGGCGTGCTCGGCACCTTGCTCCGCCGGGGCTTGCCACCGCTTGAGGCGCCGCATCTTCCAGCGGCGGTCGAAGAGCGCTGGCGCGCGGCGTGGGGCGAGCCGGTGGTCGAAGCGGCCCGCCGGCAGATCGCCAAGCGCCCGCCACTCGACCTGACGTTCGCCGATGAGGTCGAGGCCCGCGCCTTCAGCGGGGCGTCGCTCGCGCCCCGGCACGTCCGCCTCGAAAGCTCGTCGGTCGCGCAACTGCCCGGCTTTGGCGAGAGGTTCAATGACGCCGGCGCGCGCGCCGTAACTCAATCCGCTGTGATGGTAGGTAATCCGACTTTTCAGCAACTTGGCGACGTTGACCTCGTAACCGGAACACCACTCGCGCCAAG
>JAZJZB010000144.1:0-12610 GCA_040390085.1 Pseudomonadota bacterium | reverse complement strand
GAAAGCTCGTCGGTCGCGCAACTGCCCGGCTTTGGCGAGGGTCGCTGGTGGGTGCAGGATCTCGCGGCCTCGCTGCCGGCGCGGCTCATTGCGGCCGACGCCAAGGCGGTGCTCGACCTGTGCGCGGCGCCCGGCGGCAAGACCATGCAGCTCGCGGCGGCGGGTCATGACGTCACCGCGCTCGACTCTTCGCAAAGTCGTCTTGCGCGACTGCGCGAGAATCTCGAGCGCACGCGCCTCAAGGCGACTCTGGTCGAAGCCGACGCGCTGACCTGGCAGCCCAAAGGCAAGTTCGACGCGATCCTGCTCGATGCGCCCTGCTCCGCGACCGGCACGTTCCGCCGTCATCCCGAGGTGCTCTATCGCGCCCGCCCGCCAATCATTGCCGCGGGCAGCGAGCTGCAGGGCAAATTGCTCGATCGCGCGGCCGCCTGGCTCAAGCCCGGGGCTTCGCTCGTCTATTCGGTCTGCTCGCTCGAGCCGCAGGAAGGCGAGCAAGTGATTGGGATGTTCCTCGAACGCCACCCCGATTTCCGGGTCGACGCTCCGGCCGCCGGCGAACTGCCCGGCTTGGTGACTCCATCTCCCGAGGGCTGGGCGCGAATCCTTCCCGGCCTGCTTGAAGCCGAAGGCGGGCTCGACGGCTTCTTCATGGCGCGGCTTGTCCGGCGCGCCGATTAACGTCTAATCGGGCCAATGCCGATCATCGCCCCCTCGATCCTCTCCGCGGACTTCGCCAGGCTTGGCGAGGAAGTGCGCGCGATCGATGACGCCGGCGCCGACTGGATCCACATCGACGTCATGGATGGGCATTTCGTGCCCAACCTGACCATCGGCCCGGCGGTGGTCAAAGCGCTTCGGCCGCACACCAACAAGCCGTTCGACGTCCATTTGATGATCTCGCCGGTCGACCCGTTCCTCGATGCCTTCGCCGAGGCCGGGGCCGACACCATCACCGTCCATCCGGAGGCCGGCCCGCACCTCCACCGCACCGTCCAGCGCGTGAAGTCACTGGGCAAAAAGGCCGGCGTTTCGCTCAACCCCGCGACCCCCGCCAAGGCGCTCGATTATGTGCTCGAGGAACTCGACCTCGTCCTGGTGATGAGCGTCAATCCCGGCTTCGGCGGCCAGAAGTTCATCGCTAGCCAGCTTCGGAAGATCGAGGCGATCGCCAACCGCATCGCCAAGCAAGGCCTGAGCGCGATCGTCGAAGTCGACGGCGGGATCGACACGCAAACCGCGCCGCAGGCGCTTGCCGCCGGGGCCACTGCGCTTGTCGCCGGGACCGCCGTGTTCCGCGGCGGCGCCGAGGCTTACGCGAGCAATATCAAGGCGCTCAGGGGCGGCGGGTGAGTGACGGCTCGGACGCCGAGCGCGCCGTCGTCAGCAAGCTCGCGCGCGGATCGTTCCTTTCCCGCCTCAAGCGCTCGAAGCAGCCGCTCAAGCTCGCCGCGGTTCCGCGCGACCACGTCCACGGCGACCGGCAGCGCGGCGAGGCTTTGCTCGCCGGCCGGCTGATCGTCGGCAGCGAAAGCCTTCCGCTCAAGGATCTCGACTTCGCGCACATCGGCGCCTCGGGGCCGCTCGCCGAGCAGCTGCAGGGCTTCTCATGGCTGCGCGATCTCGCCGCCGCAGCCTCGCGTGAAAAAGGCGCCCGCCTGGCCGAAGCCGTCGTCGGCCGCTGGCTGCTCGCGCACGGCACCAAGGTCGACGAGGCCTGGGCGCCGCAATTGTGGGGCGAGCGGATCCTCTTCTGGACCGCTTACGCGCCCTACATTCTGTCGAGCAGCGACAGCGGTTACCGCTCGGCATTGCTCAACACGCTCGCCCGCGGTGCGCGCCATCTCGAATTGTCGGCGGACAAGGCGGCGGCCGGGCTCGATCGGGTTACGGCGTGGTTCGGAGTCGTCGCTGCCGGCCTGCTCGTCCAGGGCGGCGTTCCGCGGGTCGCGCGCGGCGAAGCGGCGCTCGCCCGGGCGCTTGCCTCGGCCCAGTTCGACGACGGCGGCCTGATCAGCCGCTCGCCGTTCGAACAGGTTGTGCTGGTCGACCGCTTCGGGCTGCTGCGCGCCTGCTACCTCGCCGCCAAGCAGACGATCCCCGAAGGCACCGAAGCCGCCGCTCAGGCTTCGTTGGCGGCGCTTCATGGCGTCACCATGGGCGATGGCGCCTTGTCGAGCTGGCAAGGCTGCAACTCCGGCGAGGCGGCGCGGCTCGCCGCGCTGATCGAAGGCTGCGGACTTCGCGCGCGCCCGCTGCGGCAGGCGCGCGGCTGGGGCTACCAGCGGATGTCGGCGCTTGGCACGATCGTCGTGCTCGATGCTGCGCCGCCGCCCGCACAGAAGATCGCCGACCACGGCTCGGCCTCGACCTTGGCGTTCGAGCTATCGGACGGCGGCCAACGGCTGGTGGTCAATTGCGGCGGGCCCGGGCCGATCCCGACCGAGCTTTCGCGCGAGCTGGTGCACGGCCTGCGCTCGACCGCCGCGCACAGCACGCTCGTGCTCGCCGACACCAACTCCACCAACATCAACCCCGACGGGTCGCTCGGCAAAGGTGTCGAGGATGTCGCGATCGACCGCAGCGAGGACAATGACGCCAGCCGGCTCGAAGCCAGCCACGACGGCTACGTCCGCAGCTTCGGGATGGTCCACAAGCGCAGCCTGATGCTTGGCAATGACGGCAAGGAGCTGCGCGGCGCCGACCAGCTGATCGCCAAGGGCCGCAAGAAAATCCGCGAATCGGCGGCTTACGCGGTGCGCTTCCACCTTTCTCCGGGCGTCGAGGCGACGATCACCGCCGACGGAATGGGCGCGATCCTTCGCTCGAAGGGCGCGCCGCCGTGGAACTTCCGCTGCCGCGGCGGCAATCTGGCGCTCGAGGAAAGCCTGTGGGTCGACGGGCGCGGCCAGGCGCTGCGCACAAGCCAGCTTGTCATTGCCGGCGAAGTATCGGCATTGGGCGGCGAAATCGGCTGGCAATTCCGCCGCACCAGCTAACGCCATCCAGGCGTCATTGCGAGCGCAGCGAAACAATCCAGATTTTCCCTTCTGACTGGATTGCTTCGTCGCTTTGCTCCTCGCAATGACGGCACCAAATTGACCAAGGAATGAAGATGACCGACCTCGTCCCCGTTCGCCGGGCGCTGATTTCGCTTTCCGACAAAAGCGGCCTCGACCTGCTCGCAGCCGGGCTCGCGAAGCATGGCGTGGAGATCGTCTCGACCGGCGGCACCGCCGCGAAGCTGCGCGAAAGCGGCGCTGACGTGCGTGATATTTCGGACCTGACCGGCTTCCCCGAGATGATGGACGGACGGGTCAAGACCTTGCACCCCAAGGTTCACGGCGGACTGCTCGGCGTGCGCGATAATCCCCAACATGCCGCGGCGATGGAGGAGCATGACATCGCCCCGATCGATTTGGTGGTGGTCAACCTCTACCCGTTCCTCAACACCGTCATGAGCGGGGCCGACCGCGATACCATCATCGAGAATATCGACATCGGCGGACCCTCGATGGTCCGGTCGGCGGCCAAGAACCACGCTCATGTCGCGATCGTCACCGATTCGGCCGACTATGGCGCATTGCTCGAACAGCTTGAGTCGAACGGCGGAACGACGTTGGAATTCCGCAAGAAGCTCGCCGCCAAGGCCTATGCGCTGACTGCAGCCTACGATTCGACCATCTCCCAATGGTTCGCCTTCGCCGACCAAGGGGAGCGGTTCCCGCCGAGCTGGACCCAGTCCAACACGCTGAAGATGGGCCTTCGCTATGGCGAAAACCCGCACCAGCAGGCCGCGCTGTACATTCCGGTGGGCCCGGCCGCTCGCGGGGTTGCGCAGGCCGAGCAGGTCCAGGGCAAGGAGCTCAGCTACAACAATTTGAACGACGCCAACGCCGCGCTCGAGCTCGCCGCCGAGTTCCGCGAGGCGCCGCCGACAATCGTCATCGTCAAGCACGCCAACCCGTGCGGGGTCGCGACCCGCGACAATCTGATCGACGCGTGGAACGAAGCGCTCGCCTGCGACAGCGTCTCCGCGTTCGGCGGAATCGTGGCCACCAACCGCCCGCTCGACGCCGCGACCGCCGAGGCGATCACCCGGATCTTCACCGAGGTCGTCGTCGCGCCCGAAGCTGACGAGGACGCCAAGGCGATCTTCGCCCGGAAGAAAAATCTCCGCCTGTTGCTGACCGGCGAGCTGCCCGATCCCAGGCGCGGCGGCCAGACGCTCGCGGTCATCGCCGGCGGGCTGCTGGTCCAGGACCGCGACAATGGGATGGTCACCCGCGACCAGCTCAAGTGCGTGACCAGGCGCCAGCCGACCGAGCAGGAAATCCGCGACTGCCTGTTCGCCTGGACCGTCGCCAAGCACGTCAAGTCGAACGCGATCGTTTACGCGAGGGACGGGGCCACGGCCGGCGTTGGCGCAGGCCAGATGAACCGCCGCGACAGCGCCCGGATCGCCGCGGCCAAGGCGATCGAAGCGGCCGAGACCAACGGCTGGAGCGAACCGCGCACGGTCGGATCAGCGGTTGCGTCCGACGCTTTCTTCCCGTTCGCCGACGGGCTGCTGGCGGCGGTCGAAGCGGGAGCGACCGCGGTGATCCAGCCCGGCGGCTCGATCCGCGACGACGAAGTGATCGCCGCCGCCGATGAGGCCAATCTTGCGATGCTGTTCACCGGCATGCGCCACTTCCGGCATTAGCTGCGCGCAGCCAGTCCGGGGGATTGGCGGGCACCGCTAACTACACGATATCGTCGCTGATCTGGTCGCGCGCGGTCGCGGCTTCCTCGGCCTCGCGAAGCTCGCGCACTTCGTGCTTGCCGAGGCTGAACAGCTCGCGGTCGTCGGGTCCGAAGCCCTTGAGCCAAAGCACCGTGAAAAAGGCGACCAGGATCGCCGGGACCCCGAGCGGCAACTGCCACCCGTCCGGGATCAGCAGACGGGCGCCGACTCCAACGGCAACGCCCGCGGAAGTCGCCCACGCCAGGTCCCAGCGCCAGCCCGAAACCCGGTCGCCGAGCTCGCGCCTGAGCAGCCATGATTTGGCGATCGAGGCGAAGCCGAGCGAGACGCACAGTGCGATCGCCGGCCCGGTCGCCTGGAACGGAAGTGGAAAGCCGCGGTCCTTCATGGCCAGGATCAGCGCCGCCGCGAGCCCGGCCTCCATCGCCAGCATGATCAGGCTGATGATCATGTTGCGGGTGCGCGCGACGTAGATCAATGCGGCTTCGCTGACGACGGCGGCGGCGGCGATCACCTCAGCCGCGAGCAGGAAAGCCAGAGTCGCGGTGCCGCCGGTGAAGCCCGAGCCGACCAGCCCCATCACCGCGTGGCCCGGAATGCCGAGCGCAAGCGCGATTCCGAGCTGGGCGGCGATGATCCAGTAGGTCACCTGCCGCACCTGCCTGGCGATCCCGGCACGGTCGTCGGCGGCGATCTTGCGCGCGATCGCCGGCCCAAGCACCGGCTCGAAGCTGGTCTTGAGCTTGGCGGGCAGGGTCGCGACCTGCTGCGCTGCATAATAGATGCCGACGAACGCCGCGGGCATGAAGGCGCCGAGCACCGCGAGATCGATTCGCCGCGACGCCCATTCGACCGCATCCGCGGCGGTGACCGGGATATTGCGCACCGCAGTTCCCCAGGCGAGCGGCAGGTCCGGCTTCCAGCCGTGCGGCATTCCGTAGCATTTGATCAGCGGGATCAGCGCCGCCACCAGGGCCGCGACCATCGACAATACGTAGGCGAGAATGAGGCCGTCGCCGCGGCTGACCATGATCGGGACAAAAGACAGCGCCAACGCCGCAATGGTGATCGTCCATGGCTGGATGATCGATCGCGCGCGGACGGTCGAGGCGACGTCATGGTGGTAGGCCAGCGCCGCCAGCGCGATGTCGGTCCAGCTGATCGCCAGCACGGTGATCGCCAGCAGGCGGTCCATGCCGCCGACCGGAGTCGTCGGGTACATCGCCTTGGGGAAGACGATCAGGATCGCCATTCCGAGAACCGAGCCGATCGCGGCGACGAGCAGCGCATCGGCGACGACGCAGGACTGCGGCTTCTTCGCATTGGCGAGCAGCTGGGCGAGGGCGCGCCTCAGGCCGAGCGCCGCCAGTTGCGCCGCGAACTCGACCGCCAGCACGGCATAAGCGAAGCGGCCTAGCGAGGCGGCGCCGTAGATGCGGCCGGCAATGAACAGGAACGGCACCATCCCGGCGAGGCGGAGGACGAATCCGAACACGTTGAGCCGACCGCCGCGGGCGAGCGTCGCCATATCGGCGTCGGGGGATCCGGTTTCGGCGGTTTCGGCCAGCACCCTGATGTCCTTGCCGTCGGTCAATGCGCGGCGCCCCAATGCTCGCCCCAGCCGACCTCGACGTCGAGCGGAACGTCGAGCGTCATGGCCGGCTCGGCCGCTTGCCCCATCACCTGCCGGATGACCGCCGCGGCGTCCTCCTCGCGCCCGTCGGGCACTTCGAACACCAGCTCGTCATGGACCTGCAGAAGCATCCTGACGTCCTTCAAGCCGGCGGCAGCCAGCGCGTCGTCCATCCGCGCCATCGCCCGCTTGATGAGGTCGGCGCTGGTGCCCTGGATCGGCGCGTTGATCGCCGCGCGCTCGGCCCCGCCGCGGATCGAGGGATTGCCGGCGCGGATATTGGGGAAGTGGGTCTTGCGCCCGAACAGGGTCCTGGTGAAGCCGTTGGCGCGGACGAACTGCAGCGTCTCGTCCATATAGTTGCGGATGCCCGGGAAGCGCTCGAAATAGCGGGCGATGATCGCCTGGCCTTCTTCCTTGGCGACGCCCAGGCGGCCCGCCAGCCCCCACGACGAAATCCCGTAGAGGATCGCGAAATTGACGGTCTTGGCCTTGTTGCGGCTGTCGCGGTCAGCCGAACCGAACAATTCCTCGGCGGTCAGGCTGTGGATGTCGGCGCCGGCCCGGAACGCGTCCTTGAGCTGCGGCACGTCGGCCATGTGCGCCGCGAGCCTGAGTTCGATCTGGCTGTAGTCGGCGCTGAGCAATTTATAGCCCGGCTCGGCAACGAACGCGTCGCGGATCTTGCGCCCGATTTCGGTCCGGATCGGGATGTTCTGCAGGTTCGGGTCGTTCGAGCTCAGCCGCCCGGTCTGGGCGCCCGATAGCGAGAAGCTGGTGTGCACCCGGCCCGTTTCCGGATTGATCTGCGCCTGCAGCGCGTCGGTATAAGTGCTTTTGAGTTTCGTTAGCTGACGCCAGTCGAGCACCAGCCGCGCGCAGTCGATCCCTTCGGCTGCGAGCCGTTCGAGCTCGGTCACGTCGGTCGAATATTGCCCGCTCTTGCCCTTGCGCCCGCCCTTGAGGCCAAGCCGGCCGTACAACACTTCGCCGAGCTGCTGGGGGGAGCCGATGGTGAACGGCCCGCACGCCGCTTCGTAAACTTTCTCCTCGAGCGCCTGGATGTCGCGCCCGAACTCGGCCGACAGCCGCGCCAGATAGTCGCGGTCGACCTTGACCCCGCGCCGCTCCATCCGCCCGATCACCGGCACCAGCGGCTTGTCGACCCGCTCATAGACCCGCGACACGCTTTCCTCCGCAAGCCGCGGCTTCAGCCGAAGCCACAGCCGCAGCGTGATGTCGGCGTCCTCGGCGGCATATTCGGTCGCCGGCCCGAGCGGCGCCTTGTCGAAGGTGATCGCCTTGGCGCCCGTGCCGCACAGCGACTTGAAGGTGATGCACTCATGCTCGAACACTTGCCTTGCAAGCTCGTCGAGCCCGTGGCCTGCGAGCGACCGGCCGGCGTCGAGGTCGAAGCTCATCACCATCGTGTCGTCGACCGGCGCGACTTCGATCCCGGCCTTGTCGAACATCACCCAGTCATATTTGAAATTGTGCCCGATCTTGAGCACCGCCGGGTCCTCCAGCAGCGGCTTCAGCTTCTCCAGAACCAGCGCTTGTCGCAGCTGGTTGGGCGCATCGGAATAAAGGTCGGCGCCGCTGTGCCCGACCGGGATGTAGCAGGCGCGGTTGGGCGCGGTCGCCAGGCTGATCCCGGCGAGCTTGGCGATGATGCAGTCGATGCAGTCGGTTTCGGTGTCGATCGCGACCACCCCGAGCGCGGTCGCCTCGGCGATCCACCGGTCGAGCACCCCTTCGTCGGTCACCGTCTCATATTTCGAGCGGTCGACCTCGATCTGCTCCGCCGGCGCAGGGCCGCCTGACTTGGGCTCCATCGACGCCATGACGTCATTGATCCCACCGCCGCTACTGCTCCGCCCCTGCGTCCCGGCGCCGCCGGTCAGCCGGCCCAACAGCGTCTTGAACCCCTGGTCCTCGAGGAACGCCTTGAGCGGCTCGGGCGGGATGCCCTTCAACTCGAGCGCTTCGAGCGGCTCGGGCAGCGCCGCGTCGCACACCAGCCGCACCAGCTCCCGGCTCAGCCGCGCATTGTCGGCATGGTCGATCAGCGACTGCTTCAGTTTCGGCTTGGTGATCTGGTCGGTCGAGGCGAGCACCGTCTCGAGGTCGCCGTAGGTCTGGATCAGCTGCGAAGCGGTCTTCGGGCCGATGCCCGGCACGCCCGGCACATTGTCGACGCTGTCACCCATCAGCGCCAGCACGTCGCCGACCTTCTCCGGCGGCACCCCGAATTTCTCCAGGACTTCGTTCCGCCCGATCCGCCGGTCGTTCATCGTGTCGAGCATGTCGACCTGCGGCTCTTCGATCAGCTGCATCAAATCCTTGTCGGAGCTGACGATCGTCACCTTCCAGCCGGCCTCTTTGGCCGCGGTTACGTAGCAGGCGATGATGTCGTCCGCCTCCAGCCCGGCGGTCTCGATGCACGGGATCGAAAAGGCCTTGGTCGCCACTCGGATCAGCGGGAATTGCGGGACCAGATCCTCGGGCGGGGGCGGGCGGTGCGCCTTGTACTGGTCGTACATGGTGTTGCGGAACGTCTGCTCGGACGCGTCGAGGATCACCGCCATGTGCGTCGGCCCGTCGGCCTTGGTCAGGTCGCCGGCGAGCTTCCACAGCATGGTCGTATAGCCATAGACCGCGCCGGCCGGCTGGCCATGCTTGTTCGTCAGCGGGGGGAGCCGGTGATAGGCGCGGAAAATATAGCTCGACCCGTCGACGAGATAGAGATGAGGCTGGGCTTGCGGCGTTGCGGCGTCAGGCATGGACCGAGCGGTTTAGCAGGGTGCGGGCGGGAAGGAAGTCAACTGCGATTTTGGGCGCGTAACTGCTGCTTTCGACCCATTGCGGACATTGGGTGAAACGGACCTGGGGAACCGGTAGCAGCTACAGTGTCGTTCTCCTCCAAGGAGACGCGCCAATGCTTTACGATCTGATCATCATCGGCACCGGCACGGCGGCGATGGTCGCTGCAATGGAGGTCCGCAACGCGGGCTGGACGGTGGCAGTCATTGACGACAAGCCATTTGGCGGTACCTGCGCGTTGCGCGGTTGCGATCCGAAGAAGATGCTGATCGCCGGAGCGGAGGTGATCGACGCAGAGCGCCGAATGGGCGGGAACGGGGTGCAAGGTGAGTTGCGGATCGACTGGCAAGACCTGATCCGCTTCAAGCGCACCTTCACTGATCCGGTGCCGGAGAAGCACGAGCATCGCTACCACCGGAAGGGCATCGCCACCTTCCACGGTGAAGCGCAGTTCACCGGTTCGAACACCATCAAGGTCGATGCAACGGAGCTAACTGGCCGTTACATTCTGATTGCCTCCGGCGCTGAGCCGATAAAGCTCGGTATGCCCGGCGAGCAGCACCTCATCGACAACGAAGGCTTCCTTGCGATGGAGAACCTACCGCGCCGAATCGTCCTGGTCGGCGGTGGCTACATCGCAGCGGAGTTCTCCCATATCGCGGCACGAGCCGGAGCCGAGGTAACGATCCTCCAGCGCGGTCCGCGAATGTTGACCCACTTCGAGCCCGAGCTTGTCGGATGGCTGATGGACTCCTTCGAGGCGGCAGGCATCAACGTGCAGACGAGCACGACGGTCACGGCGGTCGAGCCGCAGCGCGAGGGCTTCACGGTCAGGGCGGAGGCGAATGGGAATGAGGTTACAATTCTCGCCGATGCAGTCGTCCATGCCGCTGGGAGGGTCCCGGCCCCGGAGGGCCTTAACCTTCCGGCCGCCAACATTGCGACCAAACAGGGCCGTCTGACGCTGAACGGGCATTTGCAAAGCGTCTCTAATCCAGCCGTCTATGCTGCTGGCGATGCGGCGCAACTGGGACCGCCGCTAACGCCGGTATCGAGCCACGATGCCAAGGTAGTTGCGGCCAACCTGCTGAACGGAAACCGGCAGAGGCCGGATTATCGCGGGGTGCCAAGCGTCGCCTTCACGCTGCCACCAATCGCTGCTGTCGGCATGGGTGAGCAGCAGGCGAAGAAGTCTGGGCTTCGGTATCGCGTGAAGTCGGAGCGCATCTCCGACTGGTTCACGGCCCGGCGCGTGGCGGAGCCAGTCTATGGCTACAAGACACTCGTCGAGGAGGAAACTCGCAGGATTGTCGGTGCGCACCTCGTCGGGCCGCATGTCGACGAGACAATCAACATTTTCGGCCTGGCAATCCGGCACGGCCTCACGGCGGACGATCTAAAGGGCACGATGTTCGCGTATCCAACCGGCGCGTCCGACATCGGCTACATGCTGTGAACCGGCTCTGGGTGCTCGATCATGTCGATCACTGCGCAATTGGGATCGGATTCGCCAGAGCAACGCTCAACCGTTGCCGCGAGGAGCCGTTCGATTTCCAGCAGGTCGGCTATTTTGGCCCGCACCTGCTCCAAGTGGCGCTCGGCAATTTCCTGCACTTCCGCGCAACAGGCCTTACCGGGACCGCCGAGATCGAGGATCGCCCGCACCTCATCAGGCGCGAATCCGAGGCCACGAGCGCGGCGGACGAACGAGAGGGTCCGCACATGTTGTTGGCTGTAAACCCGGTGCCCGCCCTGGGTTCTCTGCGGCGTCGAAAGAATGCCAATCCGTTCGAAGTAGCGGATGGTCTCGCTATTCACGCCAGTTCGCCGGGAAAGTTCGCCGCGCGAAAGAGTCCGCTTAGTGGCAGCCGCCATGACGATTTTCCTTGATCCTGTAATCCCTACAGGGGGCACATAGCGGCGAATCGCAATGGAGACGAGCATTGGCTGACGAACTTCGGAGAGAAGACCCTCCTATGAAGGCGCCAGGGTTGCGCGTGGCGGTGGTTGGCACCGCTGCTGCTGCGGGCAGCACCGGCACCATAGGTGCGATCATCGCGGCGATGAGCTGCACTGCGTGCTTTCCTGCCCTCGCCAGTCTCGCTTCGGCGCTCGGGTTGGGCTTTCTCAGTCAGTTCGAGGGCATTTCAATCCATTACATACTGCCGCTGTTTGCTATCAGCGGATTGGCCGCAAACGTCATCGGCGGACACCGCCGCCGAGGTTGGCTGCGGATGGTTCTCGGCATCATCGGACCCTTGCTCGTCCTGGCTGCAGCGCTGCTGATGGCGACTTATGGCATGGCGACAGAATGGCTGCTCTATCCGGGCCTCGTGCTCATGATCGTGTTTGCCATCTGGGACTTGATGGCGGCAAATCGCACGCGAACGCCGACAATCTCACAAAGCCGATGGAGTTGAATCGGACACATGGCCGAACTCCAATCAACTCTAACCTGCCCTCAGTGCGGCGGCGTTTCGACTGAGACTATGCTGACGGACGCGTGCCAGTATTTCTACGACTGCCGACATTGTGGCGCGGTGCTGAAACCCCTTCCCGGCGATTGCTGCGTCTTTTGTTCCTACGGCGACGTGGCTTGCCCGCCAATCCAAGAGGGGCGGTTGTCTGGTGAAATGCCCGGTTGCTGCTCCTCCGCATAACGGGCGTCTAGTGTCCGCGTTCCACCCACAGCAGACATAAGAAAGCGCTGTCCTACAGGCGGGCACTTGTGGTCCAAGCTGGTGGATGAGCACGCAGAACCCGCCGCAACACCGCAAAATCCGCCGCGACGGCTGGACCGCGGAACGCCAGCTCCGCTTCCTCGATGCGCTGGCACATACCCGCAGCATAACCAAGGCCGCCACTTCGGCCGGGATGAGCCGCGAAAGCGCCTACCGGCTCCGCGAACGCCCGGATGGGACGCTGTTCGCTTTGCTTTGGGACCGTGTCCTCGCGCCTAATCCGGCGCCACGCGAAGTTCACAACCTGCCGCTGTCGACGGGCCGCATCATGCGCCTCCTCGGCAACCATTACCGGCGGGAACGCGGGGATTTCCTCAACATCGGCGGTCGCAAGGCGCAACGGCCGGGCACCTGATCGGACACGAACTTAGTGACCTTAAGGAACCAGCACCGTGTCCTTCGCCTCCGCCAGCATCTCCGGATAGTCGAGCGTGTAGTGCAGCCCGCGGCTTTCGTGGCGGCTGAGCGCGCTGCGGATGATGAGGTCGGCGACCTCGACCAGGTTGCGAAGCTCGATCAGGTCGGGGGTGACTCGGAAATGGGCGTAATAGTCGCGCACTTCCTGGCGCAGCATGTCGATCCGGTGCTTGGCCCGCTCGAGCCTTTTGGTGGTGCGGACGATGCCGACATAATTCCACATGAAGCGGCGGATCTCGCCCCAGGTCT
>JAZJZB010000143.1:2503-5997 GCA_040390085.1 Pseudomonadota bacterium | reverse complement strand
CAGCGAATGGTGGACCCGACCGTCGATGATGTGCGCGAAGCCGACCCCCTGCTCGACCGCGTCGGCGCAGGCCTTGAGCTTGGGGATCATTCCCTTGCCGACGCTGTCGTGAGCGATCCGCTCGCGAAGCTCGGACGCGGTCAGACGCGCGATTAGCGTGGATTCGTCGCTGGCGTCCTCGAGCAGGCCTGGGACCGCGGTCAGATAGACGATCTTCTCGGCGTTCATCGCCACCGCGATCGCCCGCGCCGCCTCGTCGGCATTGACGTTGTACGGCTGCCCTTCGGCGTTGGCGCCGATCGTCGAGATCACGGGGGTCAGCCCGTCGTCCAGCAAGCGGTGGATCAGCTCGGCGCGGACGCTCGTGACGTTGCCGACGAACCCAAGCGCCGGCGCGGCGGGAGTGACCGTCAGCAGCCCAGCGTCCTCACCCGAAACGCCGACTGCGACAGGCTCGTCGCCGGCCTGGCTGTTGATTGTCGCAACGAGGTCGCGGTTGATCTTGCCGACCAGCACCATCCGCACGATCTCGAGCGTCTCGGCGTCCGTCACCCGGAGGCCGTACTTGAACTCGGGCTCCTTGCCGACCCGGCGCAACATCACGTCGACCTGTGGGCCGCCGCCATGGACAAGGACGCAGCGAACGCCGACGCTCCGCAGCAACAGCACGTCCTGCGCGAGCGCGAGATCCGATTCCTTGTCGATCGCCGCGCCGCCAAGCTTCACAACGACTGACTTGCCGGCAAACTGCCGGATGTAAGGCAGTGCCTCGACGAGGACCCGCGCGGTTTCGGTCGGCGTCATGACGTCCTCGAATTTTCTTTGATGTAGCCGGGGCCGAGATCGATCCCGATCATCGTCGCCGAGCCGTGACCGGCGCCAAGATGCACCTCGATCTCGACTTCGTCGCCCATCATATGGTCGGCCAATGCCAAGCCATCATGGTCGATTCCGACACCGCCTTTGGCGACGACGATGCCGCCGTAGCCGACCCAGGATTTGGCGACATTGAGATCCACCTGAGCCGAGCCGGCGGCAGCCAGCAGCCGCCCCCAATAAGGGTCGCCGCCGTACCAGCTGCATTTGACGAGGTTGTTCTCGACGATTGACTTGGCGGCGATGCGGGCCTCATCACTGGTGCGCGCGCCCGTCACGGTCACATGCGCGATGCGGGTCATGCCTTCCGCGTCCCTGGCCATCTGCATGGTCAGATCGCGGCAGGCGGCGACCACGGCATTGGCGAACTCGTCCGCATCCGCCTTGCCGCGCTTTCCCGACGCGAACAGCATCGCGGTGTCGTTAGTCGAAGTCGCGCCGTCGACGTTGAGCGTGTTGAACGTCGCGTCGCTGGCGGCCTTCAGCGCCTTCTGCATCACGGAGCGCGGCACATCCGCGTCGGAGGTCAGGAAGGCGAGCATCGTCGCCATATTGGGCGCGATCATCCCGCAACCCTTGGCCATTCCGCCGAGAGTGAAGTTGGACCCTTTGACGACCACCTCCTTGGGCTGATGGTCGGTCGTCAGGATGCCGCGCGCAGCATCGTGGGCGCCGTCGACCGACAGCTTTTTCACCAGCTTAGGCGTGTGGCTGAGGATCGGCCCCATCGGCAGGGGCGTGCCGATGATCCCGGTCGAGCAGACGAGGACATCGGAAGTCGCAACGTGGAGCGCCTCGGCCGCGGCATTGGCCATCAGCTGCGCGTCCTTGTAGCCGGCGGCACCAGTTCCCGCATTGGCGTTGCCCGAATTGACGATCACCGCCGCAGCGCGCCCGCCGTTGGCGTTGAGCGTCGCGCGGTCGAGCTCGACCGGCGGAGCGGCGAACTTGTTCTGGGTGAACACCGCGGCGCACGGCACCGGCCGGCCGTCCTCGGTGGCGATCATCGCCATGTCGAACTTGCGCCGCTTGATTCCGGCGTGAAGGCCGGACGCGACGAAGCCCGCGGCCGCGGTCACGCTCATGGGTACACTCCGACATTGGTCAGGCCGGCACTCTCCTCGAGGCCTAGCATCAAATTGGCGCATTGGATCATCTGGCCGGCAGCGCCCTTGCCGAGATTATCGATCGCCGACAAAGCGACGACCCGGCCCGTGCGCGGGTCATTGCGAGCGGTGACCCGTACGCCGTTCGAGCCGCTAACCCACTTGGTCGCCGGCGGCTCGGCCGAAACGTGGACGAACGGCTCGTCCGCATAAGCCGCCCTCAGCACTTCGAGCGGGTTGCGGCCGGACAGCGCCTCGCCGTGGCAGGTGGCGAGGATTCCGCGGGTCATCGGCACGAGGTGCGGCGTGAACAGCACCGTTGCGCCAAGCGCCATTTCCATTTCGGCCGTGTGGCGGTGGGTGAGCAAGCCATAGGCGGCGAAGCTTCCGTCCACCGAGCTGAAGCCGGTCGCTTCCTTGGCTTCCCGCCCCGCGCCGCTGACTCCAGAGGCGGCGTCAACGATGAGGCTCTCCGCCTTGACCAGCCCCGCATCGACGAGGGGCTTCAGCGCGAGGATCGCCGCCGTCGCGTAGCAACCGGCGGCGGCAACCGCCTTCGCTGACTTGATCGCGTCGCGGTGGAGTTCGGGAATGCCGTAGACGAAGCTGCCGAGGAGTTCCGGCACTTGATGCGCGTGGCCGTACCACTGCTCATAGGTGGCCGCATCGTCGAGCCGGAAATCAGCACCGAGATCGACGAATGGGATGCCCTTATCAAGGATTCCGGCTGCGAGCTTCTGGCTGTGGCCGTGCGGCAGGGCCGCGAAGATCAGATCCACGCCATCGAGTGCGCCGTCCTCGAACCGCTCGATCGCTGCTTCGGGATAAGCTGCGGCAAGATGCGGGTGGACCGCGCCGAGCAGCTGCCCGGCCTTGCTGTCGCCGAACATTTTCGCGGGCGCGAGCTGCGGATGCGCGGCGATCAACCGCAGCAGCTCGCCGCCGACATAGCCAGAGGCTCCAAGGATGGCCGTCCGAATCATGGGGCGGCTCCTATTCACCGGATTGCATTATTATGCAAGTACGTGCATAAAAATACGTATGAGCGAATATAAAGAGCGACGGCAGCGCGCGATCGCCGAGCTGATCCGCAGTGGAGCCCCGGCAAGCCAGGAAGAGCTTGCCGAGCGCCTTGCCGATCGCGGCTTCGCGGTCACCCAGGCGACCATCTCGCGCGATCTCGAGCAGATCGGGGCGGTCAAAGTGCGCCGCGCAGGCCACCTCGGTTATGCACTTCCCGACCAGGTCCCGGCACAAGGCGGTCCGCGCCTGGCCGCGGTGTTGAGCGACTGGGTCCGCTCCATCGAAACTGCGGGCAATCTGGTCATCATCAAGACCCCGCCAGGCTCCGCGCACCTGATCGGAGTCGCGCTGGACCAGTCGAACCTGCCCGAAATCGTCGGAACGATCTGCGGCGACGACACGCTGTTCGTGGCCTGCCGCGAGGCGACCGACTGCGCCGCCCTCGCGATGAAGTTGCGCCAGTCACCGTCGGGCGAGCTACAGTAAGCG
>JAZJZB010000143.1:1144-2493 GCA_040390085.1 Pseudomonadota bacterium | reverse complement strand
CCCATCCCGTTGAGGCGGCGCATGGACGCGCAGCTCGCTTCAAAACCCAATGGCACGCTGATCCAGCCGCCCCCGGCGGCGGAAGCCTTCTATTGCGAAGTTCTGCAGCTGATGGCCAAGTCGGGGATCCCGTTCCTGGTATCCGGCACCTACGCGCTCGCTAGCTACACGGGCATCGACCGGCCGACCAAGGATGTCGACGTCTTCGCCAAGGCCGGCGACGCGCTCAAAATGCTCCATTATTTCAAGGAGCATGGCTTCGACGTGGAGATCGTCGACGAACGCTGGCTTTACCGCATCACGCGCGGGGAATTGTTCGTCGACGTCATCACCAACATGCCGACAGTGACCACCCACGTGACCGACGATTGGTTCGTCGGCGCGCCGGAAGCCAAGCTGTTCGGCGCCACCGTGAGGCTGGTCCCGCCGACGCAATTCATCTGGTCCAAGATCTTCGTCCAGGATCATCACCGCTACGACGGCGCGGACGTCGCGCACATGATCCTCAAGAAGAGCGATGAGATCGACTGGCGCCAGCTGCTGAGCCACATGGAGCTCTATTGGGAAGTGCTGCTCATCGCACTGCTGAACTTCCGCTTCGTCTATCCGAGCGAGCGCCACCTCGTTCCGCGCTGGTTGATCGAGGAACTGCTCGAACGGCTGCATGACCAGGCCGAAATGAAAGGTCCGGGCAAGAAGGTCTGCCGCGGCCGGATCTTCTCCCCGCGCGACTATGCAGTGGACGTTGACCGCTGGGGCTTCTCCGACGCAGTCGGCAATCTCGAAGAGCAATATGGCGACTGACAGCGGGACGCTGCGGGTAGCAGCGATCGGAGACCTTCACGTCCAGGAAGACAATGTCGCGCCCTACCGCGATTTGTTCACCGAGATCGCCAGCAAGGCGGACGTGCTCTTGCTGTGCGGCGACCTCACCAATTTCGGCAAGACCAGCGAAGCCGAGATCCTGGCCGAGGACCTGCGCACCTGCACCATCCCCGTGCTCGGAGTGCTCGGCAACCACGATTATGAGTGTGGCCAGCCCGAGGTGGTTGCCGACATCCTCCACGGCGCGGGCATGACCCTCCTCGACGAGCAGGCGATCGAGATCGACGGAGTCGGCTTTGCCGGGGTCAAAGGCTTCCTCGGCGGCTTTGGCCGCGGCGAACTCGCGCCGTTCGGCGAGCCGATCGTCAAGGCGTTCGTCGACGAAGCGATGAATGAGGCACGCAAGCTTGAGAATGCGCTGCGTTCGCTGCGCACCGAGCGCAGCGTCGCGGTGCTGCATTATTCGCCGACCCAGGAAACGCTCGAGGGCGAGCCGGCGGCGATCTTCCAATATTTGGGATCGG
>JAZJZB010000143.1:0-1134 GCA_040390085.1 Pseudomonadota bacterium | reverse complement strand
ATCGGCGCGGCTCGCCGACGCGATCGACCGCTTCGACCATGTGCGGGCGGTGGTCCACGGCCACGCCCATCACGGCACCTACGAAGGCCGGACCCCGCGCGGGACGCCGGTCTACAATGTCGCGCAATTCGTCTGCCGCGAGAAGTTCGGGCGGCCTTACGCGCTGCTGGAGGTCTAGGCGGTGAGCTGGATCGAGTGAGCGTCGAAGTGCCAAACTGGCTATTGTCTAGTCTATAACTAGGGATTAGTCCTGACCACGAAAAAGGGGGGCAAATGGATTTCACGTTCGTCGATGTCCTGCCGTTCATCGGCGTCGGTTTCGCCGCTCAGCTCGTCGACGGCTCGCTGGGAATGGCGTTCGGAGTCATATCCAATGTCCTCCTGATCAGCCTCGGCGTCACGCCGGCCGCGGCGTCGGCCGGCGTGCACACCGTTGAGTCGTTCACGACCTGCGTTTCGGGCATCAGCCACATCGCGCACCGCAATGTCGACTGGAAGCTGCTCGCGCGTCTCACGCTCCCCGGAATGATCGGCGCGGCTGCCGGCGCTTATGTCCTGACCCATATCGATGCCGCCACGGCCAAGCCGTTCGTGCTGGCCTACCTGACGGCGATCGGCGCGTTCCTCGTCTGGCGCGGCGTTCGTTATCCGCCCCACCACAAGCCGCCGCGAATCATTGAGCCGCTCGGGCTTGTCGGCGGTTTCCTTGACGCCGCCGGCGGCGGCGGATGGGGACCGGTCGTCACTGGCAACCTGCTCGTGCAGGGCGCCGAGCCGCGAAAGACGATTGGCACCGTGAACACGGCAGAATTCCTGGTGACCCTGACCTCCGCACTCACCTTCATCGCTGCCCTTGGCTGGGCCGCCTTTACGGTCGCGACCCTCGGACTGCTGATCGGCGGGATTGTTGCCGCTCCCGTCGGGGCATGGCTGGTCAAGAGGATTGCGCCGAAGCCGCTATTGGTCCTGGTCGGCACGCTGTTGACGATCACGAGCCTCTACGGAATCGCGCGCGCCCTGCACTGGTTCTAGGCGGCGGGCCAGCTCTCCAGCACTTCGACGAACCGGGTCAGCCAGGCGTTGGTCTGGTGGCCGTCGACCACGCGATGGTCGATGGTCAGCGTGACATAGGCC
>JAZJZB010000142.1:0-4057 GCA_040390085.1 Pseudomonadota bacterium | reverse complement strand
TCGGGGTATTCGGAGTGCTGCCGAGCTTCCAGGGCACGCTGCAAAAGCTCGGGATCGGCGCGGACGGGGTGAAGACCACGCCATTGTCGGGCGAGCCCGACCTGCTCAAGGGCCCCTCGCCCGAAGCCAACGTCCTCATCCAGACCGGCGTCGAGTCGATGTACGGCCGTTTCCTCGGCATCGTCGCAGCCGCGCGCCACAAGACTCCGCAACAGGTCGACCAGATCGCCCAGGGCCGCGTGTGGGACGGCGGGACCGCGCACCAGATCGGCCTGGTCGACGGCTTCGGCGGGATGAGCGAAGCGATTGCCAAGGCGGCCCAGCTGGCCGGACTCGGCGCTCAGCGCGGCGTCCGCTACCTCGACCAGCAGCGCAGCTTCCGCGACCAGTTGATCAATGCGCTCGCGGGCGGCGACAGCGACGACAGCGCGGCCCCGGCCGACGCCTTCGCAACGCTCGCGCGGCAGCCGCAGCAGCAGCTTGCCGCAATGATCGCCGAAGTGCGCTCGATCGTGTCGGGACCGAGCATCCAGGCGCGCTGCCTGGAATGCCCGCCGGTTGCCCCGGCGCGGGTCGAGCGGCGCGACCTCGGCCTGCTCGGGCTGATCAAGGCGTGGCTGTCCTGATCCGCCTCGCGACAGCCGCGGACGCGCCCGCGCTGGCGGGCATTTACCGGCCGTATGTCGAGCACAGCCGAATCAGCTTCGAGGAGCGGCCGCCTGATGCCGAGGAGATGGCCGCGCGCATGCGCAGCCCGCTGCACCCGTGGCTGCTGGTTGAGGACGCTGGAAACGTGCTCGGCTATGCGGCGAGCTCGCCCTATCACCGGCGCCCGGCTTACCGCTGGACCGTCGAGACCGGCATTTACCTCGCGCAGCAGGCTCACCGCCGCGGACTCGGTCGTCGGCTCCTGTCCGAGATGATCGGACTTCTCACGCGCCAGGGGTTCGTTACGGCTATCGGCGCCATCGCCCTGCCGAACGACGCCAGCGTCGCGCTGCACGAGAAGCTCGGCTTCACGCCCTCCGGCACTTACCACGGCGTCGGCTTCAAGCTCGGCGAGTGGACCAGCGTTGGCTTGTGGCAGAAGAACCTCGCCCCGCGGACCGTGGCGCCGGCGGAACCGTTGCCGTTCGAGCAGGCGTTCAGCGCTCACGAATCGGCTTCCGCCTGCGGCGGTTGATGGTCATCGGCAGCAGGACGAGCGCGAGCATGCTCATGACCAGCGCCGCGATGCCGAAACCGATTACCAGCGGGTTGCTGGTGTCCTCGCGCGTCTTCAGGTCCATGATGTGCAGCCCGAACATGAAGTCGTAGAAGCGCCACCAGCCGGTTCGCCGCGCGACGATCTCCCCCGAGCCCGAATCGACGTAGAAATTCGTGGAATCGGACATCGTCACCTTCCACGTCGCGATCGGACGCCGCAGATCGAGCGGCGGATTGGCCGGGTCGGTAGCGGTCACCGACTTCACCTTCGCCGTTCCGGTGTAGCGCGCGCTCACCTCGCGCACCGCGTCATTCGCGCTTAGCGGAGGCAGCAGGCGGCCAGTGGCCGGATCGGCCAGCCGCGTACCGCCGTCCGTGAACTTGATCACCCAGCGGGGGCCCGCGGCGGTGCCTGCAAGGGCCATCGAGGTGAGCGGACGGCCAACCACCCGCGGAGGAATCGCCGGGGAGCTCAGCTGCACCGGCGGCGCATCGCGCAACAGGTCCGCCCCGCGAACCACCTCGATCGGGCGGATCACCATGATGACCCCCGACACTGTCCAGAACAGGATCGGCAAGGCGACGATCCAGCCGAGCCAGACGTGCCAGCGGCGCAGGCGTGAGCGTGTCAGCATTGGAGGGAGACTTCCTAGATGTGGATGGGCTTGCCGGTTACCGCCATCGCGGCTTCCTTGAGCGCTTCGCTGTGCGTCGGGTGGGCGTGGCAGGTGTAGGCAATGTCCTCGGAGGTCGCGCCGAACTCCATCGCCTGCGCGGCCTGGGCGATCATCGTGCCGGCGACCGAGGCGATCATCCACACGCCGAGCACGCGGTCGGTCTTGGCGTCGGCGACGACCTTGACGAAACCGTCGGTCTCCCGGTTGGTCTTGGCGCGGCTGTTGGCGAGCATCGGGAATTTGCCGATTTTGACCTCGCCGTGCTCCCTGGCCTGTTCCTCGGTCAATCCAACGCCGGCGATCTCCGGCATGGTGTAGACGACGCTTGGGATCACATCGTGGTTCACGATTCCGGTGAGGCCGGCGATATTCTCGGCGACCGCTATGCCTTCGTCCTCAGCCTTGTGCGCAAGCATCGGACCCGGGATGACGTCGCCAATCGCCCACACGCCTGGGACTGACGTGCGGAAATCGTGGTCGGTCTCAATCTGGCCGCGCCGGTTGACCTGAAGCCCGGCCTTGTCGAGGCCGAGGCCTTCGGTGTTCGGCTTGCGGCCGATCGACACGAGGACCACGTCGGCGTCGATCGTCTCGGCGGCACCGCCGGCGGCCGGCTCGACCGTCAGCGTCACCGTGTCGCCCTTGCGATCGGCCTTGGTGACCTTGGTCGACAGGCGGAACTCGAAGCCCTGCTTCTTGAAGATCTTGTTGGCTTCCTTGCGCACGTCGCCGTCGAAGCCGGGGAGGATCTGGTCGAGGAATTCGACGACGGTGACTTGCGAGCCGAGCCGGCGCCACACCGACCCGAGCTCGAGCCCGATCACACCGCCGCCGATCACGACCATCCGCTTGGGCACCTGCGCAAGTTCCAGCGCGCCGGTGGAATCGACGATCCGTTCCTGGTCAATCGTGATGCCCGGCAAGGGCGTCACCGACGATCCGGTGGCGATGACGATGTTCTTCGCGCGCACGGTGCGGTCGCCGACCTTGACGCTGTCCGCGCTGACGAAGCTGGCCTGGCCCTTCAGCCATTCGACCTTGTTCTTCTTGAACAGGAACGCGATGCCTTGCGTGAGCCCGGTGACCGCTTCCTTGCGGGTACCGTGCATCGCCTCGAGGTCGAGCTCGATGCCATTGGCTTTCACACCCCATTTGGCGAGTGCCCCGTCGGCGGCTTCCTCGTACAGCTCGGACGCGTGCAGCAGCGCCTTGGACGGGATGCAGCCGACGTTGAGGCAAGTGCCGCCAAGCGTCTCGCGGCTCTCCGCGCACGCGGTCTTCAGGCCGAGCTGCGCAGCGCGGATCGCGGCGACATAGCCGCCGGGACCGGCGCCGATCACCAGCAAGTCGAAATCGTAATCAGCCATTCAACACACCAATCCTCAGAATGTTAGCCACGTGGCCGCAGCCATGAACAACAGGAACCCCGCCGCACTCATTACTGTGATGAGAACCAAGCGAACGTATCGCCGCTCCCTCAGCAGCATGCTTCCAAGTGGCTTTAAGTCACGTGTCCACCAGAGAGCGACGCCAAAGAAAAACCCGAGCGCTACGAATGCCGGCCAGACATTTAGAATGCGCTCTGCTGCGCCCATCAAAGGTCGATCAGCAGCCGGGTCGGGTCCTCGATCGCTTCCTTGACGCGGACCAGGAACGTCACCGCCTCGCGGCCGTCGATGATCCGATGGTCGTAGCTCAATGCGAGATACATCATCGGTCGCGCGACGATCTGCCCGTCCTTGACCACGGCGCGCTCCTCGATCCGGTGCATTCCAAGCACTGCCGACTGCGGCGGGTTGATGATCGGGGTCGACAAGAGCGAGCCGAACACGCCGCCGTTGGAGATGGTGAAGGTGCCGCCCTGCATCTCCTCCATGGTCAGCGTGCCGTCCTTGGCGCGCTTGCCATAGTCGGCGATGGTCTTCTCGATCTCGGCGAAGGTCAGGCGGTCGGCATCGCGGACGACCGGAACGACCAGGCCCTTGGGCGCCGACACCGCGACCGAGACGTCGAGATAATCGTGGTAGACGATCTCCTCCCCATCGAGGCTGGCGTTGACCGACGGGACGTCCTTGGCGGCGAGCGCGCAGGCCTTCACGAAGAAGCCCATGAAGCCGAGCCGGATGCCGTGCTTCTTTTCGAACAGGTCCTTGTAGCGGGCGCGGGCGTCGATC
>JAZJZB010000141.1:0-9380 GCA_040390085.1 Pseudomonadota bacterium | reverse complement strand
CCTTGTTGCGGTCGGGATGAAGCTGCTTGGCGAGGCTTCGATACGCCTTCTTGATCTCCGCCTCGCTCGCGCCGCGCTTCAGGCCGAGACGTTGGTAGAGATCGAGTGCCATAGTCCTCCCATGCCGTAAGGATTTCGCGCTGACCAGATGGGTTGCCGATTGCGCAGCGCCAAGCTTACAGCGCCTTGCACATGGCCGACGACCCTTTCGCTTTGTTCGATACCTGGTTCGCCGAGGCGCGTTCGAGCGAGCCCAACGACCCAGAGGCGATGGCACTCGCCACCGTCGATCCGAACGGTCGCCCGTCAGCGCGCATGGTGCTGCTGAAGGGCCACGGCCCCGAAGGCTTCGTCTTCTACACCAACGAACAGAGCCGAAAGGGCGCAGAGCTGGCCGCCACTGGCCACGCAGCCTTGCTGTTTCACTGGAAATCGCTTCGCCGACAGGTCCGCATCGAAGGCTCGGTCGAGCGTGTGCCCGCTGAGGACGCCGACGCGTATTTCGCGAGCCGGGCGCGGGATTCGCAGCTCGGCGCCTGGGCATCCGACCAGTCGCGACCGCTCGACAGCCGCGAAAGCTTTGAAGCCCGCTTCGAGGAAGTGAGACGGCGCTACGAGGGGAAAGACGTGCCGCGGCCGCCGCATTGGGGCGGCTATCGGGTGGTCCCCGACCGCATCGAATTCTGGCTCGACCGCCCCCACCGGCTGCACGAACGCCGGCTGTTCACGCGTTCCGGCAACGCCTGGATCGAGCAGTTGCTCTACCCGTGACCACTGCCAAGACCGCAGCCGAGCATTCGGTCCACTCGACCCGCGCAGCGCTGGCCAGCGTCACGCTCGCGCTGTTCCTGCTCGTCGCCAAAAGCTGGGCAGCCTATCGGACCGGCTCGACCGCGATGCTCGGCTCGCTTGCCGACACCGGCCTCGACGTGATCGCAAGCCTCACCACCCTGGTCGGCGTGCGGATCGCCGCAATCCCCGCCGACCTCGACCACCGCTTCGGCCACGGCAAGGCGGAGGCACTGGTTGCGCTGGCCCAGGTCGTGCTGATCACCATCTCCGCGATCGCCATCGGCTGGCGCGCGGTCGACCGGCTGGTCAATGGCGCGCAGACCCGGGCGATGGGCGACGGGATCGCCGTATCCGTTGTCGCCATCGGCTTGACCTTCCTCCTCCTGTGGTACCAGCGCCGGGTGATCGCCCGCACCGGATCGGTCGCGATCAAGACCGACAACGTCCACTATAAGTCGGACCTGATGCTCAACGCGGCGGTGATCGTCGCGCTGGTGCTGGAGCAGGCGTTGCACATCGCCGGCGCCGACGCGGTGTTCGGGGTCGCGATCGCGCTGTGGCTGATGTGGGGCGCCTGGCGCGCGTCGGGCGAGTCCGTCCACCAATTGATGGACCGCGAGTGGCCCGAGGAAGAGCGCCAGGAATTCCTCGCGGCAGCCGCCGCTCATCCCGAGCTCCAGGGTCTTCACGATCTCCGCACGCGCAAGAGCGGCACGCTTCGCTTCGTCCAGTTCCACGTCTGGGTGCCGGCCGAATGGACCGTTCAGGAGGCGCACGATCGCCTCGACCGCGCCGAGGAAGCGCTTCAGGCGCGCTTTCCCGGCACCGAGATCCTGATCCACGTCGATCCCGAAGGGCAGACCGACCGCGAGACCCTGCTGCCGCAGGAAATTACGGAGCAGGCCAAATGACCAGCCTCCCCTTCTTCCAGGTCGACGCCTTCGCCGACGGCCCGCTGACCGGCAATCCGGCCGCGGTGATGCCGCTCGAGCGCTGGCTGGACGAGGCGTTGATGCAGGCCATCGCCGCCGAGAATAACCTCAGCGAAACCGCCTTCACGGTGCCGAGCGAAAGCGGCGATGCCGACTTCGACTTGCGCTGGTTCACGCCGACCAGCGAGGTCGACCTGTGCGGCCATGCGACGCTCGCCTCGGGGCACATCTTGATGACTGGCGAGTCGGTGCGTTTCGCAACCAAATCCGGAACGCTGATCGTCAGCCGCCGCGACAATATTCTCGAGCTCGACATGCGGGCGGCGCAGCTCAGCGAGGTCCGCGAGCCCGACCTGTGCGCGGCGCTCGGCCTGCCCGACAGCCCGATCTGGCTTGCCGACGGCTATAATGACGCCGCGATCATCGAGGTCGCTGACGAGGCAGCCCTGCGCGCGGTCAGGCCCGATTTCGCCGCGCTAAAGGCGATTCACCGGATGCCGGTCGTCACCGCGCGCGGCGATCTCCACGACATCGCCAGCCGGGTGTTCGTGCCCTATCTCGGAATCGACGAGGACCCGGTCACCGGCTCCGCCCATGCCGCGCTTGTGCCCTACTGGGCGCAGCGCCTCGGCCGCACCGAATTTGTCGCGGTCCAGGCGAGCGCGCGCACCGGCGTGCTCCACTGCAAGCTGGCCGGCGAGCGGGTCTTGCTCGGCGGCCGCTGCCACACCGTGATCGTCGGCCAGTTCCAGCTGTGAAGCTGCTCGCCGCGCTGATCCCGCTCGTTTTTCTCGCGCAACCGGCGCTTGCCTCACCTCGATCGGAACGCTCGGCCATCCTCTCGGTGGTTGCCCGCATGGAGAACGCCTGGAACCGTGGCGACTTTCGCGGTTACATGGCCGGATTCAAGAACCCCGACGTCGTGTTTGTCTCCGGCGGCAAGTTCCAGGACGGCTGGCAGGGCACGCTTGACCATTACGTCCGCGACTATGGCGGTTCACCGGAACGGCGCGGCCATCTCCACTTCTACAACATGAAGGTCGACCTGCTCGCGCCCGACGCCGCTATGCTGATCGGTCAATATCGGCTGGAGCGCGGCCAATGGGTCACCGAAGGCGTGAACACGCGGCTGCTCCGCAAATTTCGCGGCAATTGGCTGATCACCGTGAACCATGTCTCGGCTTACGACGTGCCGGCTCCGACCGAGCCAGCAGCGAAATAAGGTCGGCTTTCCAGAATTTCGCCCAGGTGTGGGTGCCGTGGCCGCGCGTTTCCACGCTTTCGGGGATCAGCCGGAAACGGGCGGTAGGCATCCGCTTCAGCGCCGCCTTGGGAAATGGCAAGTTACGCGCGTTGATGAAATCGTCCGCCGAATTGACCCACATCAGCGGGACCCGGATCGCCTCCAGCTTCGGCCACGGATTGTAGTTGCGCGACGAATCCAGCTGGTAGATGAGGTCGTTGGCGTCGAGCTCCTTGATCCCGCTCGCGACCCGCTCCTCGGCATAAGCGCTTGCAACCGCCCGGGTCGGATATTGGGCCTGGTAATAAAGCGGCGCGGAGCCCGCGACGAACAATAGATTTTCGGCCGACCTCAGTCCGGTCAGCGGCTGATTTTTGTAATTGCCGGCTTTCCACGCGGGATCGGCCTCGATCCCATCGATCGCGAGCTGACGCCACATGCGGTTAAGCCCGGCGATCTCGACCGGCTCGCACGCCATCGGCATCAGCGCGCTCATGAAGTCCGGATGGGTCTCACCCCAGACGAAGGCGTGCATGCAGCCCATCGACGTGCCCATGATCAGCCGCAGGTGGGCCACGCCAAGGCCCTCGAGCATTCGCCGCTGCGCCTCGACCATGTCGTCATAGTCATACCTCGGGAATTTCACCCTGAGCCCATCGGACGGCCTGGACGACTTCCCATGACCCACATTGTCGGGAAGGATGATCCAGTACCGGCGAATATCGAGCGGCTGGCCGGGCCCATAAAGCTCATCGGCGAATTGCGGACGCAGGAACTGCTTGCCGTCGCCGCCGGTGCCGTGAAGCACCATCACCGCATTGTCGATCTGCCCACGGGCATCGCGGTGGGGGCTCCCCAAGGTCGTATAATGCACGCGAAGCTCCGGCAGCACCTCGCCCGAGCGGAAGCGGAAATTGCGGAGCAGGACATCGCCTTCGCGCGTCGGCCAGGCCTTGGTCGGGGCAGGGGCAGGCGCCCCCCACCCGGTGGGCGCAGCCGCCGGCTGAAGCGCGAGCGCGGCAAGCAGCAGAAGCATCAGCAGCCTCCATCCAATTTTTGTGCCAGCGCATCGAGCAGCGGAAGCTGGCTTGGGAGCATCAATTCGCGCGCCTGGCTGAAGTTCATCCACCGCGCTTCCGCGATCTCTGGAAACCGCGCGCGCCGGCCGCTTCTGGGCGGCCATTCCATCTCGAACTCGTTCGACCGCAGCGACGCGCAGTCCAGGTCGCCCTCGAGCGCGAATGCATCAACGGTCTTGCCGCCCGACTGGCGAACCGTCGCCAGAGGGATCGGCGTTCCGCACAGGCTGGTGCCCGTCTCTTCCTCGAATTCGCGCAGCGCGGCCTCGGCCGAGGCTTCGCCCGGCTCAACCCCGCCCTTTGGAATCATCCACGCGCCGACGTCCTTGTTGCGCCAGAACGGGCCGCCGGGCCTGACCAGCAGGACCTCGGTCTCGCCGTCTCGCCGCCGGTAAAGAAGAACGCCGGCGCTATGCGGCAGCGGCATCGACCACGCTCTGCGCCGCCGATGTCGTCTCGGCGATCCATCCGCCGCCAAGCAGACGCGTGCCCTCGTAGACGACCGCCGCCTGCCCCGGCGCAACGCCATATTCGGCCTGGCCAAAGCGCACCCAGTCGCCGTCGATCGTCGCCGGAGCCGCGGGCGCGAGCGAGCGCACCTTCACGCCGACCCCGCGCTGATCTTCGCCGAGCCAATTCCAGTCGGCGACGCGCATTGCTTCGACCGCCAGCGCCCGACGCGGCCCAACGACCACGCGCGCCTGCTCCGGCTCGATCCGGACCACGTACAGCGGCTCCTTCTGGCCGCCAATGTCGATTCCGCGGCGCTGGCCGACGGTGAAATGGACCACTCCGCGATGGCGGCCGAGCACCCGGCCGGCCAGGTCGACGATGTCGCCCGGCGCTTCAGTCTCCGGCCGCAGCTTTTTGACCAGCCCGGCATAATCGCCGTCGGGGACGAAGCAGATGTCCTGGCTGTCCGGCTTCGCCGCGACTTCCAACCCGATTTCCGCAGCGATCCGCCGGACCTCGTGCTTGGGCAGGTCACCCAGTGGAAAGCGGAGAAACTCGAGCTGCTCGCGAGTCGTGCCGTAAAGGAAATAGCTCTGGTCGCGCCGCTGGTCGGCGCCCTTGTGAAGCTCGGCGCGCTCGCCAGTGACGATTCGGCGCACGTAATGGCCGGTTGCCAGGCAATCCGCGCCGAGCTCGCGGGCGAAGGCGACGAGGTCGACGAACTTCACGCTTTGGTTGCAGCTCGCGCACGGCACCGGGGTGCGGCCTTGCGCATATTCGTCGACGAAGCGGTCGATCACGTCGCCGCGGAAGCGGCTCGCATAATCGAGCACATAATGGGCGATGCCGAGTCGGTCGGCGACCTGCTTGGCGTCGTAGATGTCCTGCCCGGCACAGCAGGCGCCCGGGCGGCGCACCGTTTCGCCATGATCGTAGAGCTGGAGGGTCACGCCGATCACCTCCGCGCCGGTGCGCGCCGCGAGCGCGGCCGTGACCGAGCTGTCGACGCCGCCGGACATGGCGACGACGATCCGGGCACCGTCGACGGGACGGCCAAGCTGAAAATCAATCCACATCGGAGGGTCTCTTGCGGCGCTCTTTACCCGAATTTCACTCCTCGCGACTAGACCGGCTGCAGGAGAGGCAGTGAAGGGGGCAATGTTGGCGCGTCACGAAGGCGACTTTCGCGGGTCTGCTGAAGCGCCGCTCAGCCTCAACGAGCTGCTGATGCTGCTCGGGAACGGCACGGAGGGAGGGCGCAAGTCGCGAGAGGATGCAATCGCCTGTTACCTATCGGGAAGCGACGGCTGGCGCGAAGCCGTCAAGATGCTCGGCGGCGCCTTCGCTGAAGGCGCGACAGGGTTAACCGAGGGTAAGGGAGACTGACGGCGGTGTTAACCAGCGCGTTTCACAATATCTTCAATGGCGGCGGATTAAGCCGTGACCACAGCAACTGATTAAGCAGGTGTGACGGAAAATGCTCGAGAACCAGAAGATTCGTCCGGCGCAGGTCATCGGACCTCTAGGCGAGCCGCTGACGCTCGACAGCCTTCCGCCGCCGAGCACGACCCGCTGGGTCGTCCGCCGCAAGGCCGAGGTGGTCGCGGCGGTCGCCGGCGGCCTGCTGAGCGTCGATGAAGCGTGCAAGCGCTACACGCTGAGCCTCGAGGAGTTCACCAGCTGGCAGCGCGCGGTCGACCGCAGCGGGATGCCCGGCCTGCGAGTGACCCGAATCAAGCAATATCGCGACCAGTACGAGCGCCAGCAACGCTACTGAGCGCTGCCGCGCCGGCGACTAGCCAGCGCGCTGCGCGATTGGCGGGTTACCGCCGTTTATTAACCAAATTTCTGGACGAACCCTTCCAATTCCGGAACAATCGCGGCGCATCACGCGTCTGTGGTGCCGGAACGGCGCGCCCGCCAAGGGCGGCCAAGAACAGGAGGGAGAGCTGATGGGAATTATCATCTGGTTGATCGTCGGCGGCATTTGCGGCTGGCTCGCGAGCCTGATCATGCGGACCGACGCCCAGCAGGGCATTATCCTCAACATCGTCGTCGGAATCGTCGGCGCGGTCATCGCCGGCCTGTTGTTCGGCGGCGGATCGTCGCTCAACAACGGCATCTCGATCGAGACTTTTCTTTATTCGTTGATCGGCGCGGTCATCCTGCTCGCGATCGTCAATCTGATCCGCAGAGGGTCCGTCCGCTAGGTCGGCACCGAAGCTGAATTCGAAGGCCGCTCGGCGCTCGCCGGGCGGCCTTCTTCTTTGCCGCTACTGGAGCTCGAAGGTCATCGCCAGGTTGGCCTGCAGCTTTTGCTCGCCCGGCACGATCTTGGAATCGGCCGCCTGCGCCATTTCCGCGCGTGCATACATCGGCATCGGCGGCGGGACCGGATAGCTTCCGCCGCTTTCATTGACCGACACCACGCGCACCACGCGCATTCCGAGCGCCCGGGCATAGAGGTCGGCGCGGGCACGGCCGATTGCGACGGCTCTCGCCCGCGCTTCGTCGAGCGCGGCCTCGGGCTTGTCGATGACCAGGTTCGGCCCGCTGATCTGGTTGGAGCCCTGGGCCACCAGCGCGTCGAGGATCTTGCCCGAGTTGCGGATGTCGCGGAAGCGGATCGTCACCGTGTTGGACGCCGTGTAACCGACCAGCTGCGGCGCCTGGTTCTCGGGATAGCGATATTCAGGGTTGAGGCCGACCGAGCTGGTCTGAATGTCCCGCTCCTCGACGCCGGCGCGCTTCAACGCGGCAAGGATCTTGTCCATCTTGTTCGCCGTATCCTGCAGCGCGCCGCTTGCGGTCGACGATCTCGACACGACCCCGGCCGAGATGACCGCGACGTCGGGCACTCGGATCACCTCACCGGTGGCGTTGATGTCGAGCCTGGTGCCGGCGACGGTCTGGTTGATGGTCGACTGCTGCGCCGCGGCGGCGGTCGGAAGCGCTGCGGCGGCGAGCAGCAGCGCCGGGATCACGGCGTTCCTCATTCTATTCCCCTCATGGCTTGTTTCATGCCGGCAACGGTCGCCGGAACGCCATGGCTGATTGCTGAACGCCGCCGCGGCTAGGCGCGCCGTCCGGCCACCAGGCGGTAGATCAGCAACAGCAGGAACGCGCCAACGATGGCCGCGATAAAGCCCGCGCCTTGGTCGTTCGAGCCATACCAGCCGATTGCCCGCCCGAGCCAACCAGCGACCAGCGCACCGGCAATCCCGAGCAGCACCGTGATGATGCATCCGCCGGGGTCGCGCCCGGGCATCAGCAGCTTTGCGATTGCGCCGGCGAGGCCGCCAATTACGATCCAGCCGATGATCCCATAATGTTCCATTGCTACCCCTTTCTCCCTTCTCGGGCCGTTCAACCGGCCTTCACTTGCCGCGTGCCAACGCGCGCTTGCGACTGTAGTGCCACCGTTAGTCGAAAAGCAGTAGCCGGTGGCTCGCGTACGGCGTCTGTTGCACGTGGTGAGTTATTCGGATAATACAGTCCCGAACAAGTCACCACCAAAGATTCGCCAGAAGTGGGCCAGGATATAATGAACAGGGAATCCTCGATCCATTCGTCGGACACGCTCGTCGTCGTCGATCGCTCGCGCTCGCGCCGGCGGCTGGTGATCGCGGCAGCGGTCGGCGTAGCGCTGCTGGTCCTCATCCTCGCGGTCGTGTTCGGCCGCGGAGCGTCCGACCAGGCGGCCCAGAATGCTGCCGGCGGCGCCGGCCAGATTCCCACGGTCTCGGTGATCGTCCCCGGCCACACGCAGGTCGGGCGCGACGTCACCGCAAGCGGCCCGCTTGCGGCCCGCCGCGATCAGCCGGTCGGAATTGCCGGTTCGGGCGGCAAGGTCGTCCGCGTGCTGGTTGACGCCGGACGCTGGGTCAACGCCGGCCAGACGCTCGCGGTGATCGATCGCTCGGTCCAGGCCCAGCAGGCGGCGCAGCTTGCGGCGCAGGTCGACGCCGCGCGCGCCAATGCACTGCTCGCCCAGTCCAATTACGATCGCGCCCTCTCGCTTCAGGGCCGCGGCTTCGTTTCCAAGGCGGAAATCGATTCCAAGCGTGCAACCCGCGATGCCGCCAACGCGCAGGTCCGCGTCGCTTTGGCCCAGCTTGCCGCGACCCGCGCCGAAATCGGCCGGCTCAACGTCACTGCGCCGACGTCCGGCCTGGTGCTCGCCCGCAGTGTCGAGGTCGGCCAGATCGTCAGCGCCGCCTCGGGCGCACTGTTCCGCCTCGCCGAAGGCGGCCGGATGGAGATGCAGGCGCAGCTCTCGCAGCAGGACCTCGCACTGGTCCACGTCGGAATGACCGCGAACGTGACCCCGGTCGGCTCGACCACGAGCATTGCCGGCACAGTGTGGCAGGTCGCCCCAATGATCGACGCCAAGTCGCGCCTCGGCGCGGTTCGGATCGCGGTGCCTTACACGCCGGCCATCCGGCCCGGCGGCTTCGCCGAAGCCCGCGTCACCGCCGGGACGATGGACGCTCCAGTCCTTCCGCAGAGCGCAGTGCTGAGCGACGACAAGGGCAATTACGTCTACGTCATCAACGGCAAGAATCAGGTCGAGCGCCGCAACGTGACGATCGGCTCGGTCGATGACAACGGAGTGACCATCTCAGCCGGCATTTCCGGTAATGAGGCGGTCGTCCTGTCGGCGGGCCCGTTCCTCAACCCCGGTCAGAAGGTGAACCCCAAGCGCGAAGCCACGCGCTGAAGCGCTCCAGGGAAAGCAATTAGAGTATGAATTTCCGCAACATCTCGTCCTGGTGCATTCGCAACCCGGTTCCGCCGATCGTCCTGTTTGTCGGGCTGATGCTCGCCGGCATCCTCGCCTTCTCGGGCATGCAGGTGAACAACAACCCGGACATCGACTTT
>JAZJZB010000140.1:0-3977 GCA_040390085.1 Pseudomonadota bacterium | reverse complement strand
GCCTCGGCAACGCCGATGATGATGCTGGTGCCCCAGCCGCGGTGGCAGCATTCGAGGGCAGTGCGCATGACTTCGGTATTGCCGGTGGCGTCGAAGGTGTAGTCGGCGCCGCCATCGGTCAGCGCGAGCACCTCGTCGATGATCGCCTGGCGGTCCATGTTCCGGGCGTCGATGAAGTCGGTCATGCCGAACTTCCTGCCCCATTCCTCGCGCGTCGGATTGATGTCGACGCCGACGATCCTGTTGGCTCCGACCAGCCGCGCGCCCTGGATCACGTTCAGCCCGATCCCGCCGAGGCCGAACACGACGACATTGTCGCCGGCCTGGACCCTGGCGGTCTTGGTCACCGCGCCAACTCCGGTCGTCACGCCGCAGCCAATGTAGCAACTGGTCTGGAACGGGGCGTCGTCGCGGATCCTGGCGACCGCGATCTCGGGCAGGACGGTGAAGTTCGAGAAGGTCGAGCAGCCCATGTAGTGGAAAATGGTCTCGCCCTTGTAGCTGAAGCGCGACGTGCCGTCGGGCATCACGCCCTTGCCCTGGGTCGCGCGGATCTTGGTGCACAGGTTGGTCTTGCCGCTGAGGCACGACTTACATTCGCGGCATTCGGGCGTGTAAAGCGGGATGACGTGATCGCCGGCTTTGACGCTGGTCACCCCCGGCCCGACCTCGCGCACGATCCCGGCGCCCTCGTGGCCGAGGATCGAGGGGAAGATCCCTTCGCTGTCGAGCCCGTCCAGGGTGTAGGCGTCCGTATGACAGATGCCGGTGGCCATGATCTCGACCAGCACTTCGCCGGCCTTGGGCCCCTCGAGATCGAGCTCGACGATCTCGAGCGGCTGCTTGGGCGCGAAGGCGACTGCGGCGCGGGTCTTCATCTGTGTCTCCTCTCATCCTCCTCTGCATTTGCAGGGGAGGGGGACCGCCGAAGGCGGTGGAGAGGCCTTTTGTTGCGACCAGAAACCCCTCCACCAGCTTCGCTGGTCCCCCTCCCCGAGAAATCTCGGGGAGGAGATTCGCGGTCGCCTTGCCACGCCAAGGCCCTTCGGCCAATGCTCAAGCGATGCAGGGGAGCGAGCTCAAGGGTCGCCATGCGCTGATCACCGGCGGTGGAACCGGCATCGGCGCCGCGGCTGCCGCGCATCTCAACGCCGCCGGCGCAAGCCTGTCGCTGCTCGGGCGGCGGATGGAGCCGCTGCAGGCGGTGGCGGAAGGCTATGGCGCAAGCGCGATCCAGTGCGATGTCACCGACCCGGCCCGGGTCCGCGCAGCGTTCGACGAGGCGCGGGCTGCACACGGCCCGATCGACCTGCTGGTGGTCAACGCCGGCATCGCCGAAAGCGCGCCGTTCCACAAAATGACCCGCGACAGCTGGGACCGGATCATCGGGACGAACCTGACCGCCGCGTTCGAATGCGCCCAGGCGGCGATCGGCGACCTGCTCAAGAGCGACAATGGCCGGCTGGTGTTCGTCGCCTCGGTCGCGAGCCTGCGCGGCGTGCCCTATGCGGCGCATTATGCGGCGTCGAAGCATGGGCTGCTCGGCCTGATGCGCAGCCTCGCCGCCGAATATGCCAAGACCAACCTGACGGTGAACGCGGTGTGCCCGGGCTATGTCGACACGCCAATGACCGACCAATCGGTCGCCCGCGTGTCCGAGATCACCGGGCGCAGCGAAGGCGATTCGCGCTCGATCATCACCAGCCAGAACGCCAGCGGCCGGCTGGTCGACCCGCAGGCGATCGGCAATGTCATTGCAATGCTGTGCCTGCCGCTCAGCAGTGACATCAACGGCGCTGCGGTCACCATCGACGGGGGAACCAGCGCGTGACCTTCGACCCGGCAGCGTTCAAGCCTCACTACTTCCTGTGGGAGTTCCAGGACGGAGTCGCGACGGTCACCCTCAACCGGCCCGAGCGGAAGAACCCGCTGACCTTCGACAGCTATGACGAGCTTCGCGACACGTTCCACGCATTGAAGCGCACCCGCGAGGTGAAGGCGGTCGTGCTGCGCGGCGCCGGCGGCAATTTCTGCAGCGGCGGCGACGTGCACGAGATCATCGGGCCGCTGACCAGGATGGACTGCGACGGCCTGCTCAATTTCACGCGGATGACCGGCGACCTGGTGCGCGCGATGCGCGGCTGCCCGCAGCCGATCGTCGCCGCGGTCGAGGGTGTGTGCGCCGGGGCCGGCGCGATCCTGGCGATGGCCAGCGACATCCGCTTCGCCCAGCCCGGCGCCAAGACTGCTTTCCTGTTCAGCCGCGTCGGCCTGAGCGGCGCGGACATGGGCGCCTGCGCGATCCTGCCGCGGCTGATCGGCCACGGCCGCGCCGCGGAATTGCTGTTCACCGGGCGCAGCATGAGCAGCGACGAAGGGCTTGCCTGGGGCTTTTACAATCGCGTGGTCGAGGATGTGATGGCCGAGGCCTATGCGCTGGCCGAAACGCTCGCCAGGGGCCCGTCGATCGCCCACGCGGTGACCAAGCGCCAGCTCGACGCGGAATGGCACGTGAGCATTGACGAAGCCCTCGACATGGAAGCCAGGGCGCAGGCGCATTGCATGGAAACCAACGACTTCAAGCGCGCCTACGAAGCGTTCGTTGCAAAGCGGACCCCGGAGTTCAAGGGTGACTGATCTCAGCTGGCCCTTCTTCGAGCCGCGCCACCGCGAGCTTGCCGACGCGCTGCAGGAATGGTGCGCGGACAATCTGACCGGGCGCTACGCCGAGGACCTCGACAGCGAATGCCGCACCTTGGTGCGGGAGCTGGGCGCTGCCGGATTCCTCAAACTGTCGGTCGCCGACGGCGACAAGCGGCCGGACGTGCGCAGCCTCGCGCTTGCCCGCGAAACGCTGGCCTACCACAGCGCGCTCGCCGACTTCGCTTTCGCGATGCAGGGCCTCGGCTCGGGCGCGATCAGCCTGTTCGGCACAGTCGAGCAAAAGCGCGAGTGGCTGCCGCGCGTCGCCAGCGGCGAAGCGATTGCGGCCTTCGCGATGACCGAGCCCGAATGCGGATCGGACGCCGCCAACCTGTCGACCTCGGCAATGCGCGACGGCAACGAATGGGTGATCGTCGGCGAGAAGACCTACATTTCCAACGGCGGGATCGCCGATTTTTACGTGACCTTCGCGCGCACCGGTGAAGGCGAAGGCGCGCGCGGGCTGTCGGCGTTCATCGTTCCGGCCGAGGCGGTCACCGTCGCCGAGCGGATCGAGGTGGTCGCGCCGCACCCGCTCGCCCGTCTGACCTACGACAACGTCCGAATCCCCGCCGACGCGATCATCGGCGAGCCGGGCGAGGGTTTCCGCATCGGCATGGAGACCTTGAACCTGTTCCGCGTCACGGTCGGCGCCGCGGCGCTCGGCCTCGCCCGGCGCGCGCTCGACGAGGCGCTCGGCTTCGCCAAGGGGCGGCGGTTCGGCAGCGGCACGCTCGCCGACAATGCGGTCACCCAGGAAAAGCTCGCCGACATGGCGCTGCTGATCGATGCTTCGTCGCTGCTCGTCACCCGCGCCGCGTGGCAGCAGGATGTCGGCGGGCCAGAGGGAGCGACATCCAACCGGCGCGCCGCGGCGATGGCCAAGCTCCACGCAACCGAATCCGCCCAAAGCGTGATCGACGCCGCGGTGCAGATGCACGGCGGCGCCGGCGTGACCAAGGGCGTGAAGGTCGAATCGCTCTACCGCGACATCCGCGCGCTGCGCATTTACGAGGGCGCAAGCGAAGTGCAGCGCCAGATCATCGCCCGAGATTTGCTGAGGGAGCCAAGGCCATGAAGATCCTGCAGCCGCCGGGCTGGCCGCGGCCCAAGGGCTATTCCAACGGGATCAGCGCGAAGGGGCGGATGATTTTCACCGCCGGCGTGGTCGGCTGGGACGCGAATGAGAGCTTCGCCGAATACACGCTCCACGGCCAGTTCGCGCAGGCGCTGATGAACACGCTCGAGATCCTCAGCCAGGACGGCGCCGGGCC
>JAZJZB010000139.1:13339-16045 GCA_040390085.1 Pseudomonadota bacterium | reverse complement strand
TTGCCTCGACATTTCCGCTTTGGTGGGCCTGCTCGGTTATCGACCTTAAAGTCTGAGCAATTGCCGGCCCGCGGACCATTAGCTCCTGGCCGACCTGCTGGTTGATGGTCCGCTGCGCGGCGACAATCTTGTCGGCCGATCCCTGCGTTGTCTGCAAGGCGGTGCGCATCGACTTGAGCGTGTCGGCCTCGCCCATCGCCTGCGCGCCGTCTTCGGCATCGTCGAGCGAATCGAGCGCCTCGCCCAGCGTGTTGGTGAGCTCGGTGCTCAACCGGTCGTCCGGGCGGATCACATAATCCTTGAGCTGCCCCTCAGCCGTCACCGCCTGGGTCTGCACGCGGAGCAGGGCCTGGTTAGCTTGCGAGAGATCGGTGACGCCGCCGACGCTCGACCGGATGACAACCAGCGATCCGACCGACACCAGGCCGAGCACGACCATCGCCAGGGCAATCGCGCCGAATGTCAGGCCGACCTTGCGATTCATCTTCCAGTCGGTTGAAGCGACGCTGAGCGCCTTCAGGGCTTCGCCAACGCGCGCCCGCGCCTTCTCGAATCGGTCAATCACGCCGGCAAATTTCATGGCCAAGCCTCCCACTCCGGGCAGCTAGCCAAGAATCCCATTAAATTTGGTTAATTCGGCCTGCACCAAATTCGCGGCAGCCGCTCGCCGGCGTCGCCGGCAGAAAGTTCGATAGCAAGGAGGGTCGGCAAATTCCCGACCCTCCTGACTGGCCTCGTGCTCCCGTGATGCCGAAGTTCGCTATGCCATCCAGAAGCCGTCGCGGTTCACGAGGCTGGTGACCCGCGCGTTCTGTTCCTCGCTCAACTCCCGCTTGAAGCGCGGGAAGACCTCTTCCTCTTCCATGTGGGCATGCTCGGACACGAGCTTGCGGAACTCGCGGACCTTCTCGAGCCAGGTCGGAGAGTCGGGTCCCATCTCGCTCAGCTCGTAGAGGAAAGTCTTGATGTAGCCGTGCTCGCTTTCGAGGTGGTCGGCGTCGGCCGCTTCATTGGCCTCGCGCAGCGCCGGATAGACCACCATTTCTTCCTGGTGGGCATGCTTGTCGAGTGCATGGGTCAGTTTCATCAGCAGCATCTTGCGCTTGAACGTCTGGCTCTGGTCCGTCGCGAGCATCTTGTCGAAAATGGCGAGCGCCATCTCGTGCTCGGTCGCGAGGATCTCATCCCAGTCGCCCGCGGCCGCCTCCATGCCCTGCATCAGGGCCTTGCGCCCGTAATTGGCGGCAAATCCGAGCGCCGCCCCGGCGATGCCCGCGGCGATGATCGGGCCTGAGCCTTCGCTCCACGAAAAAGCGCTGCGATTGTCACCTCCGCCGCTTGTACTGCGGCTTGAAGTGGAGCGGTTCGAGGTACGGCTTTGGGTACGCGTAGCCATTGACTTCCTCCTTGCGTGAGTTCGCCCGTTTCAACGGTCAGGGGAGTGGCCGCGTTCCTCTTGCGAGGCGCGTTCGAGCCACCATTCGCCGCTTGCTTATTGGCTGTTCGAGGGCACCTGCGGCTGTTCGGACGGACGCGTGGGCTCGACACCGTTTTGCGCCCGCTGCTCCGGCACGGTCAGCGGGTCGCTGGTGGCCGGCGGCAATTCCTTCGTCACATCCTCGACGGGCGGCAACGGTTTCGGGCTCTCATATTCCTCGCCGGGCAGCGGACGCTGCGACTTGGTAACCGTGGGCGGCACCTTGTTCACCGGGGCTGCTTGGCCGCGATAGACGCAGGCATCGAGCCCGTCGCGGCCGACCAGGCCGATCCGCGCCGCGATCGTATTGCCGTAACGGCGGGTGAAGCCCTTCGGCGCGACCGCGCCCCGCTTCTTGGGCAGCGGCAGGATCGCCGCGATCCGCGCGGCCTCGGTCGGGCTCATCGCGCTTGCATCGTAACCGAAGTAGCGCTGCGACGCGGCATTGACTCCGTAAGTGCCGATCCCGGTTTCCGCGACGTTGAGATAGACCTCCATGATCCGCCGCTTGCCCCACAGATGCTCGATCAGGAAGGTGAACCAGGCCTCGACGCCCTTGCGGGCGTAGCCGCCGCCGTTCCACAGGAAGGCATTCTTCGCGGTTTGCTGGCTGATCGTCGAGCCGCCGTGGATGCGCCCGCCGGAAGCGTTGCGTTTCATCGCATCTTCAATGGCTTCGAAGTCGAAGCCGCGATGGCTGCAGAACTTGCTGTCCTCGGCTGCGATTGCCGCGCGGACCATGTCGCGGTCGATCTCGCTGATCGGCATCCAGTCGCGGTTCGCGCCGCGCCCGGCGACCATGTCGCCAACCATGTTAGGCGTGATCGGCGGCGGCACGAAACGGTAGGCGAGCACCCACAGGATCGAAATCACGAAAAAGGCGACCACCAGCTTGACGATCCAGCCGACCACTCGGCCAATCAGCGAGCGCTTCCGGTGTCGCTTGTACCGGGGGATTGTCGAGCCTTGCCGTTTCGCCATTGGCAGTGCCTAGCCGCCGCGCGAGGCAAACGCCAAGAGCTTACCTTGCCGCACTGCAGCAGCGCATTTACATGCCGCTCATATGACTTCGACCAACGACATCCGCCGCGGCTTCCTCGAATTTTTCGAGAAGAACGGCCACGCGCGGGTGCCGTCGGCGCCACTGGTTCCGCACAACGACCCGACCTTGATGTTCGTCAACGCCGGAATGGTGCCGTTCAAGAACGTGTTCACCGGGCTCGAGACCC
>JAZJZB010000139.1:10858-13329 GCA_040390085.1 Pseudomonadota bacterium | reverse complement strand
CAAGCACAACGACCTCGACAATGTCGGCTACACCGCGCGCCACCACACCTTCTTTGAAATGCTCGGGAATTTCTCGTTCGGCGATTATTTCAAGGACCGCGCGATCGAGCTGGCGTGGAATTTGCTCACGAACGAATGGGGGCTCAGCCCGAACCGGCTGACCGCGACGGTCTATCACACCGACGACGAAGCGTTCGACCTGTGGAAGAAGATCTCGGGCCTGCCCGAGAGCCGGATTATCCGGATCCCGACCAAGGACAATTTCTGGGCGATGGGCGACGACGGCCCGTGCGGCCCATGCTCGGAGATTTTCTACGACCACGGCGACCATATCCCGGGCGGGCCGCCGGGAAGCCCTGATGAGGACGGCGACCGCTTCGTCGAGGTCTGGAACCTGGTGTTCATGCAATATGAGCAGGTCGCGAACGAGATCGTTTCCGAGCTGCCCAAGAAGAGCATCGACACTGGAATGGGTCTCGAGCGCATCGCCGCCGTGATGCAGGGCGTGCCCGACAATTACGACACCGACACCTTCAAGGCCCTGATCAACGCCAGCGAGGAGCTGACCAGGACCCGGGCCGAGGGCGAGACCCAGGCCAGCCACCGGGTGATCGCCGACCACCTTCGCGCCAGCGGCTTCCTTGTCGCAGACGGCGTCCTGCCGGCCAACGAGGGCAGGGGCTATGTGTTGCGGAGGATCATGCGCCGCGCGATGCGCCATGCCCATTTGCTCGGGGCCAAGGAGCCGCTGATGTATCGGCTGGTCCCGGCGCTAGTCGCCGAAATGGGCGCGGCCTACCCCGAGCTGGTCCGGGCCCAGCCGCTGATCGAGGCGACCCTGCAGCAGGAAGAAACCCGCTTCCGCCAGACGCTGGTGACCGGGCTTCGGCTGCTCGACGAAGCGACCGGCGGCCTGCCTGAAGGCGGGACGCTCGCCGGCGAGACTGCGTTCAAGCTCTACGACACGTTCGGTTTCCCATACGATTTGACCGAGGATGCGCTTCGGGCGCGCGGGCTCAACGTCGACCGCAAGGGCTTCGACACGTCGATGGCCGCGCAGAAGGCCGCCGCTCGCGCGGCGTGGAAAGGATCGGGCGCCAAGGCGTCCGACGATATCTGGTTCGACCTGGTCGAAGAACATGGCGCGACCGAGTTCACCGGCTACTCTGGCGACGAGGGCGAGGGCGTGGTGCTGGCGATCGTCAAGGACGGCCAGCGCGTGGAACGCGCCGAAATCGGCGAGACGGTCGAAGTCCTGCTCAACCAGACGCCGTTCTACGGCGAGAGTGGTGGACAGATTGGGGACACCGGAAAACTTACGTCGCTTAAAGGTTTCGAAGGTTTAGTTGGGGACACGTCTAAGCTGCTCGGCAAACTCCACGTGTTGCGAACCAAGGTCGCGGCAGGCGAGCTGACGGTTGGCGAGACCGTTCACCAGGCGGTCGACGCCGAGCGCCGCAACCAGGTCCGCGCCAACCACAGCGCGACGCACCTGCTCCACGCCGCGCTGCGCCGCCACCTTGGCACCCATGTCACCCAGAAGGGCAGCCTGGTCGCGCCCGATTATTTCCGCTTCGACTTCTCGCACCCCAAGGCGCTCACGCGCGAGGAAATCGATGCGGTCGAAGCGGAAGTGAACGCGCAGATCCGCTCGAACGAGCCAGTGACGACCCGGCTGATGACGCCCGACGAGGCGATCAATGCCGGCGCGATGGCGCTGTTCGGCGAGAAATATGGCGACGAAGTGCGCGTGCTCAGCATGGGCCAGCTCGACGAAGGCGATTATTCGGTCGAGTTGTGCGGCGGCACCCACGTTCGGGCGCTTGGCGACATCCAGCTGCTGAAAATCATTTCGGAAAGCGCCGTTTCCTCGGGCGTCCGCCGGATCGAGACGCTGACCGGCGAAGCCGCGCGCCACTGGCTCAACGACCGCGACGCCCGGCTACGCGAGGCGGCGGCGACGCTCAAAAGCGCGCCCGACGAAGTGCCGGCGCGGATCGCCGCGTTGGTTGAAGAGCGCAAGCGGCTCGAGCGCGAGCTGGCCGACGCCAAGAAAGCGCTGGCGATGGGCGGCGGCGCTGCCAAATCCGACGCGCCCGCGCCTGAGCAGGTCAACGGCCACCAGTTCCTCGGCCAGGTCGTCGAAGGCTTGGATCCGAAGGACTTGCGGGCCGCCGTTGACGACATGAAGAAGCAGCTCGGCTCGGGGGTGGGCGCACTGGTCGCAGTCAACGAGGGACGTGCCAGCGTCGCCGTCGGTGTCACTGATGACCTCGCCGGCCAGGTCAGCGCGGTCGAGCTGGTCAAGGCTGCGGTCGCGAGGCTGGGCGGGCAGGGCGGCGGCGGCCGCGCCGACATGGCCCAGGGCGGCGGGCCCGATGGTTCCAAGGCCCAGGAAGCGCTCGACGCCGTGGTGGAGGCGAAGGTGCGCGAGGCGCCCTCCGACACCGGCAAGACGTCCGCGACCGTCG
>JAZJZB010000139.1:8585-10848 GCA_040390085.1 Pseudomonadota bacterium | reverse complement strand
TTCCAAGGCCCAGGAAGCGCTCGACGCCGTCCGCGATGCGCTGGAGAAGGTCGCGGCCTAGCCCGGGTCGCGCAACCGCCGCCCGCCAAGCCGCGGCGCTTCTTCCAGTTCGGCCTCGGCCTTGATCTCCGCGCGCAGTGCGTCGCGCTTTTCGTGAATTGAGGCGATCACCGGGCCCATTGCGACGCCGAGATCGACAAGCGCGGCCTCGGCGAGCTGAAGCGAAGCTTCCAGCGTTTCGGGAACAGCGTCGGTGACGCCAGCCTTGTAGAGCTCGGCGGCATGGTTGGTGTCGCGGGCGCGCGCGACGATGGGCAAATCGGCGAAGGCGGCGCGCAAGCTGCGCGCGAGGCGGTTGACAAGGACGGGATTGTCCATGGTCAGGATGAAGGCGCTCGGGCTCCGCTCGCGCAGCCGCTCGATCAGCTCGGGCCGGGCAACATCGCCGAACAGCACGTCATAGCCGTCCTTGCGCGAGGCGGCGACGCCGTCGACGTCGCTGTCGATCGCCAGATAGTCCTTGCCGTGGGTCTCGAGCATGTCGGCGACCATGCAACCGACCCGGCCGAAGCCGAGAATGATGACCTGCCCGACCGCGGCGGTATCCAACGACGCGTCCATCTGGCTGGCCATCGACTGGCCGGCGAACCGGCTGCCGACCTCGCGGCCGAGCTTGGCGAGCAGCGGCGTGACCGTCAGCCCGATCGCGGTTACGATTTGCCAGAAGGTGGCGCTGTCGCGGCTGATCAGCTGGGCGGCGGTGGCCGACCCGAGCACGATCAGCGTGGTTTCGGACGGCGAAGCCATCAGCACGCCGACCTCGGCCGCGACCGCTCCTCTCGCCCCGCCAAGCCGAAGCAGCGCAGCGGTCACGGCCGCCTTCACAACCAAAATGCCCACCAGCGCCGCAAAAATGCTCTGCCATTCAGCGAGGACGGTACGGACGTCGACGCTCATGCCGACGGTGATCAGGAAAATGCCGAGACCGAGCCCCCGGAAGGGCGCGGTGATCATTTCGACCTGGCCGCGATATTCGGTTTCGGCGATGACGATGCCGGCGATCAGCGCGCCGAGCACCGCCGAAAACCCGATCGCCGAGGTCACCAGGCTGGCGACGATCACCACCAGCAGGCAGGCCGACAGGAACAGTTCGGGACTCTTGGTCCGCGCCGCCTGGGCGAACAGCCGGGGCAACACCAGCCGGCCGCCGATCAGCATTGCAACCGCGGTAAAGCCACCGATCAGCATGGTGCCCACCAGCGAGCCGAGTCCATTCCCAGCGGCCGCCGGCGCCATCGCGCCGAGCAGGAAGACGATCGGCACCAGCGCCAGATCCTCGAACAGTAGCATCGCCAGCGCTGACCGGCCGACCGGGCCGTGCGTACCGACAAGCGGGATCACAATTGCCGTCGAAGACAGCGCGAGCGCGAGGCCCAGGCCGATCGCACCCGCGGGACTCTCGCCAGTGAAGTAGAGACCTGCTGCCAGGATCGCCGCCGAGCTGAATAACTCCGCGGCGCCGGTACCGAAGACCAGCGCGCGCATCCCCCACAGCCGGCGGAACGACAGCTCGAGCCCGATCGAGAAGAGCAGGAGCACGATTCCGAGCTCGGCGAACGGCTCGATCGCGTGCGGGTTGGAGATGGTGACATAGTGGAGCCAGGGATGCGCCAGGCTGAGTGCGCCGAGCCCGGCGGGGCCGACCAGCATTCCAATCAGGATGAAGCCGATGATCGGGCTGATGCGGATCCGCGCGAAGGCGGGGATGACGATTCCCGCGGCGCCGAGGATTACCAAGGCGTCGCTGAAGCCGGATGTCGAAAATTCGCCCGCCATGGCTGCGTTTAAGCAGCCGCTGCCCGGGTTGTCACGGAAGCGGCGGCGCGGCTAGTGGCGTCATGGCGTCGGATTTCGACCTCGTCGTTGTCGGTGGCGGGCCGGCTGGCATGATGGCTGGCCTCCTCTTCGCCCGCACCGGATGCAATTTGCAGGTGTTCGAGAAGCACGCCGACTTCTTCCGCGATTTCCGTGGCGACACCGTTCACCCTTCGACCATGGAGATCCTCGATCAGCTCGGGATGCTCCAGCGCTTCCTCAAGCGCGCTCACAACCGGGTCACCGGGGCAGAGCTGCGAATGGCCGGCCGCCAATGGACCATCGGCGATCTTTCCCACCTCAAGACGCCCGCGCCGTTCATCGCGATGATGCCGCAGTGGGATTTCCTCGATTTCCTGCGCGAGGAGGCCAAGGCCTTTGCAGGCTT
>JAZJZB010000139.1:1389-8575 GCA_040390085.1 Pseudomonadota bacterium | reverse complement strand
GAAGTGTCGGCGCCGGTCGCAGGCTTCCTGGAAGAGCAGGGGCGAATCGCTGGGGTCCGGCTCACCGACGGCAGGGAAGTTCGGGCACGGCTGACGATCGCCGCCGACGGGCGCGCCTCAATCGTGCGCACGATGCTGCCGCTCGAAGATCTTGGCGCGCCGATGGACGTGTTCTGGTTCCGCATCCCCAAGTCGAGCGCCGAGCGCGTCGGCCTTCGCGGCAACGTCGAGCGCGGCCGGTTGTTGGTGATGATCGACCGCGGCAATTATTGGCAGTGCGCTTTCCTGATTCCGAAGGGCGCAGCCGAGCGATATCAAGCGCAGGGGATCGAGCTCGTTCGGAAAGAAGTTGCGGCGGCGGCTCCGGAGCTCGACCTCGCCGAGCTCGACGACATCAGCGACCTCCACCTGCTGACCGTGAAGCTCGACCGGCTGACCTGCTGGCACCGTCCGGGCCTGTTGGCGATCGGCGACGCGGCGCATGCGATGTCGCCGATCGGCGGGATCGGCATCAACCTTGCGATCCAGGACGCGGTTGCTGCAGCGAACATCCTCGCCGCGCCGCTGGCCCGCGGCAAGGACGTCGATCCGCTGCTCCACAAGGTCCAGCAGCGGCGGCTTTTCCCGACGCGCGCGATCCAGTCGGCGCAGAAGATCGCCCAGGACCGGATCATCGGGCGCTTGCTTCAGCCGGGTGCGGCGATCGTGAATGCGCCGCTGCTCGTCCGGCTGCTCGATCGTTTTCCCCTGCTCCGGCGAATCCCAGGGCGCCTCATCGGCCTGGGGATCAGACGCGAGCGGGTTCGCTCTCCCGAGGCGCACCGGAGGCCATCGCCGCTTCGAGATTCTTGACGATCGCCTCGAAGAACTGCTCGGTCGTCATCCACGCCTGCTCGGGTCCCACGAGGATCGCGAGGTCCTTGGTCATCTGCCCGCCTTCGACGGTCTCGACGCACACGCGCTCGAGCGTTTCGGCGAAGCGCACGACGTCGGGCGTGTCGTCGAACTTGCCGCGATACTTGAGGCCGCCGGTCCAGGCGAAGATCGAGGCGATCGGGTTGGTCGAGGTCGCCTTGCCCTGCTGGTGCATGCGGTAGTGGCGGGTGACCGTGCCGTGGGCCGCTTCGGCCTCGACCGTCTTGCCGTCGGGCGTGGTCAGCACCGAAGTCATCAAACCCAGTGAGCCGAAGCCCTGCGCGACCTGGTCCGACTGGACGTCGCCGTCGTAATTCTTGCAGGCCCAAACGAACTTGCCGCTCCACTTGAGCGCGGATGCGACCATGTCGTCGATCAGCCGGTGTTGATATTCGATGCCAGCTTTCTCGAACTTTGCTTTGTATTCGCTCTCGTAAATCTCCTGGAAGATATCCTTGAAGCGCCCGTCATAAGCCTTGAGGATGGTGTTTTTCGTCGAAAGATAGACCGGCCAGCCGCGGTTGAGACCGTAGTTGAGGCAGGCGTGGGCGAAGTCGCGGATCGACGCGTCGAGGTTGTACATGCCCATCGCAACGCCGGCGTCCGGGAATTCGAACACTTCGTGCTCGATCACTTCGCCGTTGGTGCCTTCCCATTTGATAATCAGCTTGCCGGCGCCCGGAACGCGGAAATCGGTCGCTTTATACTGGTCGCCGAAGGCGTGGCGGCCGACGACGATCGGGTCGGTCCAGCCGGGGATCAGGCGCGGGATGTTGGAGATGACGATCGGCTCGCGGAAGACGACTCCGCCAAGGATGTTGCGGATTGTCCCGTTGGGCGATTTCCACATCTTCTTGAGGCCGAACTCCTCGACCCGCGCCTCGTCGGGGGTGATCGTCGCGCATTTGACGCCGACGCCGTGCTGCTTGATCGCGTTGGCGGCCTCGACGGTGACCTTGTCGTCGGTCGCGTCGCGATTCTCGATCGACAGGTCGTAATAGAGCAGGTCGACATCGAGGTACGGCTGGATCAGCCGTTCCCGGATCCATTGCCAGATGATGCGGGTCATCTCGTCGCCGTCGAGCTCGACGATCGGGTTCTTCACCTTGATCTTGGCCATTGCTTCCCTGCGTTTCTGGTTTGGCCGCGCTCTAGGACCGCCGCGATTGTCAGGCAATGGCGGCGTTGTGCCACATCCTTGGCGCTACTAAGGGATCGCCATGCCCGTACTAGACAAACACGACACGCCGCTGCCGACGACCACAGTCAAATGGCGCTTTCCCTCGGTCCATCCGGAGGGGCGCAAATATGTCGTCATCGCCGCCTTCATCACCCTCGCGGTCTACACGATGGCCAGCCATTTCCTCGGCTGGCTGCTGGTCGGAGCGACGGTCTGGGTCGCGACGTTCTTTCGCGATCCGATCCGCACCACCCCGCGCGGCGACAAGCTGATCGTTGCCCCGGCGGACGGGCTGATCACCATGATCGCCAAGGTTCCGCCGCCGCCCGAGCTGCGCGGCGCTGAATCGCTCGCCGACGGTGAGTACATCCGGGTGTCGATCTTCATGAGTGTGTTCGACGTCCACATCAATCGCGCGCCGATCACCGGGCGGGTCAAACGAATCGCTTATGTGCCCGGCAAGTTCGTCAATGCCGACCTCGACAAGGCCAGCGAGGATAATGAGCGGCAGCATTTCCTGATCGAGAGCTCGGACGGGATGCGGATCGGCTTCACCCAGATTGCCGGGCTGGTCGCGCGGCGAATCCTGTCGTTCGTCAGGGAAGGCGACGTGGTCGAAGCCGGCCAGCGCATCGGGCTGATCCGGTTCGGAAGCCGCGTCGACGTCTATCTGCCGACAGGAACCTCGCCCAAAGTGCTACTCGGCCAACGCTCGATCGCCGGCGAGACCGTGATCGCCATAATCGGTGAGGACGGACCGCTCGCGGGGATCAGTCAGTGACCGACGACCGCGAGCCGCGCGGGATCCCATTGCGCGCGATGGTGCCCAACGCAATCACTGTACTGGCTTTGTGCATGGGCCTCACCGGGGTCCGCTTTGCGATTGGCGCGGAATGGGAAAAAGCGATTGGGGCGATCGTCCTTGCCGGGATCCTTGATGGCATGGACGGGCGGATTGCGCGCCTCCTGCGTGCGGACAGCAAATTCGGCGCCGAGCTCGACTCGCTGTCGGACAATATCGCCTTCGGCACCGCGCCGGCGCTGATCTTGTTTCTATGGTCGCTGCAATATGCGCCGAAGTTCGGCTGGATCGCCGCGCTCGCGCTCGCGGTCTGCTGCGCGCTTCGGCTGGCGCGATTCAATGCGCGTCTCGATGCGGCCGAGCAACCCCACACATCGGCCGGCTTCAACACCGGCGTGCCGGCACCGGCGGGGGCGGGGCTCGCCTTCGTTCCGATCCTCTTGTGGCTGGTCACCGGCCACCAGCCCGTATTTCAGGACTGGCCGCTAGTGATGGCGTGGACGCTGTTCATCGCAGCGCTGATGATTTCAAGCCTGCCAACCTACAGCTGGTCGTCAATCCGCATCCGGCGCGAATGGCGGCTGTCGGCGCTCGCGGGCGTCGCGGTCCTCGGCGCCGCGTTGCTCACCGCGCCCTGGCACACGCTGCTGGCCGTGACCGCGCTTTACCTGTTGATGATCCCGTTCGCACTTGCGAGCTATGCCCGGGTCAAGCGGCGGCGCGCCAGCGCGGCTCGGCCCGCATAGGCTTCTGGAGCCGGACCCGGGTCCGGAGACGGATCGGTGCAGTCCGCGACGCATGGCGCACCGGCCTGCCCTTGAGGGCAGCGGCGATCTTCGCGCCGCTCTCCTCAAGAACCGCTGCACCCACGACGACGAGCAGCCACAGAGTGGCCAGGAAGGCGAGGGTGCCGAGAGGTGCAATCATCGCATCGATCCTTCTTCGGAGCGCCTAACAAGGCTGGACTTGTTTTGTTCCGATCGGCGTTAGGCCAGCTCGGGTTGAGCCGGTTCTTGTTCCCGCTTTGTTCTTTCCTGTCAAGTGCGGACTCCGGCGGCCCGCCAAAGCCTTGAAAGCATGGGTCAGTTCGGCTAGGGGCCCGGTCATTCCACAGATGGAGCTTACATCCCGGTGCCGGCCGCGAGGCTGGTGACTTGGCTCCATCGAGGCAAAAACCGGAAGGAGAAGACCAATGGCGGCTACTGTCGTCACCATGCAGCAATTGCTCGAGGCCGGAGCGCACTTCGGCCACCAAACCCACCGCTGGAACCCCAAGATGAAGCCGTATATTTTCGGCGACCGCAACGGGGTGCACATCATCGATCTGTCGCAGACCGTGCCGCTGTTCGCGCGCGCGCTCGACTTCGTCCAGCAGACTGTCGCACGCGGCGGCAAGGTGCTGTTCGTCGGAACCAAGCGTCAGGCGCAGGACGCGATGGCTGAAGCGGCCCGCGTGTCGGGCCAGCATTTCGTCAACCACCGCTGGCTTGGCGGCATGCTCACCAATTGGAAGACGATCTCCAACTCGATCAAGCGCCTCAAGACGCTCGAGGAGCAGCTTTCGGGCGACACCGCCGGCCTGACCAAGAAGGAAGTGCTGCAGCTGACGCGCGAGCGCGACAAGCTCGAAAAGAGCCTCGGCGGAATCCGCGACATGGGCGGCCTTCCCGACGTCATGTTCGTCGTCGACACCAACAAGGAAGAGCTGGCGATCAAGGAAGCGAACGTGCTCGGAATCCCGGTCGTCGCGATCCTCGATTCGAACAGCGACCCGTCGGGCATCGCGTTCCCGGTCCCGGGCAATGACGACGCCAGCCGCGCCATCCGCCTCTACACCGATTCGATCGCCCAGGCGGTCGGCGAAGGCCGCGCCGGCAATGCCGCAGCCCGCGGCCAGGACGTCGGTGCAATGGCCGAGCCGCCGGTCGAAGCGGCGCTGGAAGCCTGAGCTTCGAACACCCATCTTCGAATATGAACCCGGTCAGCCGGGACTTCATGCAAAAGGAAACTACCAATGGCTGAGATCACGGCCGCAAGTGTCAAGGAACTGCGCGAGCGCACCGGCGCCGGCATGATGGACTGCAAGAAGGCGCTCGCCGAGAATAATGGCGAGATGGAAGCTTCGATCGACTGGCTGCGCGCCAAGGGCCTTGCAGCGGCTGCCAAGAAGGCCGGCCGCACCGCCGCCGAAGGCCTCGTCGGCGTAGCCTTCGAGGGCAATCGCGGCGCGGTGGTCGAGGTCAATTCGGAAACTGACTTCGTCGCCAAGAACGAGCGGTTCCAGGATTTCGTCCGCAATGTCGCGAAGCTTGCGCTTCAGCACGGCACCGACATCGAGGCACTCGGCGCCGCCCAATATCCCGACGGCGGCTCGGTTGCCGAGAAGCTGACCGACAACATCGCCAAGATCGGCGAGAACCAGTCGCTGCGCCGCGCCGCGGTGGTCGAGGTGAGCGAGGGCGCAATCGTGTCCTACGTCCACAACCAGGTCGCTTCCGGCCTCGGCAAGATCGGCGTGCTGGTCGCGCTCGAGAGCGCTGCTCCCGCCGGAACGCTCAGCCAGCTCGGCAAGCAGATCGCGATGCACGTCGCGGCTGCGCATCCGCTCGCGCTGTCGGCGGAAGAGCTGCCGGCCGACCTCATCGAGCGCGAGCGCGCGATCGCGATGGAAAAGGCCAAGGAGAGCGGCAAGCCCCAGAACATCATCGAAAAGATGGTCGAAGGCGGCCTCGCCAAGTTCCGCAAGGACAATGCTTTGCTCTCGCAGCTGTTCGTGATGGACGGCAAGACCCCGGTTGCCGAGGTCGTTGCCGCCGCGGCGAAGGACGCAGGCAACGGTATTGCGCTCAAGGGCTTCGTCCGCTTCCAGCTGGGCGAAGGCATTGAAAAGAAGGAAAGCGATTTCGCCGCCGAAGTCGCAGCCGCCGCTGGCACGACCAAGCCCGAGCCGGTCGCTTAAGCGTGGTATCCATTTAGGGATTTTTGGGCAGGCGGGGCGCGCGGACGGCGCGCCCCTTTTTTCGTTTCGGACGGAGCGCGGGGGATGATTTTGAGCCGGCGATCGATGCTTGGCGGGCTTGCGACGTCCCTGGCGAGCGGCGCAATTGCGCAGGCAGGCGGCTTTGCGGGATCTGGCGCTCAAAACGCACTCACTCGCGCAGTCGCCGACGCCGCGCGGAAGGCGATTGGCGCAAAGGCCGTACCCGGGATTTCGGTCGCTGTCGGACGCGGCCGACATATGTTGCTCAAGAGAGGGTACGGCTTCGCCAACCTCGAAACGCGCTCGGCGGTCACGCCCGCAAGCATCTTTCGGATCGGGTCCCTAACCAAGCAGTTCACGGCCACCGCCGCGGCTCGCCTCCACGAGCAGGGACGGTTGCGGCTCGACGACCCGATCGCGCAATACCTTCCGGCCTTTGCCAAGCTTCCACGCATCGCGATCAGCGAGCTTATCCATCACACGGCCGGGCTGCATAGCGATGACGAAGGGACGAGCTTACCTGCAGGGCCCGCGGGATTCTCAACCCAGGTGGCGCTTGCAAACGCCATTGCCGCTCAGAAAACGGTTCTCGACTTCGTGCCCGGAACCGCCTGGCTGTACAGTAATTCCAACTACATCGTGCTCGGCGCGATCATCGAACAAGCAAGCGGCGCGCCTTTCGCGAAGGCGTTGGCCGACCTCGTGCTGAAGCCGCTGCAGCCGACCACCCTTGCCGTGGACCGCAGCGATATCGTCGTGCCGGGGAGGGCAAGCGGCTATTCGCTCGGTGAAGATGGGAGCTTTGCAAACGCTCCCTATCTCGAGATCAGCGACGCGGGTGGGGCCGGCGCAATGCGCGGCGCGGCCGCCGACCTCGTTCGCTGGCACCAGGCGCTCATCGCGGGCAAGGTCATCGGCCACGAGGGATTGGCTTTTCTGACCACGCCCGGCCGTCTGCGCGACGGGCGGCTGACTAGCGCCAATCGGTTTTCGGCGAGTGATTCCAACTATGGCAAGGTGCAATATGGCGGAGGATTGCTGCTGAGCCCGCCCTGCGAGAGGCCGCGCACAATCAGCCACAACGGCTTCATCAACGGCTTTTCCGCGCTACTCGAAACCAATTTCGACAGCGGCGTCACTTTTGCCGTGCTTGCTAACGCCGACGTCGGGCCGAACCTGCCGTTTCGCGAGATCCGCAGGGCGGTGCGCGCGTTCGAAGGCGCCGCTGGCGCTGAGCTTACCGCAGCAAAGGTTGGCAATCGCTCGGCTGCGCCATAAAGGCTTGGCCGCCCTTGTTACATCTTGAGGA
>JAZJZB010000139.1:0-1379 GCA_040390085.1 Pseudomonadota bacterium | reverse complement strand
CTTTCAACGCATGATGACCCGCCCGCGCTTCAACCGGATCCTGCTGAAGCTTTCGGGCGAGGCGTTGATGGGTTCGGGGCAGTCAGGAATTGATCCCGAGGCGGTCGCCGGGCTTGCCGGCGAGATTACCGCCGCCAAGGGGCAGGGGCACGAGCTCTGCCTGGTCGTGGGCGGCGGGAACATCTTTCGCGGGATGGCGGCGGCGGCCAAGGGCTTCGACCGAGCGACCGCCGATTACATGGGCATGCTGGCGACCGTGATGAACGCGCTGGCGCTGCAGAACGCGCTCGAGAAGCTCGGCGTCGACACCCGCGTGCAATCGGCGATCCCGATGTCGAGCGTGAGCGAGCCCTACATCCGCCGCCGCGCGCTACGGCACCTGGAGAAGGGCCGGATCGTCCTATTCGCGGCAGGCACCGGCAATCCGTTCTTCACGACCGACACTGCAGCCGCGCTGCGCGCTGCCGAAATGGGCTGCGATGCCTTGTTCAAGGGGACCAGCGTCGACGGAATCTACACCGCCGACCCGAAGAAGGTCAGCACGGCGGAGCGCTACGACAATGTCACCTTCAGCAAGGTGCTGAGCGATGACCTGAAGGTCATGGATGCCGCAGCCGTCGCTCTGTGCCGGGACAACAATATTCCGATCGTCGTTTTCAACGTCCGCCAGCCGGGCAACCTCGCTGAGGTGCTTGCCGGCCGCGGGACTGCGACGGTCGTGCAGATCGGGGAGTAGGGAAATGACGACGACGGTGAGCATCGACGACCTCAAGCGCCGGATGCACGGCGCGGTCGAAGCATTGAAGCACGATCTGGTCGGGCTCAGAACCGGGCGCGCGTCGACGGCGCTGCTCGATCCCATCAATGTCGAGGTCTACGGCGCAAGCATGCCGCTCAACCAGGTTGCGACCGTATCGGTGCCGGAAGCACGGATGCTGTCGGTCCAGGTGTGGGACCGCTCGAACGTCCAGCCCGTCGAGAAAGCGATCCGCTCGGCGGGCCTCGGCCTCAACCCGATCACAGACGGGCAGCTGATCCGCCTCCCGATTCCCGAGCTGACCGAGGAGCGCCGCAAGGAGCTTGCCAAGCTGGTCGGCCAATATGCCGAAAAGGCGCGGATCGCGGTCCGCAACGTCCGCCGCGACGGCATGGACCACCTCAAGGCGGACGAGAAAAAGCACGGGATCAGCGAGGACGAGCGCAAGCGCCTCGAGCACGAAGTGCAGAAGTTGACCGACGACACCATCAAGGAAGTCGACGAGGCTGCAGCCACGAAGGAAAAGGAAATCCTCGGCAAGTGAGCCTCGCACCCGCCCCCAAGGGCGCTGGGCTTGCAGGGGGCAGCCGAGTCCCGCGACACGTCGCAATCATCATGGACG
>JAZJZB010000138.1:10796-16469 GCA_040390085.1 Pseudomonadota bacterium | reverse complement strand
GGTGTCGGCAAGGAGATTGCGGCGCGGATGATCCACCAGTGGAGCTCGCGCGCCAAGGCGCCGTTCATCGTTCTGTCGGCGGCGATGATGAGCCCGGAGCGAGTCGAGGAGGAGCTGTTCGGCAGCGAGCGCGACGGAAGCATGCGCCCCGGCCTGCTCGAGCATGCGCATGGCGGGACGCTGTTCCTCGATGAGATCGCCGACATGCCGCTCACCACCCAGGCCAAGATCTTGCGAGTGCTGACCGACCAGAGCTACCACCGGATCGGCGGCCAGCGCCCGGTCAAGGTCGACGTCCGGGTGTTGTCCGCAACGTCGCGCAACCTCCAGGAAGAGATCGCCGCCGCCCGCTTCCGCGAGGATCTGTTCTATCGCCTCAACGTCGTTCCGGTGAAGCTTCCGCCCTTGCGCGAGCGGCGTGAGGACATTCCCGAGCTGGTCAGCCATTTCCTCGCCCGCATTGCCGCCGAGCGCCGGATGGCGGCGCCGCGGATCACCGAGGAAGCGATGGCCGCGCTCCAGGCGCACGACTGGCCGGGGAACGTCCGTCAACTTCGCAACGTCATCGAGCGAACCCTGATCCTTGCTCCCGGCGATCGCGCGTCGTGCATCGAGGTCGACCTGCTGCCGCCGGAAATCCTCGACAACCAGAGCGCGATGGGCGGTTCTACGACCGCGATGGCGATCATGGGCAGCCCGCTGCGCGAAGCTCGCGAATCGTTCGAACGCGAGTATCTGAGGATCCAGATCCGGCGTTTTTCGGGCAACATCTCGCGCACCGCGTCGTTCATCGGGATGGAGCGCTCGGCGCTTCACCGGAAGCTCAAGGCTCTCGGGATCGGCGAGAAGAGGGAGGGCGAGGAGTAGGAGTAAGCGTCATGGCCGCGAAGTCGCTGAGCTTGCAGGATCATTTCCTGAACAGCGTCCGGCGCGCCAAGCTCCCGGTCACCATCTTCCTGGTCAAAGGCGTCAAGCTGCAAGGGGTGATCACCTGGTTCGACGCTTTCTCGGTGCTGCTCAGGCGCGAGGGCGCGTCGCAGCTGGTCTATAAGCACTCGATCTCGACCATCATGCCGCCCGAGCCCCCGCCCGATTTCGTTGCAACGGCAAATGCGGCGGACGGGCCCAAGGCGACCTTGCAGGACATGTTCCTTGGCGCTGCTGCACGCGAGAATGAACGGGTGACCCTGTTCCTGATCAACGGCGTGATGCTGCAGGGGGCGGTGACCGGCTTCGACCAGTTCAGCCTGGTGCTCGAGCGCGGCGGCCAGATCCAGCTGGTTTACAAGCACGCCATTTCGACCCTGCAGCCGGCCAATCCGCTGAACCTCGCTGGGGAACAAGCGGCTGAGGAGGGCGAATCCTGAACAATTTCGACGGCAATGGCGCGATCGAGGTCGCCCGCGGCGAACGGGCGGTCATCGCCGTGCCCGAGCTTCCCCGCGAGGGCGCGCGGCGGTCGGCCGAAGCGCGCATCGAGGAAGCCGAGGGCCTTGCGCAAGCGATCGGAATTGACGTCGTGGCGGCGCGCGCGCTGCGCGTCCGGGCGATCCGGCCGGCGACCCTGCTCGGCAAGGGCCAGGTCGAAGAGATCGCCGAGCTTGCGAGGAGCGAGGAAGCGCATTTGCTGATCGTCGATGCGGCGCTGACCCCGATCCAGCAGAAGAACCTGGAAGAAGAGACCGGCGCCAAGGTGATCGACCGCACCGGCCTGATCCTCGAGATATTCGGCGAGCGGGCGGCCACTGCCGAAGGGCGGCTCCAGGTCGAGCTTGCCCATCTTGACTATCAGGCGGGGCGGCTGGTCAGGAGCTGGACCCACCTCGAGCGGCAACGCGGCGGCTTCGGCTTCCTCGGCGGCCCCGGCGAAACCCAGATCGAGGCCGACCGCCGGCTGATCCGCGACCGGATGGCGAAGATCCGCCGCGAGCTCGAACAGGTGAAGCGCACCCGCGGCCTCCACCGCAACCGCCGCCAGCGCGCGCCCTGGCCGGTGATTGCCCTTGTCGGCTATACCAACGCGGGAAAATCGACGCTTTTCAATCGGTTAACCGGCGAAACGGTGTTCGCGGAGAATTTGCTGTTCGCGACGCTCGATCCGACCATGAGGGACATCCGCCTGCCGGGCTCCGACAAAGTGATCCTGTCCGACACCGTGGGCTTCGTTTCCGACCTGCCGACCGAGCTGATCGCTGCGTTCCGGGCGACGCTGGAGGAGGTCGCCTCGGCCGACCTGCTCGTCCACGTTCGCAACGTGGCGCATCCGGACCATGACGCGCAGCGCGACGACGTGGATGACGTTCTGGCGTCGCTCGGGCTTGCGGAAGAGGGGGCTCCGCCGCGGATCGAGGCGTGGAACAAGGTCGACCTCGTCTCGGGCGAGGATCGCGAGCGCCTGTTCGAGGAAGCTCGGCGGCGTGACGACGTCGTGCCGATCTCCGCGGTCACCGGCGAGGGGCTCGAACGGCTGCGGGCACTGATGGCCGAGAAGCTGAGAAGCGGTGAGCAGGTGCACGAAATCCGGCTTCCGGCCAGCGCCGGCGGAAAGATCGCCTGGCTGCATTCGCGCGGTGACGTGCTCACCCAAAAGGTCGAGCATGACGAGATCGAATTGTCGGTGCGGCTGTCGCCCGACAATTGGGCGCGGTTTCAGGCGCTGGAGTCGGCCTGAGCCTGCTTGGCAGCGACCCATAGCTCTTCCTTCCGGTCGAGCGGCAGGTCGGCGAAGCCAGGGGTTTGCTCCATGATCCTGAAGCGGGTTTCGAACTTGCGAGTGGCTTCGCGCAGCGCGGCTTCCGGCTCGACGTTAAGATGGCGTGCGAGGTTTACGACCGCGAACAGCAGGTCGCCGAGCTCGTCGAGCATTCGGTCGTGCTCGGTTTCGGCGTCGAGCTCGGCCAATTCCTCGTCGATCTTGGCGCGCGCGCCGCTGGTGCCGGGCCAGTCGAAGCCGACGCGCGCAGCGCGGCGCTGGAGCTTCGCGGCGCGTTCCAGGGCCGGAAGCGCAAGCGCGACTCCGGCAAGCGCGCTCTTGTCCGGGTTCTTTGCCCGTTCCTCGGCCTTGATGATCTCCCACAAATGGTGGCCGCCATGCTTGGCATCGCCGAAAATGTGCGGATGGCGGCGCTCCATCTTGTCGCAAATGCCGATGATGACGTCGTCGAGCGTGAAATGGCCGGCTTCCTCGGCCATCCGCGCGTGGAAGACGACCTGGAGTTGAAGATCGCCAAGCTCGTCGGCGAGGGCGGGCATGTCGTTGCGGGCGATCGCGTCGGCGACCTCATAAGCTTCCTCGATCGTGTAGGGCGCGATCGTCTCGAAGGTCTGGACCGTGTCCCATTCGCAGCCGCTGACGGGATCGCGCAGCCGCCGCATGATCTCGACGAGGCGCTCAAGCGGCATTGGGGGGCCCTTCGGCCGCGCAATCTGAAAGTATGATAATATGCATTATGTAAAGTAGTCCTCAGGTCCAAGGGCGAAAGCGGAGACTCAGCGACCGCGGCCCCTCATGACTCCAACACCAGATAGTTTCCTTCGACGCGCCAACTCTTCAGCGATGAGAGGAAGTTCATGCCGAGCAGGTTCGTGTCGTCATGCTCGTTGATGTCGACCGGAAAGTCGGTGCGCTCGATCGATCCGACGGCAAGGCGATCGGCGTAGCCCTTGATTGCCGACGCCGGGCCGTTTGCGGTGTTTACGACGGTTCGCTGGTTGCCGATCGGCACCCTCGCTGCTTCGGCGGCTCGGCGCGAAAGCGTCGTGATCGAGGCGCCGCTGTCGATGATGAACCTGAGCGCGTGGCCGTTGACCTTGGCTTCGACCCAGAAATGGCCGTCGTCGGCGACCGGGATCCGCAGCGTTGCCCCCTGATCGATCGCGCTGCCAAGCGCCTCGGCGCGCAACCGCTGCCCGATGCTCGTAAAATCGCTGCGGAACGAAAAAAGGATGAATCCGACCCCGAACACCGCGATCCACGCAAGCGCCATTTTCAGCGTTTTTCCAATCGGTTGGCGCATTCCGATCACCGAGCCCGCGACCGCGACGATGACGATCAAATAATAAAGTGCGAATGCCCCGTTGCCGCCGTTCATGACTCGACTTCCAGGCCGTCATGCGCCGGCGCGGCCCAGTCGGGCAGCTCGCGGACGAGCGTCTGATAATCGAGGCCATTGCCCATGTGCACCAGATAGACCTGGCCGATGTTCAGGTCGCGCGCATGGTTGAGGACCCCATCGAGGTGCATGTGCGTCGGGTGCGGCTTGCGCGTCAGGCAATCGGCGATCCACACGTCGACGCCTTGATAAAGCGCGGCCATCTCGTCGGTTAAATCGCTGAAATCGATCGCGTAAGCCACCGAGAAATCCGCTTCGTCAATGCGTACGCCGAGCGAGGTCGGGCCGCCGTGCGGCTGATCGACGAAGCGCGCCCGGGTCTGGCCGAACCGCAGTTCCTCTCCAAGCTCGCGCGCCTCGACGATCGGCCGATAGAAATCGGACCGGTCAAAGGCGTAAGCGAACCGGAGCTTGAGCTCGTCGAGCACATCGGCGCGTGCGTAGAGCGGCACCGGCCCGTCGATCGCCTGCGCGACCGGACGAAGCTCGTCGATGCCATGGCAATGGTCGCCGTGGGAATGGGTCACGATCACGCCCTCGAGGCGGTTGATGTCCGCGGCAAGCAGTTGCTGGCGCAGGTCGGGCCCGCAGTCGACCAGGATCCGTTCGCCGGCGCTTTCGACCAGGATCGACGACCGCAGCCGCCTGTTGCGCGGCTCGTCGGGATCGCACTGGCCCCACTCGTTCCCAATCTTCGGCACGCCGGTCGAAGTCCCGCAGCCGAGGATGCGGACCTTCAAGCCTGGGCCTTGTTGAACAATTTGAAGAAGTTGGCGGTGGTCGCTTGCGCCAGCGCTTCGGGCTCCTCGCCCCGCAGCCCGGCAACGAACAGCGCGGTGTCGGCGACGAAGGCCGGCTCGCATTTCTGCCCACGGTGCGGGACCGGGGCGAGGAACGGCGAATCGGTCTCGACCAGCATCTGGTCGGCAGGCAGCCACTTGGCCGTTTCCTGCAGGTCCTGGGCGTTCTTGAAGGTCACGATGCCTGACAGCGAGACGTAGAAGCCGAGATCGAGGCCCTCGCGCGCGAGCTCGGCCGAGCCGGTGAAGCAGTGGAGGACCCCGGTCACGCCCCCTTCCCTGACCGCAGAGGAGAGGATTTCGGCCGTATCCTGCTCCGCATCGCGGGTATGGACGACCAGCGGCAGCCCGGTCAGCCGCGCGGCATCGATATGCGCCTCGAACCGCTCGCGCTGCGCCGCGCGGTCGGACTTGTCGTAATAATAATCGAGGCCGCATTCGCCGATCGCGATCACCCGCGGGTGATCGGCAGCCTCGACCAGCGCAGCGGCGCCAAGATCGGGATGATTGTCGGCTTCGTGCGGATGGACGCCGACGCTGGCCCAAACGTCGGCCTCGCGCTCGGCGAGGGCGACGATCTCGGCCCACTCGCTCTTGCGGGTCGAGATGTTGAGGAATCCGGCAACGCCGCGTTTGCGGGCGTTATCAATCCATTCTTTACCTTTCACGGCGTCTCTCCCTTCGCTTTGGCCACGGCAGCCACAAGAACGCTTGCAGAAATTTGGTACGGTGCTAATGAACCAGCCGCATACTCGCACGCT
>JAZJZB010000138.1:0-10786 GCA_040390085.1 Pseudomonadota bacterium | reverse complement strand
GTCGAGATGTTGAGGAATCCGGCAACGCCGCGTTTGCGGGCGTTATCAAGCACTTCGTCCTGACGTTCGGCCAAGCCCTCGTAATTGAGGTGGCAATGGCTGTCGATCAGCCTCACGCCGCGGCCTCCTCATCCTCCGGCAGCTCGAGCCGCGGGAACAGGGGCGTTGGTTGCGCGATCGGGCCGCCGCCCACCCCAGCGTCGAGAACGCTGAGCAGTTTGTCGGCGGATTCGGGGATGATCGGGGCGATCGCGCGGGTCAGGTCGCGGACCGCTGCGACCAAGGTCCCGAGGACCGCGGCCATGCGCTCCGGGTCGGTCTTTCGCAGCGCCCACGGCGCCTGCGTGTCGACATAAGCGTTGCAGGCGAACACGGCGCGAAGCCAGGCTTCGATGCCGACCGAGAAAGCGAAGCGGTCGAACGCCTCGGGCACCTCTTCCTTGGCAGCCCTGCGCACCTGGTCGAGCAGCTCGCGGTCCTCGGCGGCCTCGCCGGCAGCGGGAAGAATGCCGTCCAAATTCTTGACGACCATCGACAATGTCCGCTGCGCCAAATTGCCGAAGCTGTTGGCAAGCTCAGCATTGGCGCGGTTGACGATGGCCTCGGCGCTGTAGCTTCCGTCCTGCCCGAACGGCACCTCCCGGAGCAGGAAATAGCGCAAGGCATCGACCCCGAAGCGCTCGGCAAGCACCATCGGGTCGACGACATTGCCGACGCTCTTCGACATCTTCTCGCCGCGACTGAGAAGGAAGCCGTGGCCGTAGACCTGCTTGGGCAGCGCGATCCCGGCCGACATCAGGAAGGCGGGCCAGTAGACCGCGTGGAAGCGGACGACGTCCTTGCCGATCAGATGGACGTCGGCCGGCCAGTAGCGCCGCCACAGCTCGGTATCGTCGGGATAGCCGAGCCCGGTGATGTAATTGGTCAGTGCGTCCAGCCAGACGTACATCACGTGGCCGTCGCTGCCCGGCACCGGAACCCCCCAATCGAAGCTGGTGCGCGAGATCGACAGGTCGCTCAGCCCGCCCTCGACGAAGCGCAGGACCTCGTTGCGGCGGCTGTCGGGCTGGATGAAGCCCGGATTTGCCGAATAATGGTCGAGCAGCTTCTGCTGGTAGGCCGAAAGCTTGAAGAACCAGCTTTCCTCGACCGTCCATTCGACCGGCGTTCCGTGGGGCGACAGTTTTTCGCCGCCCTCGTTCGCAACGATCTCGCTCTCGTCGTAATAGGCTTCGTCGCGGACCGAATACCAACCCTCGTAGCGCCCGAGATAAAGGTCGCCCCTCGCCTCCATCGCCTGCCAGATCGCCTGGCTTGCGCGATAATGCTCGGCTTCGGAGGTCAGGATGAAGCGGTCGTATGATACGTTAAGAGTATCGCACATGCTTTTGAATAGAAGCGACATTTTATTGGCAAAGATGCGCGGCTCGATGCCTTCGGCGCGGGCCGCCTGGGCCATTTTGAGGCCATGTTCGTCGGTGCCGGTCTGGAACCGGACGTCGCGGCCCTGCGCACGCTGGAAGCGGGCCATCGCGTCGGCGGCAATCGCTTCATAGGCATGGCCGATGTGCGGCGGGCCGTTGGGATAGCTGATTGCGGTGGTAATGTAGAAGGGATCGGCCATGTTCGCGTCCGGCCCTAGCCGCGAGCGCCTAGCGCTTCAAGGAAGCGTCCTTCGAGACGCCGCTTCGATGCGCTTAGCTTACTCAGTGCCTCCTCAGGATGAGCGGTTATCTCTTGCGCTCATTCTGAGGAGCGGCAGAGCCCGTCGAAGCCGCGTCTCGAAGAACAGAGGCGAGGATCCCGCCGATCTGGAAAACCGTCGCCGCCGGGTCGAGCGACAGCCGCGGCGCGATCGCCGCAAGCTCGCGCGCCTTGGCATAAGCGTCGAGCGCGCGCTCGCGTGGGCCGGCGTCCATCTGCCGCGCCTCGCGGGCGATCAGCGACGGCGCGAGGTCGAGGAATGCGGCGTAGCGGTCTGCCGCCGCCTTCTTGCCGAGCTCGGCGGCAAGATCGGAGCGGCGTGCATTGGTCGGATCGCCCTGGCGCAGGATCGCGAGTGCTGCCTCTTCGAGCTTGGCGAGCCCGAGCTCGGCGAAGGCGAGCGCGCGCCCGGCCGAGCCGAACGACATTGCGATGACCCGCTTGCGCTCGGCGGCGCTGAGACCGCTTGCCTGGGCTTCGAGGATTGACGTCATGGCGTCATCGCCGAGCCGTTCGAAATCGAGCCGCCGACAGCGCGAGCGGATCGTCGGCAGCAGGCGCCCCGGCGCATGGCTGACGAGGAAGAACAAGCTGTTCGCCGGCGGCTCCTCGAGCATCTTCAGCAGCGCGTTGGCGCCCGAGGCTTCGAGCTCGTCGACGGTGTCGATCACCGCCACCCGCCAATCCGACATGGCCGGGCTGAGGTCGAACAGCTCGGAAAGGGCACGAATTTGGTCAATGAGGATGTTGCGGTAGAGGGTCCCCGGTTTTTTGGGATTCTCGATCCGCTCGAGCCAGCGCATATCGGGATGGCTGCCCGCTTCGACCAGTTTGACGATTGGATGATCGTCCGGGGTTTCGACGCCCGGGAGCTCGCTTGGCAGACCGGCCGCTTCGGCAAGCACGCGCCGCGCCGCAGCATGGGCGAAGGTCGCCTTGCCCACCCCCTTCGGGCCGGCGAGCAGCCAGGCATGATGGAGCTTGCGCGAGGCCCAGGCGCTTGCGAACTGCTCGACCGCTCTGTCCTGGCCGACGATCACGGCAGCAGGTCCGCGATTGCGCCGAGCAGCCGCTGGGTCACCTCGTCGGGCGAACCCGATGCGTCGATCAGCCTGATCCGCTCCGGCTCTTCGGCGGCGATGATGTGGAACGCCGCTTCGACCTTGCGGTGATAGTCGTCGGGCCGGCCGCCGATGCGGTCGCTGCCGTAGCCGTCCCGCACACGGGCGCGCTCGCTGCCCTCGTCGACCATCAGCACCAGCGCCCGGTCGGGGAAATCGACGCCGATGGCGAAGGCATTGATCGCGCGCACGGCTTCAATGCCGAGGCCGCCAGCCCCGCCCTGATAGGCGAGCGAGCTGTCGACGAAGCGGTCGGATAAGACCCACTGGCCGCCCTCGAGCGCCGGGCGGATGGTCCTGGCGACATGATCGGCGCGCGCTGCGGCGAACAGCAAGGCTTCGGCTTCGGGGCTCCAGCGGTCGTCGGTGCCGGTCAGCAGCAGGTCGCGCACCTTCTCGGCGCCTTCGCTTCCGCCCGGCTCGCGGGTGACCAGGACATCGAGGCCGCGCTTGCCAAGCGCTTCGGCGAGCGCCTTCACCTGCGTCGACTTGCCGACCCCCTCCCCCCCTTCGAGGCTGATGAACCGGCCGCGGCTCACGCCATTCCGAACAGTGATTTGAGGCCGAGCCAGATTCGGCCGAAGAAGCCGGCCCGGCCGACATCCTCGCCGGCGACCAGCGGCACGATCTGCGGCGGCGTGTCAGCGGTGGTAATCACCAGCTGGGCGACCTCCTGCCCCTTGGCGATCGGCGCCGCGAGCGGGCCCTGGTAGCGGATCTTCATCGACGTCGCACCGCTGGCGAGACCCGCCGGCACGGTCACCGCCAGGTTGCGCGGGGCGACCAGCGCCACTTCGCTCGAGCTTCCGAGCTGGACCTTGGCGGTGCCGACCTTGGCGTCTTTCTGGAACAGCGGCTTGGCGGTCCAGGCGCCGAAGCCCCACTGGATCAGCCGGGTCGATTCCTGCACGCGCGCATTCCAGCTGGGTAGACCGGCGACGACCTCGATCAGGCGCCTGCCGTTCTGGTCGGCCGAGCCGGTGAAGCCGTAGCCGGCTTCGTCGGTGTGGCCGGTCTTGAGGCCGTCGGCGCCCGGAACATGGCCGAGGATCGGGTTGCGGTTCTGCTGGGTGATGTCCTGGTTAGAGCCGAGCGTCTTTCCCCAGGTGAAGCTAGGGAGCGAATAGAATTTCTTGTAGAGCGCGTAGTGGTTCTCGATTTCCGAGCGCGCGAGCGTCGCGAGGTCCCGCGCGGTCACATAAGTGACGCCATTGTCCGGCCACCCGTTGGCGTTTCCGAAATGGCTGTTGGTGAGGCCGAGCTTCTTGCCCAGCGCGTTCATCTGCTCCGTGAAGGCCTGCTCGGTCCCGGCGATGCATTCGGCGAGCACCACCGAAGCGTCGTTGCCGGACAAAGTGACGATGCCCTTGAGCAAATTCTCGACGCTCACTTGCTCGTTCGGCGACAGGAACATGGTCGAGCCGGCCGCCGGACCGTGCCACCTGGCCCAGGTTTCCGGCCGCACGGTGCACCTCTTGTTCAGCGGCAGCTGGCCCTTGTCGATCAGCTCGAACGCGACCTCGGTGGTCATCATCTTGGCCATCGAGGCCGGCGGCATCCGAACGTCGGCGTCCTTCTGGTAGAGCACAGCGCCCGACGAAAGGTCGATCAGATAGGCATATTTGGCCGGCGTATCGAACTGCGGCGCAGCGGCTGGCGCGGCGCTTGCGAACAGGAGCGAAGCGGCGGTGGTCAGAAGGATTTTGCGCTGCATGGTGGGGACGGTTGCTCCGATTCAGGCGGGGTGAATGTCCCTGTTATCGCCGCGCAACCGCGTCCGCCAGAACCCCCACCGAGATCGCGTAGAAATTGGAGCAATTGTAGTCGAGGATGGCCATGTAGTTGGTGGTCAGCAAATAAGCGGTCGCGTTGTAGCCGTCGGGCTCGATCAGCGCCGCCATCTCATTGTCCGGCAGCGACCGGCCGAGCGGAGCCACGCCGAGTGCGCGCCACTCGCGCATGCTAAGCCAGCGGCTGTGGCGGCGATAGACTTGCGGGCAGCGCGGCGGGGTGATCCGGCTGACGATCGCCGCGCGGTTGAGGCTCGGCGGGGTGCGCACCGGGATTCCCCACGCGACGTTCGGCTTCCAGCCCGCGTCTCGCAAATAGGTCGCGATCGAGGCCAGGCCGTCCAGCTCGTTGGCCCAGATGTCGGAATAACCGTCGCCGTCGCCGTCGGCGCGCAGGCGCAGCGCGACCGAGGGCATGAACTGCGGATAGCCGGTCGCCCCCGCCCAGCTGCCCTTGAGCCGCCAGCGCGGCACGCCCTGGTCGATCAGCTTCAAGGCGGCGATGAACTCGCTTTCGAAGAAGTCGCGGCGGCGGCCGTAATAGCCAAGGCTTGCCAGCGCCGAGAGCAAATCGGTGCTGCCGGTGACGGTGCCGTAGCTGGTCTCGTGGCCCCAGATCGCCATCAGCACCGCAGGGTCGACTCCGTAGCGGACCTCGAGCGCCCGCAGCGCATGATAATGGTCGGCGTAATTGTCGCGGCCGCGCCGGACCAGCGAGGCTGTGACATGCGAATGGAGATAAGGCGCGAGCGTCCCGACCACCCCGCCGCTGCTGCGCGCGACCGGCTCGGTCCGCTCGAGCTCGATCACCCGCTGGTTGATCGACAGGCCAGGCACGTTCGCCTGGATGGTCGTCGGCCGCACGCCCTGCTGGCGGGCGAGGGCTGCAAGGCGGATCTTATACGTCTCCCACGGGCTGGCCTGCGGGTAGGCATAAGCCGGTTGGCCATAAACCGGCTGCCCGGCGGCATAGGCCTGGGCCAGCTGGGCGGCGGCCGGCGACGCATGATCGTGTACGGTGACCGGGGCGGTCGCGGACCCAAGCGCAGCGGCCGACAATCCCACAAACGTCCAGCCGCTCATTCCCGACAGGCCCTCCTCACGCAACCCGAGGCTAGTGGGATTAACCCTGATAAGGCCAGCTTGGTTCACCGCGCGCCTTGCACAGCCTGGCCCGCCGGCGATAGGCTGTGCCGATAATCGGAAGGGTGGCCGAGTGGTTTAAGCGTGAGGCGACTGACCTGCCGCGGGCAGGTCACCAAGCCGAACGGTCTTGAAAACCGCGCGCAGTACTCTGACAAGCGCCTCGGATGGATGGGTGGCCGAGTGGTTTAAGGCACCGGTCTTGAAAACCGGCGACGTGCAAGCGTCCGTGGGTTCGAATCCCACCCCATCCGCCAAGCTTCGGACCGGCCAAACATTGCTCGTGGGTTGCGCACATCGACCTGCTCGCGGTGGTGATGTCCTCGGCGCGGGGTGGCGAAGCCCAAGTAACGCCGCTAAGAGCGCGGCAACTTCATTCATAGCGGGGTTTTAGCAGTGGCCGAGCCAGCCATTCTGCCGTTCGACTGGCAGGATCCGTTCGATCTCAATCACCAGCTGACGGACGAGGAGCGGCTCGTCCGCGACACCGCCGAGGGCTATGCCCAGGACAAGCTGCAGCCGCGCGTCACCAGCGCCTATCTCGACGAGCGCTTCGACCGCGAGATCCTGACCGAAATGGGCGAGCTCGGGCTCTTGGGCGCGACGATCCCGCACGAATATGGCGGCGCCGGGCTCGGCTATGTCAGTTACGGCCTGATCGCCCGCGCGGTCGAGCGGGTCGACAGCGGCTACCGCTCGGCGATGTCGGTCCAGTCGAGCCTCGTGATGTACCCGATCTTCGCTTACGGCTCCGAGGAGCAGCGCAAGAAATATCTGCCCAAGCTGGCCACCGGCGAATGGGTCGGCTGCTTCGGCCTGACCGAGCCCGACGCCGGCTCCGACCCCGGCAGCATGCGCACCCGCGCCCAGAAGGTGCAGGGCGGTTACGTGCTGACCGGCACCAAGATGTGGATCACCAATTCGCCGATCGCCGACGTGTTCGTGGTGTGGGCCAAGTCCGACGCGCACCACGGCAAGATCCGCGGCTTCGTGCTCGACAAGGGAGCGAAGGGACTGAGCGCGCCGAAGATCAAGGAGAAGCTGTCGCTTCGGGCCTCGATCACCGGCGAGATCGTCATGGAAGGCGTCGAGGTCGGCGAGGATGCTCTGCTGCCCAACGTCGAAGGCCTCAAGGGGCCGTTCGGCTGCCTCAACCGCGCCCGCTACGGCATTAGCTGGGGCACGATGGGCGCCGCCGAGGCCTGCTATGCGGCGGCCCGGCAGTACACGCTCGACCGCAAGCAGTTCGGCAGGCCCCTCGCCGCCAACCAGCTGGTCCAGCTCAAGCTCGCCAACATGGTGACCGAGATCACGCTCGGCCTCCAGGCGTCGCTGCGCGTCGGCCGTCGGCTCGAAGCAGGGGAGCTGATCCCGGAGACGATCAGCCTGATCAAGCGCAACAATTGCGGCAAGGCGTTGGATATCGCCCGCATCGCCCGCGACATGCACGGCGGCAACGGCATCTCGGCCGAGTTCCAGGTCATGCGCCACGCCGCCAACCTCGAGACGGTCAATACCTACGAAGGCACGCACGACGTCCACGCCCTGATCATGGGCCGCGCAATCACGGGGCTGAGCGCCTTCTGAATTACCGTCACCCCCGCGAAAGCGGGGGTCCCGCTGCCTTTCGGTCGCACAACCATGGAAGCGGGATTCCCGCTTTCGCGGGAATGACGAGAGAAACTGGCGTTCCGCGTCATTTATCCCTTATGCTTGGCCGCGGGCAAACGGGGGAAATCGCATGATCGGCTGGATCGTCCTGGGCGTAATCGCCCTGGCTCTTCTCTACATCGTCGGCATCTACAACCGGCTCGTCCGCCTGCGGGCGCTGGTGAAAGAAGGCTTTAGCGGCATCACCGTCCAGCTTCGGCGCCGCGCCGACCTCATTCCCAACCTCGTCGAAGCCGCGAAGGGCTATGCGACGCATGAGCGCGAGGTGTTCGAGCAGGTCACCCGCGCCCGCGCAGCGACGGTCAATGCCGGAAGCGTCGAAGCCGCCGCCCAGGCGGACGCGCAGATGACCGGACTGCTCGGCCGGCTGTTCGCGGTCGCCGAGGCCTATCCGGAGCTCAAGGCCAACACCAACTTCCTGCAGTTGCAGGACCAATTGTCGGGCATCGAGGGCGAGCTGCAGGGCGCGCGGCGCTATTACAACGCGACTGTCAGGGACCTCAATTCGACCATCCAGAGCTTCCCGCCGGTGCTGATCGCCCGGCCGCTCGGATTTAGCGAAGAGCCCTTCTACCAGGACGAGGATCCAGCGATCCAAAGCGCCCCCAAAGTGTCGTTCGCAAGCCCGGCGGCCTGAGGGCAATTCGATGATGGGAAGCGCGCTGCGCGTCCTCCCCGCTTTGTTCCTGTTATTGGCGCCGGCCGCCGCGCGCGCCGACGAACGCATCCTCCGCTACCTGAGCGACGTCCAGGTCGAGAAGGACGGCTCGCTCGAGGTTGCCGAGGCGATCGACGTCCGCGCCGAGCATGACCAGATCAACCACGGAATCTACCGCGACTTCCCGACGCGCTACCGCGGGCGCAACGGCAGCCTGGTCCATGTCGGCTTCAAGTTCGAGGGCGCGACCCTGGACGGCGCGCCGGTTTCCGCAGCGACCGAACCGCTCGGCAACGGGATCCGGATCAAGGTCGGCGACCCGGTCAGGCTCGTCGACGTCGGCGAGCACAGCTACGTGCTCCATTATCGGACGACCCGCCAAATTGGCCGCTTCAAGGATTATGACGAGCTTTACTGGAACGCGACCGGCAATGGCTGGGCATTCCCGATCGATGTGGCGGAAGCCCGGATCCGCCTGCCAGGTCCAGTCACGCTCGGCCAGCGCTCGGTCTATACCGGCCCGCAAGGCTCGACCGCGCAGGATGCCGAAGTCGTCGACGAGAAAGCCGGCGAAATCCTGTTCCGGACGACCGCGCCCCTCGGACCTTATGAGGGCCTGACGGTCGCGGTCGCCTTTCCCAAGGACGTGATCGCCGGGGAATCCTCGAAAATTCGCCTCGCCGAATGGCTGCTCGATTACGGCCCGCCGCTGGTCGGGCTTGCAGGGCTGATCGGCCTCCTTGCTTTCTATTATGTCGCCTGGCAGCGCGCCGGGCGAAATCCGCGTGCCGGGACGGTCGTTCCGTTGTTCTCGCCGCCGGACGGCCTGAGCCCGGCGGGCATGCGCTTCCTCACCAAGATGGGCGCCGACAATCGCGGCTTCGCTGCTACGCTGGTCGACATGGGCGTGCGCGGTCATGTCCGATTGGTCGAGGAAGACGGCGGCTGGTTCTCGCGCAAGACCCGGCGAATCGATCGCCTGGACGGCGGCCAGGAGCTGCCGCCCGAGGAACAGGCCGCCCTCGACGCGTTGTGCGGTCCCGGCGGATCGATCGTGATGGAGCAGAAGAACCACGCGCATTTCGCGTCGGCCAGGACGGCCTTGTCGGAGACGCTGCAGAAGGGACCGGAAGGGCGGCTGTTCAACCGCAACCTCGGCTGGGCCTTTGTGGGGGTCGCGCTGTTCCTCGGCGCTCTGTGGCTCGCTGCGGCGGCGATCGAATTTACGGTCGGCGTGCCCCCGACCTTCGTGCTTGTGCCGCTCGGCGCGGCCGCTTCGGCAGCACTGCTGTTCCTGTTCCTGCAGCGTGCCCAGGCGGTTGGGAAATGCCTCGCAAGCATGGCCGCATTTGTTCTGCTCGCCGTCGCGGTGGTGATGGGTGCTCCAATGGTCGGCGATGCGCTCAGCTCGGGCCTATGGCTGCCGCTGCTGCTTCCGGCGCTCGCGCTGCCGCTGGTCGTGTCGTCCTTCTGGTGGATCGCCGCTCCGACCCGCGCCGGGCGCGCGGTCCTCGACCATATCGCCGGCTTCAAGCAATATCTGTCGATCACCGAGGCCGAGCGGCTCGACCGCATGACCCCGCCCGAAAGGGACACGCCCCAATTGTTCGAGCGCTATCTGCCCTACGCGATCGCGCTTGGCGTCGAGAATCGGTGGGCGGAGCGGTTCGCCGGCGTGCTCGCTGCCGCGGCCGCGCAGGGCAGCCAGGGGTTCGGCTGGTATTCGGGTTCGAGCAGCCCGTGGGACGACCCGACCGGCTTTGCCGATGACGTCGGCTCGTCCTTGTCGAGCACGATCAGCTCGGCCGCGACCGCGCCTGGATCGAGCAGCGGCTCGGGCGGTGGCGGTTCGTCAGGTGGTGGTGGCGGCGGCGGCGGCGGCTGGTAGCGAGCTAGGCCCACAGCGGGCGCTTCAGCACCCAGGTTGGATCGCCATGATAATCGGTCTGGTGGAGCCGCTGGAAGCCCAGCTTTTCGGCGAGTTTCAATGACGGCTCATTGGCCGGCGCGATGATCGCCCAGATCGGCGTTGGCTGGAGATTGTCTTGCGCCCATTGCAGCACCGCCCGGCAGGCCTCGCCCGCCATCCCGTGGCCGTGGACTTCGTGCGCGAAAATCCACCCCATTTCCGGTTCGTCGCCGAACTCAGGATCGAGCCCGCGCCACGCGGTGAAGATGCCGGCGGTGCCGATTAGCCCGCCATCGCTCTTGCGCTCCACCATCCAGGTGCCGAAGCCGTTGACCTGCCAACAGCCAACGGCCGCCAGCAGCCGGCGCCAGCATTCTTCCTGGCCCATCGGCTCCGGCCCGAAGTGGCGATGCACTTCCGGCTGCTGAAGGATTGCGTGATACGGACGGAAATCGTCCTTGCGCCATGGGCGCAGCCGCAGGCGCTCGGTCTCAACCACCGGCGCCTGCGTAATTTGGCTGGATCCCGGAACGAGTCCGGGATGATCGCTCATGCGATCACTTTTTACCGAGTGAGAGGCCGCCGAAGCGCTTGTTGAAGCGCGCGACCTGGCCGCCCGTGTCGAGCAGCTTCTGGTTGCCGCCGGTCCAGGCCGGGTGGACCTTGGGATCGATGTCGAGGTGCATCGTGTCGCCTTCCTTGCCCCAGGTCGAACGGGTCTGGAACTTGGTGCCGTCGGTCATCTCGACGTTGATCGTGTGATATTCGGGGTGAATACCGGACTTCATGT
>JAZJZB010000137.1:3141-9578 GCA_040390085.1 Pseudomonadota bacterium | reverse complement strand
TCGCCGGTCGGGCTCAGCATGATCACCAAGCTGTCGATCGCGCGCGTCGTCGGGCTGATGATGGGCGTGTGGTTCCTGTCGATCTCCGTCGCGCAATATGTCGCCGGAGTCGTCGCCCAGTTCGCGAGCGTCGAGACGGTCGGCGGGCAGGTTACCAACTACAAGGTCAGCCTCGACTCCTACACCGCCACATTCACGACCATCGCCTGGATCGCGATCGGCGCGGGCGCGGTGCTGTTCCTGCTATCCTGGCCGCTTCAGAAGTGGATGCATGGTGTCAAATAAGGGCTTCACCGCCGCCTTCGCCGCCGCTTTGCTCACCTCCGGTTGCGCGGCGCTCAATCCACCGCCCAAGCCAGCGCCGCCGGTAGCGATCAACGAGGACCCCTATCCATCGACCTATGCCCGCTATCCGGGCGTTCCGACGGTCATCCGCCACGCGACGGTGCTCGACGGCGATGGGCGGCAGATCAACGATGGCACATTGGTGTTCGCCGACGGCGCGATACAGGCGGTCGGCGGGCCCGAGCTTCCTTCGCCGGCCGGCGCGCAGGAGATCGACGGCACCGGCAAGTTCGTCACTCCGGGCATCATCGACGTCCACAGCCACCTTGGCGACTATCCCTCACCGGGCGTGTCGGCCAATTCCGACGGCAATGAAGCGACCTCGCCGGCGCGCCCCGAAGTGTGGGCGGAGCATAGCGTTTGGCCGCAGGATCCGGGGTTCAGCCGGGCGCTCGTCAACGGCGGCGTGACGACGCTGCAGATCCTGCCGGGATCAGCTAATCTGTTCGGCGGCCGCTCGGTGGTGCTCAAGAATGTGCCGGCTCGCACCGCCCAGGGAATGAAGTTTCCCGGCGCGCCTTATGGCCTCAAGATGGCCTGCGGCGAGAATCCGAAGCGGGTCTACGGGTCCAAGGGCAACATGCCGCAGACTCGAATGGGCAATATCGCGCTGACCCGCCAGACCTGGATCAAGGCGCAGGCCTACAAGCGCAAGTGGGACAAATATGAAGCCAAGGGCGGCGACATGCCCGAGCGCGACCTGGCGATGGACACGCTCAAGGGCGTGCTCGAGGGTAAAATCCTCATCCACAACCACTGCTACCGCGCCGATGAAATGGCCAACATGATCGATATGTCGAAGGAGTTCGGCTATCACATCACCGCGTTCCACCACGCCGTCGAAGCCTACAAAGTTGCCGACCTGCTTCGCGACAACGACATTTGCGCGGTGATGTGGGCCGACTGGTACGGCTTCAAGATGGAAAGCTACGACGCGATCAAGGAGAACATCCCGTTCGTCCACAATGCGGGCGCGTGCGCGATGGTCCATTCCGACGATCCGAACGGAATCCAGCGGCTCAACCAGGAAGTCGCGAAGGCGCTCGCCGACGGGATTCGGGCCGGGATTCCCAACCTCTCCGAAGCGGTGGCCTGGGAATGGCTCAGCCGCAATCCAGCCAAGGCGCTCGGGATCCTGGACAAGACCGGCACCCTCAGCCCCGGCAAGATGGCCGACGTGGTGATGTGGAACGGCGATCCGTTCAGCGACTACACCCGGCCCGAGCGGGTGTGGATCGACGGCGCGTTGATGTACGACGCCAACGATCCCAAGCGACGGCCGGTAAGCGACTTCGAGCTCGGCCAGCCCGGCGAAGGAGACGTCAAATGACGATCCGTGCAACAGATCGTCATCCCGGACTTGATCCGGGATCCAGCTTCCTTTTCTCAAGTCATTGGAAGAAAATATGGATTCCCGCTTTCGCGGGAATGACGATAATGTGGGGTTCCCCACTCGCCGCCGAAACATTCGCCATCAGCGGCGGCACCGTCGCGTTGGGCGACGGGTCGGAGCCGGTCCCCAATGGCATGGTCGTGATCCGCGACGGGCGCATCGTCGCCGCCGGCTCGATCCGGATGAAGCTGCCCGCTGGCACGCGCGTCATCGACGCGACTGGCAAATGGGTCAGCCCCGGGATCGTCGCCGGCTTCTCGCGCCTTGGCCTCGCCGAGGTCGACCTTTCGGCGGAAGGCGCCGACGACACCACCGCCGATGGCCCGTTCAATGCCGCGCTCGACGTCACCCCGGCGATCAACCCGCGCGACTCGACGATTGCCGTCAACCGCGCCGACGGCGTCACCCGCGCGCTGGTCGCCCCGAACGCCGGCAAGAATATCTTCGCCGGGCAGGGCGCGGTGATCGACACCGGCAGTGACATGGAGCCCATCACCGCGGCGCGGAAGTTCCAATATGTCGAGCTTGGCGAGGCCGGCTCGCAGAAGGGCGGGGGATCGCGCGCTTCCGCGCATGTGCTGTTCCGCAACGCGCTGCGCGAAGCGGCCGAGCTCAGCCGCTACGCCTCACCGCTTGCCGCCAGCCGCCGCGCAACACCGGACGAGCGCGAACGTCCGGTGGTGCGCAACCCCAATGAATCGCGCATCTACGGCGCCGATGCGCGGCGTAGCGACGACGTGCTGCTGACCCGCTTCGACGCCGCCGCGCTCGTGCCGGTGCTTCAGGGGCGGCAATATTTGCTGGTCCATGCCGAGCGCGGCAGCGACATCCTTCAGGTGATTGCGCTGAAGCGGGATTTCCCGTCGCTCAAGCTGGTGCTGGTCGGCGCAAGCGAGGGCTGGACCGTCGCTGAGCAGATTGCGCGCTCGGGCGTGCCGGTGATCGCTTCGGCGGTGAACGACCTGCCGGCGAGCTTCGAGCAATTGGCCGCGACCCAGTCCAACGTCGGGCGGATGCGTGCAGCGGGCGTGAAAGTGTCGATCGGGATGGTCGACGACAGCGACACCCGCAACCTGTTCAACGAGCGCCAATATGCCGGTAACCTCGTCGCGCTGCAGCGCATCCCGGGCGCGACCGGGGTCAGCTGGGGCGAAGCGCTGGCGATGATCACCTCGCGGCCCGCCGAAGCGATCGGAATGGGCGGCGAGCTTGGCAGCCTGGCGGCCGGGCGCCGCGCTGACCTCGTCATCTGGTCAGGCGACCCGCTCGAAGTCTCGAGCGCCGCCGAGCAGGTGTTCATCGACGGCGTCAGCCAGCCGCTCGACACCCACCAGACGCGGCTTCGCGACCGCTACCGCTACCTGCCGCGGCGCGAGCTTCCGGAGGCGTACCGGCATTGACCTTGCAAATGGGCCTGTTGCTTTCGGCGATTCTGTTCGTCGCGACCCATTTCCTGCTGTCGCACCCGCTGCGCGGTCCGCTCGTCGGCGCGATGGGCGAAAGGCCGTTCCAGGGCCTCTATTCGCTGGTCGCGCTGCTGACCTTCGGCGCGATGATCTATTATTATCGCGCGATCGGGCGCGAGCCGCCTTTGTGGTCGCTCGGCGACGGCGGATGGCCGGCGGCGAGCCTGCTGATGTGGCTGGGGTCGATCCTGTTCGTCGGCTCGTTCGTCGGCAATCCCGCGCTTCCGGGCGCGCGCGGGCCGGTTGGCGGCCCGAAGGGAGTGTTCGCGATCACCCGCCACCCGATGATGTGGGGGTTTGCGCTGTGGGCGGCGGTCCATGTCGCGGTGCTCGGAATGCCCAAGACGTTCGTGTTCTACGGCGCAATCATCCTCCTCGCGCTTGCCGGTGCAGCGATGCAGGACCGCAAGAAGGCGGGGCTGATGGGCGAAGCGTGGCACGAATGGACCGCCCAGACCGCATTCGTTCCGTTCACGCGCGGGATCGGCAATCCGGGCGCGGTGGCGCTGGTTGGCGGAACCTTGCTGTTCTTCCTCGCCACCCGGCTCCATCCGGTGCCCGGAGGCTTCTGGCGCTGGATCTAATCCCGTCATTCCCGCGAAAGCGGGAATCCCGCTCCTTCCAGTAAGCGGGACCCCCGCTTTCGCGGGGGTGACGAAGGGGGTAGACGGTCGCCGATGACACGCAAATTCTTCGGCACGGACGGAATCCGCGGAACCACCAACGTCGACCCGATGACCGCGCAAACCGCGCTGTGCGTCGGAATGGCGGCGGGCGCCCATTTCCTTCGCGGCGACCACCGCCACCGGGTGGTCATCGGCAAGGACACGCGGCTTTCGGGCTATATGATGGAATCGGCGATGGTCGCCGGCTTCACCAGCGTCGGGATGGACGTGGTCCTGCTCGGCCCGATGCCGACGCCGGCGGTGGCCATGCTGACTCGCTCGATGCGCGCCGACCTCGGGGTGATGATCTCCGCGTCGCACAATCCGTTCGCCGACAACGGCATCAAGCTGTTCGGCCCGGACGGCTACAAGCTCAGCGACGAGGACGAGCAGGCGATCGAGGCCCGGCTCGAGCAGAAGCCGAAGCTGGCCAGGGCGGAGATGATCGGCCGCGCCCGGAGGATCGACGATGCCCGGGGGCGCTACGTCCAGTTCGCCAAGGACACCTTTCCCGAGCATCTCCGGCTCGACGGCCTCAAGGTCGTCGTCGATTGCGCCAACGGCGCCGCCTACCACGTCGCGCCGGAGGCGTTGTGGGAGCTTGGCGCCGAAGTCATCCCGCTTGGGGTCACCCCCGACGGGATCAACATCAACGACGATTGCGGCTCGACCCATCCGGAGACCCTGCGCGAGACGGTGGTGGTGAGTGGCGCCGACATCGGCCTCGCCCTCGACGGCGACGCCGACCGGCTGATCGTGGTCGATGAGAAAGGCAGGCTGATCGATGGCGACCAGTTGATGGCCCTGATCGCGCTCGGCTTGCACAAGCGCGGAGAGCTTCGCGGCGAGGCGGTGGTCGCCACCGTGATGTCCAACCTCGGGCTTGAGCGGAAGCTCGGCGAGTCCGGGCTCAAGCTGCTGCGGACCAAGGTCGGCGACCGCTACGTGCTCGAGGAAATGCGAAAGACCGGGTGCAACGTCGGCGGCGAACAGTCGGGGCACATCATCCTGACCGACCATGCGACGACCGGGGACGGCCTCGTCGCCGGCCTGCAAGTGCTTGCTGCGCTGGTTGAGTCGAAGGCGCCGGCGAGCAAGCTGCTGAGCCAGTTCGAGCCGCTTCCGCAGCTGCTCAAGAATGTCCGCTTCAATGGCGGCGCCGAGCCGCTGAAAGCCGACAGCGTCAGGAAGCGCATCGCCGCTGCCGAGGCCGAGCTTGAGGGCCGCGGACGCCTGGTCATCCGCAAGTCGGGCACCGAGCCCCTGATCCGCGTGATGGCCGAGGGCGACGATCCGGCGCTGGTCGAGCGCGTCGTCGACGACATTTGCGAGGCGGTTCAGTCGGCCGCGTGAACACTTTCTTGGTAATTGTCGGCCTAACGACGTTGCCGTGCACATGGACAACTTCGCCGCAAAGAGCGGGTCGAAGGCGAGTAGCGTGACGTCGACGGCCCGGATCTTGATTATCGCCGGCTCGGATTCGGGCGGTGGCGCCGGGATTCAGGCGGACATCAAGACCGTCGCCATGCTCGGCGGGCATCCGATGACCGCAATCACCGCGATCACCGCGCAGAACACCGTCGGCGTGACCGCGGTCCACCCGGTCCCGACCGAGATGGTCCTTGCCCAGATTGACGCAGTAGTCAGCGACATCGGTGTCGATGCGGTGAAAATCGGGATGATTGGTGGAGCGTTCGCAGCCGAGCAGGTTGCGACGCGGCTCGAGCGGCTGAGGGCCGAGCAACCCGGCCTGCCGATCGTGTTCGATCCGGTCATGGTCGCAACCAGCGGATCGCCGCTGTCCGACGATCCGACGGTTGCTGCCTTCGGGCGGCTGATGGACGTGGCGACGATCGCGACACCCAATTTGCCCGAGCTCAAGCGGCTGACCAGCGAGGATGATCCGGTCGCGGCCGCGCTCCACCTTGTCGGCCAGCACGGCTGCGCGGTGTTGATCAAGGGCGGCCACGAAGAAGGCGACGCGCTCGCCGACGCGCTCATCGAGACCGACAATATGACCAGCTGGCAGGGCCAGCGGATCGACACCACCAGCACCCACGGCACCGGCTGCACGCTCGCAAGCGCGATTGCCTTCTTCCTCGCCGAAGGGTCGAGCCTCGCCGATTCCGTCGCTCGCGCCCGCGAGTTTGTCCGAGTGGCGATTCATGACGCGCCGGGGCTTGGGCAGGGCGCCGGGCCGATCGGCCAGGCCAGGGTGCGGCTCGACGTCGGCTCGGGACCTCGCCTCAACCAGGTGACGGTCACGGGCACCAATTACGAGCGGTCGGTCGATTTCTATCGGCGGATCGGCCTCAAGCAGATCGTCGGCAGCGAGGAGAATGGCTACGCGCGGTTCGAAACCGCCGGCGGAGTCACCCTTTCGGTGCAGATCGATCCCGACGAAAAGATCATCGCGACGACCGCGCTTTACCTCGAATGCGACGACCTCGACGAGCGGGTCGAGAAGCTGGCGCGGAGCGGAATTGCGTTCGAGCATGGCCCGCGCAACCAGCCGTGGCTGTGGCGCGAGGCGCGGCTGCGCGACCCCGACGGCAACATCATCTTCTT
>JAZJZB010000137.1:0-3131 GCA_040390085.1 Pseudomonadota bacterium | reverse complement strand
TACAAGGCCGGCGAATCGCGCCGCTTCCCGCCCTGGCGGATGGACTGATCCACAAAAATTTCAGCGGCCTACTGGCGACTCGAGCCGCTGCTCCATAGGCTTGGGGCCAATGCCGCGGCGCTGTTCCTTCAAGCTCGAGCTCGAATATCCGGGACCGCTCGCTGGCGTCGACGAAGCCGGCTGCGCGCCGCTCGCCGGGCCGGTGGTCGCCGCCGCCTGCATCCTCGACCGCGACAGATTCCCGCGCGGGATCGACGACAGCAAGAATTTGCCGATCGAGAAGCGCGAGGCGATCTACGCCAAGCTGATGAAGTCGGCGGTCTCGTGGGGCGTTGGGATCGCCACGGTCGAGGAGATCGACCAGATCAACATCTATTGGGCGCGCATGCTGGCGATGACCCGCGCGGTCGAAGCGCTCGGAATCGAGCCTGCCTGGGTGCTGGTCGACGGCAATGCCTGCCCGAAATGGCAGCGGCCGTCGAAGGCGATCGTCGACGGCGACGCCAAGTGCCGTTCGATCGCCGCCGCCTCGATCATCGCCAAGGTCACCCGCGACCGGATGATGGTCGAATATGGGCGCGAGTATCCGGGCTACGGCTGGGATCATAATCGTGGCTATCCAACCCCCGATCACCGCCGAGCAATCGGCGAGCTCGGCCTGACGCCGCTCCATCGCCGGAGCTTCGGGTTTGTCCGCGAATATGAGGCTCGCGCGGCCCAGCCGGAGCTGTCCCTCAGCGAAATTGAGGTGGCCGAGTCCTTTGCGCCACACCACCAGCCCTTGAGTCCGGTGAGTCCCGCCTGACTCAACATCTTGTGTCGAGATAGCGTTTGGCAGCCCAAGACTCGCGACCGGGTGCTACTCGTTAACCCTTGGTCGCTTGACCGCGAGTCCCCGCTGACTCACCTTCGCCGGCTCGAACCGGGAGGGGCAGGAGCGTCCATGAATCTGATCGCCCGCATTGCGGAGCAGCCGACGTCGTTTCGCCCGGCGAAGCGGGCGGCGCGCGAGCTTCCCCTCGACACCATCCTCCAGGGCGACTGCATCGCCGAGATGGCGCGGCTGCCCGACAAGTCGGTCGACATGATCTTCGCCGACCCGCCCTACAATCTCCAGCTCGGCGGCGACCTGTTCCGACCCGAAGGCGGCCGGGTCGACGCGGTCGACGACGACTGGGACAAGTTCGACAGCCTCACCGTCTACGACAATTTCACGCGCGAATGGCTCGAGCAGGCGCGGCGGATCCTCAAGGACGACGGCTCGATCTGGGTGATCGGCAGCTATCACAACATCTACCGCGTCGGTTCGCTGCTCCAGGATGCCGACTTCTGGATTCTGAACGACATCGTCTGGCGCAAGACCAATCCAATGCCCAATTTCCGCGGCACGCGCTTCACCAATGCCCACGAAACTTTGATCTGGTGCGCCAAGGACGAGAAAGCGCGCTACACCTTTAATTACCGCGCAATGAAGGCGTTGAACGATGATCTTCAGATGCGGTCTGACTGGACTTTGCCGATCTGCGCGGGCGCCGAACGGGTCAAGGGCGCCGACGGATCGAAAGCGCATCCGACGCAGAAACCGGAGGCCTTGCTGTACCGGATCCTGCTCGCCTGCACCAAGCCGGGCGATGTCGTGCTCGACCCGTTTTTCGGGACTGGGACGACGGGCGCGGTTGCGCGGCGGCTCGGGCGGCGGTGGATCGGGATCGAGCGCGAGAGCGCCTATGTGAAGGTCGCCCGCGAACGGATCGATTCGACGCTGCCCCTCGACGAAAGCGCGATGACCGGAATGACCGAAAGCCGTTCGGCGCCGCGCGTGGCGTTTGGCGTGCTGGTCGAAAGTGGCCTGGTGCCGCCTGGAACGCTGCTTACCGACGCCAAGCGGCGCTGGACGGCATCGGTGCGCGCCGACGGCTCGATCGCCTGCGCGGCGCACTCGGGGTCGATCCACAAGGTCGGCGCGACGCTGCAGGGCGCGCCGTCGTGCAACGGCTGGACCTTCTGGCACGTCGAACAGGCCGGCGGGCTGCAAGTGCTCGACGTCTTGCGGCAACAGCATCTCGCCGCGCTATAGCGCGACCATGCGCACGCTCCTTCGTCCGACCGCCTTCGTCGATTCCCCATTTGGCAACGACGGGAAGGTCGCCCGGCTTGCCGGCGGGCTTGGCTGGTTCGCCGCGGTCGAGCTGATCGGCGTCGATCATGGCAAGCGCGTTTCGAGCGAGCTTGTGCCCGTCGAGGGCATCGAGGAGCGCTTCGACGATGAGATGGCGGCGCAGTGGCAGGCGCTGACTGCCCAGCGGGCGCCGCTGAAGCTCGGCGAGCGCACGATCCGGCTCGACCAGCCGCAGGTGATGGGAATCGTCAACGCCACGCCCGACAGCTTTTCCGACGGCGGCCAGTTCGCCGACGCCCCGGCTGCGGCGGAAGCGGGCGCGCAAATGGCCGCCGAGGGCGCGGCGATCATCGACGTCGGCGGCGAATCGACCCGTCCCGGCGCGCGGTCGATCTGGGAAGGCGACGAGATCGAGCGCGTCGTGCCGGTCATCCGCCAACTCGCCGCGGGCGGCTCGGCGGTGTCGGTCGATACGCGCAAGGCCGACGTCATGACGGCGGCGCTCGAGGCCGGCGCGCGAATGATCAACGATGTCTCCGCGCTGACCTATGACGACCGCTCGGCGGGCGCGGTTGTCGCGGCTGGCGTCCCAGTGGTGCTGATGCACCACAAGGGCGCGCCAGAGGCGATGCAGGAGGACCCGCGCTACGAGGACGTGCTGGTCGAGGTTTACGAGTGGCTTGAGGGCCGCATCGCCGCAGCCGTCGAGGCCGGAATCGACCGCGGCCGCATCCTGATCGATCCCGGCTTCGGCTTCGGCAAGAATGTCGGCCACAATCTCCAGCTGATGAACGGCCTTGGGCTGTTCCACGCGCTCGGTTGCCCGATCGTCGTCGGCGCAAGCCGCAAGCGGACTATCGGCGCGCTGTCGAATGAAGCGCCGCCCGACAAGAGGATTGGTGGAAGCGTCGCCTTTGCATTGAAGGCTGCGGAGCAGGGCGCCCAGGTCATCCGTGTCCACGATGTGTTCGAGACCGTCCAGGCGCTGCGCATCTGGCGCGGCCTGCGCGAC
>JAZJZB010000136.1:0-3994 GCA_040390085.1 Pseudomonadota bacterium | reverse complement strand
CGACGTTGAGGATCTTGCCGCGGATGGGGAGGATCGCCTGGGTCTTGCGGTCGCGGGCCTGCTTTGCAGAGCCGCCGGCGCTGTCGCCCTCGACGATGAACAATTCGGTGCCCTCGGGATCGTCGGACGAGCAATCGGTGAGCTTGCCGGGGAGGCGGAGCTTGCGCGCGCTGGTCGCGGTCTTGCGCTGGACCTCGCGCTCGGCGCGGCGCTTGAGGCGCTCCTCCATCCGCTCGACGATGCTGCCGAGCAGCGCGCGGCCGCGGTCCATGTTGTCGGCGAGATAATGGTCGAAATGGTCACGCACCGCGGCCTCGACGAAGCGCGCCGCCTCGAGCGAGGTCAGGCGGTCCTTGGTCTGGCTCTGGAAATGGGGGTTGCGGATGAAGATGCTGAGCATCAGCTCGATGCCGTTGAACACGTCGTCGGCGGTGATGTCCTTGGCGCGCTTGTTGCCGACCAGCTCGCCGAACGCGCGGATGCCCTTGGTCAGCGCGGCGCGCAGGCCGGCTTCATGGGTGCCGCCGTCGGGGGTCGGGATGGTGTTGCAGTAGTAGGACTCGCTGCCGTCGGAATAGAGCGGCCAGGCGACCGCCCATTCGGCGCTGCCCTGGTCATTGGGAAAATCCTGGCGGCCGGTGAACGGCAAATTGGTGATGGCCGGGCGCTCGCCCAATTGCTCGGCGAGGTGGTCGGCGAGGCCGCCGGGGAATTGGAAGACGGCGGTTTCGGGAACTTCGGGAGAGGCGAGCGAGGGATCGCAGCGCCAGCGGATCTCGACGCCCGCGAACAGATAGGCCTTGGAGCGGGCGAGGCGGTAGAGGCGGGCGGGGTCGAACCGGGCGTCGGCGCCGAAAATCTCGGGGTCGGGGGTGAAGGCGACGGTGGTGCCGCGGCGGTTGGGGGCCGCGCCGACCTCCTCGAGCTTCGAGGTGGCGAGACCGCGGGAGAAGGTCTGGCGGTACAGCTTCTTGTCGCGGGCGACCTCGACGACGGTGTCCGTCGACAGCGCGTTGACGACGCTGACCCCGACTCCGTGCAGTCCGCCGGAGGTGGAGTAGGCCTTGCCTTCGAACTTCCCGCCCGAGTGGAGCATGGTCATGATCACTTCGAGCGCCGACTTGCCGGGATATTTGGGGTGATTGTCGACCGGCATTCCGCGGCCGTTGTCGGTGACGGTGAGGCGGTTGCCGGTGCCGAGCTCGACCTCGATCCGGGTGGCGTGGCCGGCGACCGCCTCGTCCATCGAATTGTCGATGACCTCGGCGGCGAGGTGGTGGAGCGCGCGGGCGTCGGTCCCTCCAATGTACATGCCCGGCCGGCGGCGGACCGGCTCGAGCCCCTCGAGGACCTCGATCGCGGAGGCGTCATAGCTGTCGGGTGCGGCGGAGCCGGGGGCGGAAAACAGGTCGGACATTCAAGGCTGCTATAGGGCGCGGATTCAGACCGTGCCAAGGGAACGGCGAAGCGTTTTTCCACAGATCTTGAAATCGACAGCGCGGCTTCCAAATTTTTCGCTGCCGGGCGCCATCACGGGCCCGGTGACGGGGCCGTGGCCTCGCGGTCTGGTTCCCGCCTTGCTCATCATGAGGAGGACAAGACATGCGTAGTGCTTTCGACTTTGCGCCGTTCCGGCGCTCGACCGTCGGCTTCGACCGGCTGTTCGACATGCTCGAGAACAACAGTTCGTTCGGCGGCGCGCAGGAGAATTATCCGCCGTTCGACCTGATCAAGGACGGTGACAACGAATATCGCATCGAGCTCGCGGTCGCCGGGTTCAAGTCGGACGAGCTCGACATCACCGCCCAGCAGAACGTGCTGATCGTCACCGGCCGCAAGCAGGACGAGTCGGAGGACGCAAACAGCTCTGGCGGCTCCAACTACGTCTATCGCGGGATCGCGACGCGCTCATTCGAGCGGCGGTTCGCACTTGCCGACCACATCCAGGTGCGCGGCGCGGACATGAAGGACGGCCTGCTGTCGATCGAACTGAAGCGCGAGATCCCCGAGGCGATGAAGCCCAAGAAGATCGACATCGGCGGATCGCAGCGTTCGGAGCGCACCGCGATCGGCGGCGACCAGCCGGCGTCGAGGCAGACGGTCAACGCCGAGGCCGAGCACGCCTGAGGCGCAAGGGTTGGATGAATGAAAAGCCCCGGAGCAACGGCTCCGGGGCTTTCTTATCAGGAACTTGCCCGAAGCTCGCTGCGCAATGCGGCCATTGCGAAGTCGATCTGCGCCTGGTCATTGAAGATGTGAGGCGAGAAGCGGATTCCGTTGAGCCAGCGCTTCTCGGCCTTTTTGATGATCACTCGGTGGCGGTCATGCATCCGGCGGATCAAAGACTCGCTGTCGATCGACGACGGAAGCTCAGCTGCCACCAGAGCGGTTGCGAGCTCGCCGGGTGGCGGGCTGACCAGGCGCAGCTGCGGAATGCCTTGCCATTGCCGGTAAATGCCATCGCGCAGCGGCAGGTTGTGCGCTTCAATTGCCTCCATGCCCATTGCGGCAATGCGATCGACCGCCTCTCCCAGGCCGATCGCCAGCGTGATTGCTCCAACTCCGGCTGAGTTCGAACCGAAATCGCGACCGTTTAGCCATTGCGGCGGCTGGATTGCTTCGGCCGCGCGCTTGCTGATGTAGATGAAGCCCGTGCCTTTAGGCCCCATCAGCCATTTGTGCCCACTCGCCGCGTAAGCATCGCAGCCGAGCGATTTTACGTCGACGGCAATCTGCCCGACGGCCTGCGCACCGTCGACTATGCAGAGAATGCCGCGGCTCCTCGCCAGCGCGGAAATTTCCGTGACCGGCATGCGAAGCCCGGTTGGGCTGAGCACATGGCTGACGCTGAGCGCCCGGGTGCGCGGACCGATCGCTGCCTTGAACCGGTCGATGATCGCCGCGACGTCGTAATCGCCGATGGGGATATTCACTCGGTCAACGATGATGCCGTCGATTCGCTGGCGGTGCAGCCATCCGGTCTCGCCGCCCTCATGCTCTTGATCGGTCAGGAGGACGTGATCGCCCTCTCTCAGCTTGATGCTCTGTGCGAGGGTGGTGATCCCGTCGGTGGTCCCGTGTGTGAGCAGGATTTCATCATTTGAACAGCCGACCAGCGCGCCGATCTTCGAGCGAACCTTGTCGGCGGCGCTGACGACGCTCGCCGGGTCTTTCCCATACGTCATCAACACCGGGTCCGTCTCGAGCCTGTGCCACGCCACAACGGTTCGGGTGAGCACTCTGTTGGGAGTTGGACCAGCCGAGGCGGTGTTCAGGTGGGTCATGCCCGGTCGCAACCCCAGTTCGGACGGATCCAGCAGTGCTCGCCGGGAAGCTGCGGTTCGGCTGATCGGCGCCGCACTTGCCGCCGCTGTGAGGGCGGCCGATCCGAACAGGAAATTCCTGCGCGATGCAAACGGCTGATTCATGCGAGTGCTCCCCGGTGACGGCTCTAGCATGAGCGAGGACTGAAACCCACGTGAGGGAGTTGAAGGCCTCGGGCGGGTGCTGTCACGCGGAGTGAATCCGCGTGACGTCGGTCCTGTCGATGTTCGCGGTACAGCCGCTCGATCGCAGGCCGGCCGCGGCGCTGACACTCTCCGCGCTGCTCAGGCGACGCTTCGCGCCGGCTTCGCTGCGCTCGGGTCAGCGCACGCGCGGTCCCCCGAACGGCAACGGCGGGGGCGGACGCCGGTCACGCCTTGGCAGCTGGGCCTGGTAGGCGACTCCGCAATGGGCGACGCAATAGGGGAAGCCGGGGTTCGACGGCTCGCCGCAGAAGTGGAAATCGGGCTCGCCGGGGTGACCGATCGGCCACTTGCAAATGCGATCGTTGAGATCGAGCAGGCTGGTCTTGTCGGCGACCTCCGGGCTCGGCTTGGCCGGGACCATGCGGCGAGGCGGCGCGGGCGGGATCGGCGCCTGTTGGTCGCCGGGGCCCTGGCGGACGAAGCCGCCCGGACCGATCGAGCGAAATTGCATTTCGGGCGCCGAG
>JAZJZB010000135.1:7730-13294 GCA_040390085.1 Pseudomonadota bacterium | reverse complement strand
CATCTTCACCCCCAAAGCGAGAGCATCGCCCATATCACACCTCGGCCCCGCCGTCATCATTGCTTCACGCCGTCCGGCTTCGGGACCCAATTGTCGAGCACCCATTTCAGCCGCGCATCGGCGTCCGCGACGGCGGCACGCTCCGTCATGACCAGCGTCCGAGCAGCGGCAATATCGTTGCCGAGGTCGCCGAGCAGCACCTGCAACGCGACAAAATGATTCTGCAGGTTGACGGTAGGCTCCTCGGCACGAGCGGCCACCATTGCCGCCAGAAGGGCCATTGCTGCCGCTGCAAATCTCAATTGCATACCGTCACCACGCCATTGACGACCGTGAGATGCGCCGGGACGTTGACGGCGCAGCTCGCACCGCCGGCAATGCCTCCCGTGAGCGTCGCCGCGCCGGCCACCGCCAGCGTCGATTGCAGCGTCGCCGCGCCCGCAACATTGATGAGCCCGCCGATCCACGCGGCCTTGACGACGCCCAGCCCCCCGGGTGTGTGAAACGAGCCGGTTGTTGGGCTCGTCGCATCGTCAGTCAACGAGACAAGCACGAAATCCGTGCCGAGTTGCCACGCCCCACCGCCGCTGATCGTCGCGCTGATCTGCTGGCCCGCCGCCGCGTTGAGCGAGACGCCGCCGCCGACGTTGTTGGTGATTGCGATGTTGCTGCCGTTGCCCTGGATGAACCCGCCGCCGCCCATCGAGAGCGAACCGCCTTGCGGCAGGAAATAGTTGCAGGCATGGACATCGCCGAGCGCCGTCGCGCCGCCGCAACTACTATCCGCCGGCAGCACCAGCCCCTTGCCGATGAACATCTCGTTGGTGCCGACCCCAGACTGGAAGCCCGAGAAGATGAGGCTCGCCGAATTGCTCGATGTCCATTTGGTCGAGATTGCCGCGATCTGCGTATCGAGCCCGGTCGAGCTGCTGTTTGCCTGCCCGTTGAAGAAGATGATCGGGCCGAGATCGCCTGCCGCGTTGTTGCGGCCGGGGATAAACTTCCCGAGATCGATCTGCGGCGATCCGTCGAGACCCGATTTTACATCGGATGCCGTTGTCGTACCGCCGCCCGATTTCGACCACGCTATCGAATTGACCGACGCGGCCCACGGGAAATCATAGGCGAAGACCCCCGCCGTCGTCTGCGACGCGCAGCCGGCGTTGACCGCCGCGCCGTTGGCCGCTGCCTGCACCGGGTAATAGCCGATCGGGATGGTAAGCGGATTGGTGGGCTGAAACGCTGCCAGCGCCGCCATGAGGGAGGCGTTGTTGAGCAGCGCCTTGCACGCCCCGACCGCCGCCGAGGTCGCCGTATCGCCGCCGACAACCGTGTAGCTTCCGGTGTAGGGGTTGCCAGCGGCGCCGAGGAGCGAGGCCGTGTACGAGATGATGTCGCCCGATTGCGGCGTCGCCACGGTAAGCCGGTGCAGTTCGGATTGGTCGCCGGTTTGCAGCGCGAGGTAATCCGCGCCGAACGCGACGTTGGCGTCTGTAAAGGCGACGTTGTGCGTGCCGTTCGGGATCGCCCCCTGGTTTTGGTGAACCGGGGAGACGAAGGCCCCGATCGGCCCGAGCGGGCCCGAGAGCGTCACCAGCGAATTGTTGATGCAGTTGACCAGCGCGTTGAAGTTCGCCTGGAGCTGCTGCGCCTGAATGACCGCGCCCTGCACCATGTTGTAGGGCAAGGGCGGGCAGCTTGCCTCCGCCAAACCCCCGACAAGGCTCAGGCAAACCAGGAACGCCCCGAGAACGGCAGACAGCCGCATTATCCGTCTGCGGATCACGCCACGTCCTCCAAGGCGTAGCCGAGCTTCTGATACCGCATGTAGAGGTTGCCGAGCCGGGCGTTCGGACCCGCCGTCGCCGCGAACGAGAATTTGCACTGCTTGAATACCCACGGCACCGAGCCGGCGAGACGGCGCTGCGCAAAATACCCCGGCCCCAACACCGCCAGCCCGTCTTGCGCCTGGCCGAATGTCCCCGGCGGCAGGATCGTCAGCGTGTCGAGCACCTGGCCGCGCTCCTCGGTTATTGTCACCGTCAGCGGCCGGTCGTCGGCGAGCTGGCACGCGAGCGCCGCTTCGATGATCGCGTTCATGTTCATCCCGCCGCTGTCGGGGAGAAGCGCCGTCGTGCCAACCGTCTCGAGGTCCGTGCCGTTCTCGCGGTAGACCGAGGCCGAGGATTGGTGCGCATCCGATTGCCAGAGCATCGCGTTGACGCCGGCGAGGCTCACGAGGAAGCTCGACCGCCACGGCTGGATGAGGCTCGCCGCCGAGGAGTGCGGCCCGGACCATTCCTTACGGGTCAGGTCGTACCACCACTCCTGCTGCGGGTTGCCGTCAACGGCCCCGTTTTGCGTCGTGATGCGCACCGTGTCGTCGTTGGCCGCCGCACACATTCGCGACGGCACGACGGAATTGATGAAGGGTATGGTAATCCCGGTGCCGCCCTCGCCGATTGGATCGGTCACGCTGCCGTCGAACCGAACGAATCGCAAACCCTGCGGCGACACGAAGGCGAGTCCGACCTGGGTTGGGGTGATCGAGAGCGGCGCCAGCGTTCCCGTTGCCACCGGTAGCGCGTTCATCGCGAGATTTCCGGTCGCCTGGTCGCCGGTGATCTGCTGCATCTTGGTCGCGCCCTGGAAGGCAATGAGCCCCTGGACGATGCCGCCGGTCAGCGGTGCCGAGAGAAGGAGCGGCCCGAGCGCCGTCACCGCCAGCCCATCGCCGGTCGTCAGCGCCTGGACCGCGAGCGAATTCGAGACTTGGCAGGGCAGGCCAGAATCGCTGAACACGACACCATCCGTGCCGAGCGCGTACCACGCGCGACCGTTCATCTGTGCGACGCCGACTGGCGCCGAGGGCAGCGGCGTCCCGGCGGTGTCTCCCGCACCCCACAATGGGGCTGCCTTCGTCCCGCCTGCGATCGCCAGCGCCACAGCATCGGCGGTCGCCGTGGCGTTTGCCGACATCACGACGTAGCTGCCGGCGACATTGAAATTGGTCGTTGCGGTCGTCGATGCCGCCTGGCTCAGCGTCAGGCTGTTCGGCCCGGTGATAGCGGCGATCGTGGTGCCGGGGGGGATGCCGAGGCCCGAGATTCCCATCCCGACGAACATCCCCGTCGTGCCGAAGGTTATCGTGTCGAGCGTGGTGTTGCTGTGTGTCGCCCCGACATTGGCGACCGGGCCAAGCGTGCTGCGCTGTATGTCGAAGATTGCGACGACGGTGCCCGTTACCGTGGAATTTTGGCTGAGCTGGATGGTCGGCCCGGCGACATTGCCGTTCTGGGCGCTCGTCGTGCCGATCGGAAATGCGGACGAATAGACCGGCGACCCGATCGCCATGAAGGCGCCAAAGGAGGACGTCACTGTGAGGATCGGGCTCCCCACCGCCACCGTGCCGACGATGACCGTGGCGTTGGTCAAGGGATCGATCGTCGAATTGATGAGCGTCGATGCCGGAATGCCAACGCCGGTGATTGTAACCTTTGGCTGTACTCCGAGCACGTTCGGGGCGCCGAAGATAACCGGCGTGTTGATGACCGTATCGCCGGTCGTCGCGATCGAGAGGCCCGATATGTCAAACCACCCGAATTTTGTCGACCCGCCGGGGAAGCCCGGATGCGTTACGATGATCCGGCCGCCGACCGCGGCCAGGATCGGCGGTGTCCAGTCCCCGCTCGGCGCGGGCGAAGTTGGCGTGTTCGCCGCGGTCACGCCCGATACCGTGACGAAGGCCCCAGTCGCGAGGTTGCGGCAGTAGGGCTCGTCCTTTCCGGCGTTACGCGAGCTCGCGATCATGCCGTAAGCGAGGTCGCCCACGACCAGTTCTTCCGAAATGAACCCCGCGTTGGCAAACGTGCCGCCAGCCGTAAAGTCGCTATTCAGCGTAGCCGCCGGCCGCGGCACGTAGACCCCGCGCGTCGAGGGGTCCGGGATCAGGTTCGCCAGAGCCGCCATCGCCCCCGCATGCGCGTTCGTCCCGTCAACCGCGTCGCATACCCCCGAGGGAATGTGGCGGAGCGGGGTGCCGTTGCGCAGCGCCACGGATCACCAGCCTTGCTGCTTCGTCATGCGGGCGCGATCATATGCCGAACCGCCGCCGTATCGGCGCGGGTCCAGCTGGATCGGCTGCGACCGATTCGTCTTGTCGTCGGCGAGGTTGAGATACCGCCGCAACTCGGCACTGGCCAGCGCCAGCATCGCGGCTTGGCGGCCGTCGTCGCTCGTCTCCATCATCCGGCCGGCGAGTTCGCGTATCAGATAGCCCTCGTGCGGAAACCACGGGATCTGCCCGGTATTGGTGAGCGGCGGCATCTTGCGCTGATAACGGATGGTCACCGGGTAGGCCCCAAGCGGCGGCGGGTAGGCGTAGCCGACCGGTGGGATCCCGAAGAAGACGCTTGCCGTGAGGTTCGTTCCGGTCGCTGGCTGCGACATCGTGAAGTTTGCCGTGCCGTTGGCATTCTGCACGACGCCGGATACTGTCGTCCCGGGCTTCACACCCTCCCCCGCCATCGAGAGGCCGTTGGCAATCCCTGCCCCGACCGCCGCGAGTCCCGCGCCCGAGGTCGCCAGCAGGTTCGCTGTCGTGACGGCGGTGATTCGCTGGGTCAGCGGCGCGCCCATGTCGGTCGCCCAGACTTCCGGCGTCGACTGGTTGGGAAATTGCGGATAGAGGTCGAATTCCGCCAAGTCGATCGGCACCATGTACATCGGAACGCCCTGCGGGAAGGCCGGCGTCGGGTAGAGATACCACGACGATTTCGATATCCCGGTGTTGCCCGAGGAGCCCGACGTGCGCAGGTAGTCGAGCGGCAGCGAGTAGGGGCCACTGCCGAAATTGCTGGTCAGGCTGGGGTTGAAGTTGAACTGGAAGACGCCCCGGGCCAGCGCGAGGTCGGTCGTCTCGCAGAGATCGCCGAGGACGCTGTTCAGCTCGTCGAGCGCCTGCCCGGTGTAGTTCGGCACCTTCGCCCTGCGCAGCGCCTCCGCGATGAGCGTCGATGCCGGAATCATCGCCTATTCTGCGGCTTCGACCGCGTGCAGCACCGGCAGCGGCTCGGGCGGATCCTTCCGCGCGATGATCGCTTCAAGATACGGAATGCGCGCCTCGTCGACGATGATCTGCTCCTCGATCTGCAGCACTCGAGTGTCGTACTGCATGAGGCGCTGCTGGTCCTGCGGGTTCGCCGGCCGCGGGTTGCGCCGGGGTCCGCTGTGAGCCGCCTCCTGCTGTGCGATCGCCATCGCCCGCTCCTTCCGCGCCGTCACGAGTAGCTTGCGGCATTTGTAGAGGCTCGCCTTGATGATCGGCAATTCCTCCAAGGCCGACAATCGCCGGGTCACGCTCCACGCGCGCTCGGTCACCTCGTCAAGATCCTCGGCGCTGGCTGTCTGGTCCTCGACGATCTCCCACGCGATAGTCTTCCCGTCGGGCGAAATCGGAAATTGCAGCGTGATCCGCATCCCAGGCACGGCAATCGCCCGCATCCCGCCGTATTTGCTGTCCTCGCCGTCGCTCACGCCGCTCTCCCGGCTCAGTTGATCCGCAT
>JAZJZB010000135.1:2817-7630 GCA_040390085.1 Pseudomonadota bacterium | reverse complement strand
GCCTTCTCGGTCGCCGCCTTCTTCAGCTTCTCGCGCTTCGCCGCGCGCGCCTTGACCTGCTGTGCCTCGAAGATCGCCTGAAGCTCGGCCTCGGGGACCAGTTCCCGGGTCTCGGCATCGAGCGAGGCAAGGAAGACCTCGAACGGGGTCTGCTCGCCGCTTGCCGGCGGCTCCTCGACCGCCGCGGTGAAATCATCGTCCGTGACGAGCGGCGGCATGACCACCGGCTCCTCGGCCGCGGGCCTCTCTGCCGTCTGCGCGGCGACGCGCGCCTTCGCCTTCTCCGACGCGGCGAGCCGCTGTGCCGCCGTCCACTTCCTGCCGCTCGAGCGGGTGCGTTTCATGTCAGGGTCCAATCCGAGCCGGCATACGACACCGCATTCGCCGGGATGAGGTAGGGGAAGCCCATGTGGTCGATTGCCGGGAAATCGCCCGGCAGCAATTTCAGGACGCCCCGGTTGGGGATGGTCAGAAGACCGTTTGGCGAAAGCCCCAATGACTTTTGCGCCGGATTGCGCACGATAGCCACGCTGATCGCCGCCGTCGCCGTCGCCGCCTTCGACATCGTGAGGCTGGTCCCGGCGCCGGGCGCCACCTGGACGAAAGTGCCCGCCGGGATACCCGGGCCAAGAATGAGATCGCCGACCTGGATCTGCGTCAGCGGAGCGCCGGTCACCCCGACCAGAGTATCGAGCGTCGTGTTCGAGTGCGTGTTGCCGGTGCCGAGCACCCCCACGGGTCCGGCCGACTGGCCGCCCGACAGCGCACCAAACGACGTATCGTCGCAAATGCTCTGGTCGATCGCCGCGATGTCAGCCGCGGCCACGACCTGCGACCATGCCGGCGTGCAGATCAGCGAGGTCGTCAGCTTTGTGCCGAGCGTCCGAAGGGCCATCAGGGGTTCCCGGTATTCCAGCCGTTGATGATAGCGAGCTCCGCCGCCGTGATGATCGGCGTGCCGCTCGCCCCCGCGATGTCGTCAGCCGCAGCCTTGATCGCGGCGTCGATCTCAGCCAGCGTGATCGCGCCGCCCGATCCCAGCACGACCTCGGCCGCCTGATATCGGCGTGTCTGCGACGCGCCAGCGGCACCGGGATTGCCGGCCTGGCCAAAGCCGGGATTGTTCGAGAACCCGGCACCCAGCCCGGACGGGCCCGCGCCGGCGCCGAAGGAATCGACATCGACGTAGACGCGGACTTTCACACCGGAATTGATCGACGCAACCATGATTTATCTCCTACAGTCCCGACGATCAGCCAAAGGCCCCGGTGTTGGAAGCGGTCGATTCGATACCAGCAAGGAATTGCTGATTTAATACAACCCACCCCTCGAAATATTTCCAACCTATGACCCTGAGTTGATTGTGGGGGTCCGATTTGTCGGCTTCCGTCAACCGGTGCCATTCGACATCTTCGAGCTTGAGGGTCGAGAAGGCGCGCTGGCCGAAGATATAGGTGCGGAAGACGGTGACGCCGGTGGCGGGCGCCGCGGGCGGGATCTGCGCCAACCCGAGCCCGGTAATCGTGACGGCGGTCGAGGGCGGGATTGCGATCGCCTGGCCGAGGTATGGTCCGGTCGGCGGGCCTGCGGTCGAGAGGCCGAGCTGGAACGGCGCGGAGGCCGAGCCGACCCCGACATAGACCGCGTAGGTGAAGCCCGGCGTCGAGGGCGTCGTCAAGGTGATCCCGCCGGCAATGACAGAAATATCGGCCGACACCTGGTAGATTTGGCTCTCGTAGAAATTCTGGTTGTCCCAGCCGGTGACCTGGATCGTGTAGGTGCCGGTCGTGAGCGAGCCGGTGCCCGGCGAGCCGTTGACCTGGGCGATGCCGAACCAGTTTGGCATCATGTTCGATTCGCAGAACGTGATGCCCGACCAGTACCCCATCTCGTTGATGTACATCCGGTTGTGGTCGGAGAACTGCCACGTCTGGACGACGGTCGGGTTGGAGCGGAGGTCTTGCAGGACTCGCGGGTCGGCGATCGCGACGAGGTGCTGCACGCCCTTGATGGTTTTTTCCGATTCGCGCGCGGTGTAGTCGATCGAGCGCTGGATCGTCTCGCCGGTCTGGCCGTTCCACAACGGCACGCCGAGCAACTTCATGTCGGTCTGGGTGCGGGTGACCGTGTTAGGGTCGAGCGTGTCGCCGGCAACGAGGTTGGCACGGGCGCCGCGGCTGTTGACGTAGTTGACCTGCGTCCCCGAGGAGAGGAGCTGGAAGCCGTTGCGTTCCTTCGTCTCGGCGATCTGCATGCCAAGCCGCTCGGACGATTCTTCGAGCAGATCCCATTGCGTCGCGACGACGGCGACATCGGAGAAGACGATCCGGCCGGCCCATTGCAGCGCCGTGCCGGTGACTTGGGTAAAGGTCAGAGAGTTCGGGTTGGGCGGCACGCCCTCGGCGACCGGGGCCTGCGGCAACGGCAGGCGGTTCCAGCGCGTCGCGGTCCAAGTGAGCCCGGCCCGCTTGTCCATCTTCTTCTTGTCGGCAAAGCCGTGTAGGACGAGGTAGCGCTGTGCGACTTCGAGCGCCTTCCGGTCGATCTTGCGTTCGACGGTTGCAGCAAATGCCGTTGAGGTTTGTGTCAATTACGCCTCCGCTAGACGGCGGAGGCGATGCCCCCGTCTACTCGAAAGGAGAGCGCCCTGCGCGGCGCGCTTCGTCCAGAACCCTGTCGTCATGCTCGGCCGTGCCCGGCGCCGGTCGGCGGCCGGCAGCGCCGTCGCTGCGTGCTCCGGTCGGCCGGGTCTGCGCGCCGGCGACCCGGCGGGCGGCGCCGTTGCGCTGCGCGGGTGCGGCGCGCTGGGCGCGCGTGCGCATGTCGGTCGCGTAAAGCTGGTTGAGGATGGTTTCACGCTCGACAAAAATGCCGCGGTCGCGATAGCGCTGCACCTCGGCCTCGACCTGGGGCCGGAAGCGCTGGTGCAGCTTTGATGTTCGCGCCTCTGCGTCATAAGCCTGCTTGTCGAGCCTTTCGTTGGTCTGTGCCTGCTGGCCTTGAAGGTACGTGAGAACCCGCTGTTCCGCTCGCTGGGTCAATGCCTGATAGGCTTGCGCCGGTGGCATCAACTCAAGCGCGGCATAGAATTCCTGCTCGGCTTGTCGCGCCGCGGCCTGGTCGACCGGGGGCTGCGCTGCCGGCTGGCGGCGGACTTCCGCCAATTGCCGGTTCGCTTCGTCGAGTTGGGATTTGATTTCTCTAATCTGCGCGCCGTAGGACTGGCCTTTCGGCCCGCGCCTGCGGGTCTGCTGCGGTTCGGGCGGTTCGTCGCCCTCCTCGCCGTCGCCCTCTACCGGCTCGTCACCGTCGGCGTCTTCTTCGAGCTCCTCGTCTTCAATTTGCTCGTCGAGTTCGTCAACAGGCGGATCGGCCTCGCCGCCGTCGATTGCGGCGGGATCGCGCGGATCAGACATTTCTCACCCCATGCGGGTTTGGGTGGCCCGCTCCCCTGGTGGCACGATAGGCCCGTGCCGAGCGCGACACAGCGTAAGCCGCATCAATTGCGATTTGTCAAGCCTCTCACATTCGGCGGGGCATTTCGATGACACCCGAGGCCGGCCCGCGGTCGGGATGCACCGCCCCCGGCGGCCGTTTCACGGCATGCGGCCCGGCCGGCGCTGCACCCGGCTGCGGCTGCCCAGGCCCGCCCCCACCGCCGCCGGGAGCCGGCAATCCCTGCTGTGCGGTCGCACGCTGCATCGAGGCCGCCATCTTCATCTGCATCGATTGCTCGTGCTTCTGCATGTGCGCCCGGATCGTGCCGTGCGGGTCGCCGGTCTCGCGCAGCGAGATCATGTGCGCCTGCAGGTGTTCCGGGTCATTGTCGAACGGATGCACGGCGCGCTCGAAGCCGCCCAGCATCATGTCGTCCTCAAGATCCGGCGGCACAGTCAATTGATGGCGCTGGTCGATCAGCACACGGCTCCCGAGAAACGAGCCGAAGACGTTTTGGGTCCCGGCCTCGATTAGCGGCCCGAGATGGAGTTGATAGCCCTCCGCCTGCAACTCGGCGCGCAACCCGCGCAGCACGTTGACCCAGGCGGTGCCCTGCTGCTGCATCATCGCGGATTGCTTGACCTGCTCGCCGCCGCGCCACAGGAACGAGAACCCGTTGCGGTTCTGCAACGGCGCGACTTCCTCCATCTCGGCCATGATGCCCATGTCGCCGAACTGGCGGACGAGGAGCGCACGGTCGCGGAACTGGTAATCGAGGTCGACAGTCCACCCCATCGCCGGGGTGAGGATGCCTTCCTCAAGGACGCTGACCGCTTCGGCCGTGGTCAGGAGGTCGACCTGCTGCTCCTGGGCGATCATCGCCTGGTTAGGCTTTGAGCTCCGGGTCTGCTGCGGCAGCATCGACGGGTTGACCCCGAGCGTCTGGAAAATCTGCTCGATCGCCATCTGAACGCGGGTCTGCGCCCGCGGCGTCAAGTCGGGGAAAGTGAGCAGCTTCACCGACTTGGGCGGGATGTCCCAGACCGCGCCGACATTGTAAATGAGCGGGCCGTTGTACGCCGCAGTGTCGCGGGTGACGATCGGCGCCGCCGAGAGGGTCGCCGCGTCTGCTCCCTCGTTCACCGCGTCGTTGGCCTCGTACTGCAACGATGCGATCGGCGCGATGAGGCTCGGTCCCTTGAAGACGCCGGCCTCCTTCTCGACCGGGCACGAGAGGAGCGGGCAGCGGTCGTTCCAATAGGGGTTGCGCTTTGCCCCGAGCGGCATCCGGTGCGGCCCGAAGAAAACCCGGCAGAGCCGCGGTTCGCCCTTCTCGCTGTAGCCGCCCGACTTGTCGAGCGGCAGCATGGTCCAG
>JAZJZB010000135.1:0-2717 GCA_040390085.1 Pseudomonadota bacterium | reverse complement strand
TCGTGCAGCACCTCGAAGACCGGCGCGCCCAGGATCACCTCCTCTTCCGTGATGTCGTCGATCTCTTCGTCGTCAGCCTCGATCCCATCGACGATGGTCCCGTGCGTTTCACGTGAAACCAGTTGGCGGCGGACTTCCGCCCAATCGAGATAGAGGTTGTACTGGCCCTCGATGTCACCGGTGCGACACAGCGGCTTCAGGACTTGCGTCTTGAAGCGCTGCGAGCGGATGTAATGTTCGAGGAGACCGACCAGCGCCGCCGGCTTCGCACCGTCGGCGCTGATGACCTCGACGTAGCGGCCGGTGTGCGGGAAAAGCTGGTTGATGAAGCGGGTGGCGCGGGCGGTTATTGCGTCGTGAATTATCGGCCAGTAAATCTGGGCGATGCCGTTGTAATACTGGTTGCCGTTGGTGACGCAGTTGAAGCAATCCCAATAATCGAGTTGGGAATCACTTCGGTCTGACTGGTCTTCGTAGCCGCGCCAGACCGCGCTGGCGAGGTCGGCGAGTTTGCGGCGGATCGGGCTTCGCGAGTTGCCGAGCAGATCGCGGTCGCGCGACGCGGTGCCTTCCTCCGGCGCGTCCTCGCCGGTGTCTTCCTGTTCGTCCGGGTCGCGCTCGGCCGCATCAGACATCGGTTACGTCTTCGGCGGGTCGAGCACCTTGGCGAAGCGGGCGCGGAGGTCGGCGAACTGCGCCACGGCAGCGCTCGCGGTCGGCACCATCGAGGCGACGGTGTGGGCGATCGCCAGCGCTTCGGAGAGGAGGCCGTGCATCGCGACCAGCTCCGGGCTGGGGCCGGCAGGCGGCGCCGCCTGGTCCGACGTGTGATCGGGCTGCGGGCCGACCGCGGCGGGATGAAGATCACTCATACCCCGCGTCCTAGACCGGCGTGCCGGCGACGATGCCGATCGAGGTCAGGGTCTGCGACGGCGCCACCGCCTCGACGGTGACGTCGAGCGTCGCCGAGAACGCCTGGCCGCCGACCGAGAGGTTGAGATGCACCGTGTCCCCGCCCGCCGCCACACCGACCGTTGAGGCGCTCATACCGTCCGGCGCAGCGGTCAGGCTTTCGGTCGCGGGCGTCGTCTGCGCCCAGGCGGGCGCCGCATCGGGCACCGGAGCCGTCGCCATCGGCTTCCCGTCCTGGTCGAGGAATTCGATCGAGAGCGGCAGCGTCTGCCCGACTTTGATCGTGGTCGCCATGTGAATTGTGTCCCCTGGTATGAGCTCGACGGCGAAATCTCCGGCGACGAAGGCCGCTCGGATACGATGGTGGCGGCGGCGGAACCAAAACGGGTGACACCACCTCATCGCGCTCTCGCTTGCGGCATCGCCGAGACGTAGCGCTTCCCGGTGCGTGCGTCGTATCTGAAATTCTGCTCGGCGTCATCCTCTTTGTCATCCGTCGCGCCGGTTCGGATGATCGCGGCAAAGGCTTCGAGTCCCTCCATCAGGACGCGGTACGGCCCCTCCTCGGCGGCATCCTGCAACCGGCCGCGGATCATCGCCCGGGTGTAGCCGCCAGCCAAGGCCCGCAGCGTCCATCGCGCGGTCACGGCGATCTCGACCGCCGACATTCCGCGCACGGTGCGCGAGAGGAGGTCGCGCAGATGGAGCGAGCCGGCGATCTGCTCGCCGCCGGGACGAACCTCCGCCGGCAATCCCCGAACCGCCTGCATGAGGCCGACATTGGTGTAGCGCTCGGCGTGGTGCGGCGGGACAATCCAGACCGGGGCCAGTCGGCGGGCAACCAGGCGGTCCTCGGGGAGCGCCGTCTTCAGCATCTCATCCCAGCCGCGGCTTCGCGCCGGCACCGCGACCATGCGCGAGGTATCCCCGAACAGCGCCGCCTCCTCGTAGATGTCGGCGACGCGCTCGGCCGGCGGGCCCTCGAAAACCCAATCCGCGAGGATGCGCAGCGTGCCTTCGAACGCCTGGACGAGCACCGCCGCCGTTATTGCGCCCGTCGCATTGGCCGCAAGGAAGACCGGCTTTCCGGCGGCGAGCGCGAGATCGGCGACGATGTGCTCCGTGGTGAACCCGTCGTAGATTGGCGCCGCCGGGCGCGTCATCGGGGCGTAGGCCAGCGCGTTCGCGGTGTCGCGCCGCCCGGTCGGGAAGTTGAGAAGCTGCGATTCCAGCGCCGGCAGCGGCTGCGCAAAAACGACCTCGCGCGCCGCAAAGAACGGCTGCAGGCCCCGGATGAACTGCGTTTGGCCCTGGCCGCGGGTGCCTGAGATGGCGCCGACGCCGCGGTAGGGGATCGTGTGGCCGCGGCGGATCTGCTCCTGGCGGATCGGCTGCAACAGCCACTGCACCAGCCCGTCCTGCTCGAACTGCACCCAGATCGGGTCGAACTTTTCGGCGATGTCGAAGCCGAGCGCGACGATCTCGTCCGGCGCCAGGAACAGCGCCTCGGCCGCCCAGACGATGAGACGGTTCTGCACCCACGACCAGACCGCGTACCCGGTCGCCGCGCTGTCGCGCCCCACCGAGCGCGCCGGGTCGATCATTGCGTAGACCGCCTCATAGGTCCGCTGCCGCGGCTCGAGCCGGATCATTTCCTTGAGGAACGGTCGGTCGGCGTCGCTGATCGCCTGGCACATCATCTCGCGCTGCCACACCGCCAATTCGCCCACCGCCTCGTAGATCCGCCGCTCGCGGTCGATCCAGTCGAGCGGAAAGAGCGCCGGCCAACTCGATCGGCGGCGGTT
>JAZJZB010000134.1:18068-19908 GCA_040390085.1 Pseudomonadota bacterium | reverse complement strand
AGCGACCTCCACACCCCCAGTGTGATGCGCTACCAGGCTGCGCTACGCCCCGACTGGCTGGCGCATCTAGGCAGGGCTATCCAGCAAGGCAAGGTGCGGCAGGATTCCGGATGGCTCGAAGGCGGCGAAAAGGCAAAACGGCCAAGTGGGTCGGGCGAGTGCTGACGGCGCTGCTCGCGGTCCCTGCGCTATATCTGCTCGCCGCGCTGATCGGCTCGCTAGTGCCGGTCAACCGCGGGTGGACCGAGCCGAAGCAGGGCACCGTCGTCTATCTCGCCGACAACGGAATCCACGTCGACCTCATCATGCCAATCAACGCTCAGGGACTCGACTGGACGCCGTTGATCCCGCGTCGCGACTTCGCCGCCGTGGATCCCAACGCGGGCTGGATCGCCTTCGGCTCCGGCGAGCAGCGGGTCTATTTGAACACCCCGACCTGGTGGGACATCAAGCCTGGCACGATCTGGTCGGCGGTGACCGGCGGCAAGCGGGTGATGCATGTCGAATATGTGCCAAGCCCGTCTTACGCGGTCCGCGAAATCCGGCTTCGGCCGGAGGAGTATCGCCGGCTGTGGGCGGCAATCCGCGCCGACTTCGCGCTCGACGGCCGCGGCCGGCCGATCCTGATCCATCACCCTGGCTACGGCCCTTCCGACGCGTTCTACCGGGCGACGGGCAAGGAGAACGCCTTCCGCACTTGCAACAGCTGGGTGGCCGGCCGGCTGCGGATCGCGGGAGTCAAAACCAGCCTTTGGCCGCCGATCGCGCAGGGCGTCGTCTGGCGCTATCGCCGCGAGACCTGGCTGCGCCTCTTCTAGAGCACGTAGCGGCTGAGGTCGGCGTTGCGGGCAATCCCGCTCAGTTGCTGATCGACGAACGCGGCGTCGACGCGCAGCGTCTCGCCGCGGCGGTTCTCGGCGTCGAAGCTAACCTCCTCGAGCAACTTCTCCATCACCGTTTGCAGCCGCCGAGCGCCGATATTCTCGAGCGATTCGTTGACGTCGGCGGCAATCCGGGCAAGCGCCTCGATCCCGTCCTCGGCAAACTCGATCGTCACGCCCTCGGTGGCGAGCAGCGCCTGATATTGCTCGGTCAGGCTTGCCCGGGTCGACGACAGGATGCGGACGAAGTCCTGCTGCGTCAGCGCTTTCAGCTCGACGCGGATCGGCAAGCGCCCCTGGAGCTCGGGCAGCAAGTCGGCGGGCTTGGCGAGGTGGAACGCGCCGCTGGCGATGAACAGGATATGGTCGGTCTTCAGCGGCCCGTATTTGGTCGCGACCGTCGTCCCTTCGATCAGCGGCAGCAGGTCGCGCTGGACGCCTTCGCGGCTGATCGAGCCGCCGCGCACGTCGCTGACGGCGATCTTGTCGATCTCGTCGAGAAACACGATTCCGTTGGCTTCGGCGTCGGCCAGCGCGGCGCGGTTGATGTCGTCGGGGTCGAGCCTTTTGTCGGCCTCTTCCTCGGTCAGGCGGGCGAACGCCTCTGGCACGTTGAGCTTGCGCCGCTTGCGCGGGCCCTGGCCCATCGCCTTGCCCATGATCGATTTCAAATCGAACACCTGCGCGCCCATGCCGGGGATCTCGAACGGAAGCGCGGGCTGCTCGTCGACGTCGATTTCGACTTCGGCCTGGCTCAGGCTGCCGTCGGCGAAGCGCTGGCGAAAGCTCGCCCGGGTCGCCTCGCTCGAGCCCTTGCCGGTGAGCGCGTCGAGCAGCCGGTCCATCGCCGCTTCCTCGGCCCCAGCCCGGACCTTTGCCCGACGGCGCTCGCGCTCGAGCCGAACCGCTTCCTCGACGAGGTCGCGGGCGATCTGCTCGACGTCGCGGCCGACATAGCC
>JAZJZB010000134.1:17608-17911 GCA_040390085.1 Pseudomonadota bacterium | reverse complement strand
GGATGTTCTTGGGCGCCACCTCGTCGCGCAGCTCGGGGCCGAGCTGCTGGCGGCGCCAGCGGTTGCGAAGCGCGACCGCGACCGCCTTCTTGGCGTCGTCCTGGCCGACGATATGCTCGTCGAGCGCCGCGACGATCGCTTTGGGGGTGAGTTCAGCGTTCATTTCCTGCTTTCCATTGTCCTTCGAGACGCGTCTTCGGCTTCGCTCAGCCGCTCCTCAGGATGAGCGGGATTTGGGTCATCCCTTATTCGCTCATCCTGAGGAGGGACTGAGTAAGCGGAGCGCATCGAAGGCCCGTCTCG
>JAZJZB010000134.1:0-17598 GCA_040390085.1 Pseudomonadota bacterium | reverse complement strand
CTCGAAGGACAGTTCAAACGGTCTCCACCGTCAACCGATCATTGGTGAAGACGCACACTTCCGACGCGATCTGCATTGCCCGGCGGGCGAGGACTTCCGGGTCCTGTTCGTAATCGGCGAGCGCCTTGGCCGCCGACAAAGCATAATTGCCGCCAGAGCCGATCGCAGCGATCCCGCCCTCGGGCTCGAGCACGTCGCCGTTGCCGGTCAGGATCAGCAACACCTCAGCATCGGCGACGATCATCATCGCTTCGAGGTTGCGGAGGTATTTGTCGGTCCGCCAGTCCTTGGCGAGCTCGACCGCCGAGCGCAGCAGCTGGCCGTTATATTGCTCGAGCTTCTTCTCCAGCCGCTCGAACAAGGTGAAGGCGTCGGCAGTCGCTCCGGCGAAGCCGCCAATGACCTTGCCGCCCTCACCAAACCGGCGGACCTTCTTGGCGTTGGGCTTCATCACCGTATTGCCCATCGACACCTGGCCGTCGCCGGCGATGACGGTCTTGCCGCCCTTCTTGACGCCCAAGATGGTTGTTCCGTGCCAGCTTTCCAACTTCGTCTCCAATTCCATTTAGCGAGGAGGTGGGACGAGGCCGGGACGCTTACAAGCGCTGGAAGCGGCGGTCGGGAATGAACCAGATGGCGGCTACCGCCATATAGAGCGCGATGGACAGATAGGGTGAGATGAAGAAGGCGGCGAGGAGGCCGGCGACATAGAGGCTGGTGCTCAGCAATTCCTTGGAATTCGACCCGACCGCCCTCCTAATCGCCGAAGTCTCGCCCTCGGCGCCGATCAGGGCTTTTTCGAGCAGGAAATAGGAAATCGAGGCCATGATCAGCACCACGCCAAACGCGGCGACAGGGAAGCTGCTGATGCCGCGCTCGTCGACCCACCGGATCACGAACGGGAACAGGCTGAGCCAGAACAGGAGGCTGAGGTTCGACCACAGAACCCGGCCGTCGACCCGACTGGCCTTCTGCATCATGTGATGATGGTTGTTCCAGTAGATGCCGACGTAAATGAAAGACAGGACGTAGGCCCCGAAAATCGGCAGCAGCGGACGCAGCGCGGCAAGTCCGGTGCCCTCGGGCACCCGCATTTCAAGCACCATGATGGTGATGATGATGGCGATGACGCCGTCGGTGAAAGCGTTGAGGCGGTCCGGTTTCATCGCATTCCCCTTGCTGCACTCCGATCAGCGGTTTGCAGGCTGACCCGAAGCCGCACGACCAGCGTCAATGTCAACCGCCGCTTGCTGTGCGTCGGGTCCGCCGTTCGTGGGAACGGCGGCTTGCCGACGCACCCATTTGATCAGCTCGTCGAGCTGGATCGCCTGCTCCGTCGCGGTCAGTGCGTCCGGGGCAGAAAGTCGGTCTTCGCCGGGGGCTTGAGGAGGTCGGCTGGCGGCAGCGGATAGGCCGGGCATTGGCGCGTTTGCGCGAGCACTGGGATCGGTTGCGGCCGTGGAGTCGACGCGCAGGCGCTGGGCAGCAGCGCGAGCAGCAGCAAGCCGTGCCTGAAAATCATAAGCGGTCCTTTCGTTGATGGAATCCTGCTGCGCAGCGACGCGGGCCAGGTTGGCCAGGTCGGCAGCGCGGGCCCCTTCGGCGGCGGCGCGATAGTTGGCGACGGTGCCGGCAAAAGCCGATTGCTCGGAATGATAGAGCTGCTCGAACTGGCTGCTCTGCTTGCGCCAGTGACGCGTTTCGCCCTTCTGGACGACAAGCAGGACGGCAAGCGCGAGACCGACGGCGATCCCGGCAATGCCCTGGACGTTGAGAAAGCGCAGGATCATGCCTCCCGCTCCGCTTCAACCGACGCTCCGTCGCGGCTCGCGGCGACCTTGAACCGGCCGACCGGCCCGCCGGCGAGCAGGCCGACGATGACGGCGATCATCGCGATGATGAACCCGCCGAGCGACCAGCCGAAGATGGTCACGATGGTATGCTCTTCCGCGCGGCTCCAGCCGCCCCACATCAGCAGCGCGACCATCAGTCCGGACGCGGCGCCGCAGAACATTCCGGCCGCGGAAGAGAGCAGGCCGTAGATGTAGCGCTGGCCCTCGGCGAAGGTGGCGGGTGGCGGCAGGGGTTTCATCGTTCGTCTCCCGATTTTATCTGGGCAATCCGACACCTCGCCCGCGGTTTGGGGGGTTGTCGGATGTGTCGGATTCACGGCTTTCATGGATTTCATGGCTTCGAATCGCCAATCCGGTTCGCCAGCCACCCGTAAAGAAACGCCTCATTGGCTGGCCGCCGCTCGGCCAGGCGGAGGTAGCGCTCGCCCTGCAGCGCCTCGAGGGCGCGCAGCAGCACCGTCTCGCCGCTGGATCTTTGGCGGTCGTGGCCATCCACTCCAGCAGGGGGCGACGAGCCGCGAGCTGCGAGGAAGGCGTCGAGCGCGGCGAGGGTGACCGCGCCGATGCGGCCGTCCGGAACCAGGTCGGGATAATCCGTTGCGTTGCGGTTGAGTGCGGTCAGCGCGCGCTGGAGGAAGGTCGCGGCCACCCCGGGCCCCATGTTGACTCCGGTGTCGAACAGCTCGGCGGCGACCCGCGCGCTGCGCCTGGCGACTTCGTCGAAGCGCGGGCGCAGCCAATATAGACGGCGGTAGATGGCAGCCGCTTCGTGGCGCGGGAGCTGGCGCATCGGGCCGCGATAACCATTGGCCCGAGCGACCGCTTCGGTGATCCCGAAGCAGGTCGGGCCGCCCTTGTCGGCAGGGTTGCTGACGTAGCCGCCCTCGCGCTCGATCAAGGCTTCGACCAGCTCTCCAACATCGATTGAACCATCCATTCGCGCCTCCTTCGAGTCGCGCGGTTCTAACCGTATAGGTACGTTGTAGGAAAGTGTTGAATGCGTGATTGGTAAGTGACGCTGGTTCGCCGGCTTGTTAGGCTCGCCCGATGAACAGCCGAGTCCTGCTTGCCGCTGCGGCGCTGTATCTGGCAGCGCCGGCCGCCGCGTACGGCGCTTTGTCGCCCGCCGAGCAGCTGATGGTGAGGACCGTCGATTCGGATCAACCGCGCACGGTCGCAATGCTCGAACGGTGGGTGAACCAGAACAGCGGCACCTTGAACATCGGCGGGGTGAGCGCGGTCGGACGAATGCTGCGCGCCGAGCTCGAGCCGCTCGGCTTCAAGGTCGAGTGGATCGACATGTCGGCGGTCGGACGCGCCGGCCACATCGTCGCCCGCCACGCCGGCAAGCGCGGCGCCAAGCGACTGCTGCTGATCGGCCACCTCGACACCGTGTTCGAGCCCGATTCGCCGTTCCAGCGCTGGGTCCGCGACGGCGATGTCGCCCACGGCCCTGGCGCCGGCGACGACAAGGGCGGAATGGCGGTGATCGTCTCGGCACTGCGCGCGATGCAGGCCGCGGGCACGCTTCGGCAGGCCAATATCACCGTCTTCCTGACCGGCGACGAGGAGGATGCCGGGCGGCCCACCGGCATCTCGCGCCGCGACCTCGTCGCCGAAGGCAAGAAGGCCGACGCCGCGCTCGATTTCGAGGGGCTTGCGCAGGTCGATGGCCTGGACATGGGCTCGATCGCCCGGCGCAGTGTCGGAAGCTGGTCACTGACCGTCACCGGCAAGAGCGCCCATTCGAGCGGAGTCGGGCGCCCGGGCACGGGCTTCGGCGCGATTTACGAGCTGGCGCGCATCCTCGACCAGTTCCGCCGCGAGCTTCCGGAGGACAAACTAACCTTCAACGTCGGGCTTGCAGCCGGTGGGCAGACCGCCGAGCTCGATCCGGGCAAGATCCGGGCCAGCGCCACGGGCAAGACCAACATCGTCGCCGCAACCGCGATCGCTCGCGGCGACTTGCGCGCGATCAGCAAGGACCAGCTTGACCGGGTCGAAGCCAAGATGCGGGCGATCGTCGCTTTGCCGCTGGAAGGCGCAAAGGCCGAGATTTCATTCGACCCGGACTATTATCCGCCGATGCCGCCGACACCGGGCAATCGGGCGCTGCTGGCGCGGCTCAACGGGGTCAACCGCGACCTCGGCCTGGCAGAAATGGCCGAGCTCGATCCAGCGCTTCGCGGTGGCGGCGACATCAGCTTCGTCGCTGCCGACGTCGACGGCCTGGTTGGCCTCGGCGCTGCGAGCTGGGGAGACCATACGCCGGGGGAGACGCTGTCGGTCCCGTCGCTTGCAAAGCAGGCCAAGCGGGCAGCGATCCTCATCAGCAGGCTCGCCCGGCAAAGGCGCTAGGCGCGGTCGCCGCCCGGCCACACTTGCCCAACAGCCGTTAAATCTGGTGCAACCGCCGCGCGCGTTCGCGGGTTGTGTGCCTGATCAGCCGATGCCTCACGCGCGGCCGAAGGAGCATGTGGATTGGCGGGGGTTCTCAAGACGCTGGACAAAAGCATCACCGAGGATCCGTTCAAGCTGCTGATCCAGTCGATCGTCGATTATGCGATCTACATGCTGGACCCGACGGGCCGGGTGACCAGCTGGAATGTCGGCGCGGAGCGAATCAAGGGCTTCTCGGCCGAAGAGATCGTCGGCAAGCATTTTTCCACCTTCTACACCGAGGAAGACCGCGCAGCGGGCGTTCCGCAACAGGTGCTCGACACCGCCCGGCGCGAGGGCAAGTTCGAAGGCGAAGGGTGGCGCGTCCGCAAGGACGGCGGCCGCTTCTGGGCCAGCGTCGTGGTCGACGCGATCAAGAACGACAAAGGCGAGCTGATCGGCTTTGCCAAGATCACCCGCGACATGACCGAAAAGCGCCGCGCCCAGCAGGCGCTGCTGGAGGCCGAGCGGCGGTTCCGGATCCTCGTCGAGGGAGTCACCGACTATGCGATCTACATGCTCGACCCCAAGGGCCGGGTGACCAACTGGAACGCGGGCGCCGAGCGGATCAAGGGCTATAGCGCCAAGGAAATCGTCGGCGAGCATTTCAGCAAGTTCTACACGCCCGAGGACCTCGACGTCGGCGTGCCCAAGAAGGCGCTTGAGACCGCGCGCGAAACCGGCCGCTACGAAGCCGAAGGCTGGCGCATGCGCAAGGACGGCACGCGCTTCTGGGCGAGCGTGGTGATCGACGCCATCCGCGATCCCGACGGCGAGCTGATCGGCTTTGCAAAGATCACCCGCGACATGACCGAGAAGCGCGAGACCCAGCTGCGCCTCGAGGAATCGCGCGAGCAATTGTTCCGGTCGCAGAAGATGGAAGCGCTCGGCCAGCTGACCGGCGGGCTCGCCCACGACTTCAACAATCTGCTGACCGCGATCCTCGGCGCGTGCGAGCTCGCGGCGCGCAACATCGACGACAGCGAGAAGGTCAAGCGCATGCTCGACGGGGTGCGCAACTCGGCCCAGCGCGGCGCTTCGCTGACCAAGCAATTGCTCGCCTTCGCCCGCGCCCAGCCGCTGCAGATCAAGCAGATCGACCTCAAGCAATTCTTCGCCGAGGTGGCCACGCTGATCCGGCCGTCGCTGCGCAGCAACGTCGAGGTGTTCACCGAATTCTCCGACCAGCTGTGGCCGGTCGACGCCGATGCCGGAGCGCTCGAGCTGGCGATCCTCAATCTCGCGTTCAACGCCCGCGACGCAATGCCCGACGGCGGAACGCTCAAGATCAGCGCGCACAACGAAGTGCTCAAGAAGGAGGTCGACGGAATGCGCGGCGAAGTGGTCGCGCTGCGGGTGTCCGACACCGGCATGGGCATGAGCCGCGAAGTGATGGACCGGGTGTTCGAGCCGTTCTTCACCACCAAGAGCTTCGGCGAGGGCACCGGCCTGGGCCTCAGCCAGGTGTTCGGCTTCGCCAAGCAGATCGGCGGTGCGCTGACGGTGGATTCCGAGCCGGGCCAGGGATCGACCTTCACCATCTACCTTCCGGCGAGCCGCGGAAGCTCGCCGACCGCGACCGCGAACAACGGGGGCAGCGCGCTCGGCCGCGTGCTGATCGTCGAGGACGACACGCTGGTTGCCGAGCTTGCCGCCGGGATGCTCAGCGAGCTCGGCTTCGAATGCACGATCGCCCACAGCGCCAGCGAAGCGCTCGAGCGGCTGGCCGGCGGGGAGAAGCCCAAGGTGGTCTTCTCCGACATCGTGATGCCGGGCGGGATCAGCGGCATCGAGCTTGCGCGCAAGGTGCGCGACCGCTTCCCCGAGCTGCCCATCCTGCTGACCACCGGCTACAGCGAGCAGGTCGCCGGAAGCCACGGCTTCCCGGTGCTCCAGAAACCCTATGAAATGGACGCGCTGGCGAACGCGCTGGGGACTTTGCTGCGGCAGGATATCGCCTTGAACTGAACGGGTTGGCGACGACGGCTTGACCTCTGGCGCGATCGAGCGCCTGATCGCTTCCGGCCGCGCAACCGGTCGCGCGGCGTGGAGGGGAAGACCATGCAGCAAGCGGTATCCGCGCGGACTCCCGCGCATTTGTGGATCGTCGGGATCCTGTCGCTCTTATGGAATTGTTTCGGCGCCTACGACTATGTGATGACGCGCCTACACAACATGGATTACCTCGCCCAGATGGGTGATCCCAGTCTGATCCTGAGCTGGGTCGAAAGTATGCCGATGTATGCGCAGATCGGCTGGGGGCTCGGCGTTTGGGGCGGGCTGCTCGGAGCAGTGCTGCTGCTGATGCGCAGCCGCTATGCGGTCCACGCCTTTGTCGCTTCGCTGATCGGAATGGCGCTGAGCTTCGGCGGCCAATATCTCGGCCCGCCGCCGCCGGCCGAGCTCAATTCGGGAATGATGAAATATATGCCGCTAGTGATCATCGCGCTCGGCCTCGCGCAGCTGTGGTACGCATCGCGCGAGAGCAAGGCTGGCGTATTGCGCTAGGTTTCAGGCGGGCGCCTGCCGAGGCGGGCGCCGGCCGCTACCGTGAGCGGATGAAGGCGCGGATGTCGCGCGCGAGCTTGTCGCGGTCCTCGTCGCGCACGTACATCATGTGGCCCGAGTGATAGTAATGGAACTGCACCCGGTCCTGCGGGATGCCGCTTCGCGACAGCGAATATTCGGCGCCGAAGAAGGGCGTCGCGAAGTCGTAATAGCCCTGGGCAACGAAGATGCGCATCGCTGAATTCTCGCGCAGGGCCTGGCCGAGATAAGGCGCGACGTTGAGGTAGCTGTCGGCGTCCGGCACGTCGTCGATCTTCCGGTCCCAGTCGCGGCCGACCTTGCCGATCGCCTGATATTCGCGGTCGGTCTTGAAGCCGAGCACGCCGCGCTCCCAGCTGTTGACCGCGGCGGTGTAGCCGGCGTCGATGCCGTAGAAGCTCGGGTCGTTGTCGGAAAATTCGCCGGCATTGTCGAAATCCTTGCCGGTGTAGCGCGAATCGAGCCGGCCGACGGTCAGCCCGCGGTCGCGCAGCAGCTCCTTGAAGAAGCGGCCGGGAGTGACGCGCAGGTCGGCCCGCTCGAGATAGGCTTCACTGAGCCCGGTGAAATGGGCGAGCTGGCGGCGGATCGACGCGCGTTCCTCGGGCGGCAGCTTCTGGCCCTTGAGCAGCGCCGAGGCATAGGGCCCGATCGCGAACTGGCGAGCTTCCTCGACGAACTGCTCGACCGGCGGCCCCTGGGTCTTGCCGTGATAGAGCGCGACTGCTGCCATCGATGGCAGGTTGGTGATGTAGCCGAGCTCGTCGCCCGGAGTTTCCGCGCCGGCGGCAAAGTCGAGGATCGTCGAGATCAGGATCACCCCGTTGAGTCCGACGTCGTTGTAGGTCCGGTTGACCAGCTGGTTGGTGACCGCCGCCGAGCGGGTCGTCCCGTAGCTTTCGCCGCCGAGATATTTGGGGCTGTTCCAGCGGCCATTGTCGGCCAGCCAGCGGCGGATGACCTCGGCAACCGCCTTGGCGTCGGCGGTGATCCCGTAGAATTCCTTGCCTTCGGTCTTGCCGATCAGGTGCGAGAAACCGGTGCCCGGCGGGTCGATGAACACCAAATCGGTGACGTCGAGCAGCGAATCCGGATTGTCGACGATCGGGTAAGGCGGGGCGCCATCGTCGCGCGCATCCGAGGGAATGGCGACGCGCTTGGGCCCGAACGCGCCCATCTGCAGCCATACCGAGCCCGAGCCCGGGCCGCCGTTGAACAGGAAGGTGACCGGCCGCGACGGATCACGCGGCTCCTTGACGTAGGCGGTGGTGACGATGGCCGCTTTCTGCGTCCCGTCATCGTCGGCGAGGATCGTCTCTCCGATGGTCGCCGCATAGCTGACCTTCTGGCCGCCGAAGGTGCCGCTGAGCCGGGTGGTATGAACCTGCGGCACGATTTTCTCGACCGGGGCGTCCGACTTCTTGTCGCCGCTTTTGTCCTGGGCGGCCGCCGGCGCGGCAGTAGCCGCAAGCACCAGCGCAAGCGCCGTCAGCGCGTTGAAATTCATTGCAAACACCCTCCCCGACTCACTCGCGCGGAGCCAAGCCGCGCGAAGCGGCATTGGCAAGTGGCGGATCGACCAACGGGCGAAGCTAGCGACGACCGCCGAAGCGGGTGCGCGACTGCTTCCCGTAGCGGCCCTTGCGCGTGCCCGGCTTGCCTTCGCTGCTGTTACCAGGCGGTCGCGGAGCGACGCGGTCCGGGTCCGGGATCCCCAGCTCGTCTTCCTCGAGGCGGCGGATCTCGTCGCGCAGCCGCGCGGCTTCCTCGAACTCGAGGTCGGCGGCGGCCTTGCGCATCCGCTCCTCGAGATCGGCGATGTAGGCCTTGAGGTTGTGGCCGACGAGATGCGGCCGCTCGTCATCGCCGGTGTCGACAGTGATGCCCTCGCGCGCGGTGACATGGGCCATGATGTCGTGGATGTTGCGCTTGATGCTTTCCGGCGTGATGCCGTGCTCTTCATTATATTCGAGCTGCTTGTCGCGGCGGCGGCCGGTCTCGGCGAGCGCGCGCTCCATCGAGCCGGTCACCCTGTCGGCGTAGAGGATCACCCGGCCCTCGACGTTGCGCGCGGCGCGGCCGATGGTCTGGATCAGCGAGGTCTCGGAGCGGAGGAAGCCTTCCTTGTCGGCGTCGAGGATTGCGACCAGCCCGCATTCGGGGATGTCGAGCCCTTCGCGCAGCAGGTTGATGCCGACCAGCACGTCATAGACGCCGAGGCGGAGCTCGCGGATCAGCTGGATGCGCTCGAGCGTCTCGACGTCGGAGTGCATGTAGCGGACCTTGAGACCGGCCTCGTGCAGATATTCGGTGAGGTCCTCGGCCATCCGCTTGGTCAGCGTGGTGACGAGCGTGCGATAGCCCTTCTTCGCCGTCAGCCTGGCTTCGTTGACGAGGTCGTCGACCTGGTCGTCGACCGGCTTGATCTCGACCGGCGGGTCGATGAGGCCGGTCGGGCGGATCACCTGCTCGGAAAAGACGCCGCCGGTCTCGTTCATTTCCCACGGGCCCGGGGTCGCCGAGACGAAGGTCGTCTGCGGGCGCATCGCGTCCCATTCGTTGAAGCGCAGCGGCCGGTTGTCGATGCAGCTCGGCAGGCGGAAGCCATATTCGGCAAGCGTGATCTTGCGCCGGTGGTCGCCGCGCGCCATCGCGCCGATCTGCGGCACCGTCTGGTGGCTTTCGTCGATGAACAGCAGCGCGTTGTCGGGGAGGTATTCGTACAACGTCGGCGGCGGCTCGCCTGGCAGCCGGCCCGTGAGGAAGCGCGAGTAATTCTCGATCCCGGCGCATGATCCGGTGGCGGCGATCATCTCGAGGTCGAAATTGGTGCGCTGCTCGAGCCGTTGCGCTTCGAGCAGGCGGCCTTCAGCGGTCAGCTCCTTCAGCCGCTCGGCGAGCTCGTGCTTGATCGCTTCCATCGCCTGCTTGAGGGTCGGGCCGGGCGTCACATAGTGCGAGTTGGCATAGACCTTGATGCTGTCGAGCGACGCGATGGTCTTGCCGGTGAGCGGGTCGAACTCGGTGATGTCCTCGACCTCGTCGCCGAAGAAGCTGACCCGCCACGCCATGTCCTCATAGTGCGAGGGGAAGATCTCCAGATTGTCGCCGCGGACGCGAAAATTGCCGCGTGCGAAGGACTGGTCGTTGCGGCGGTACTGGAGGGCTACCAGCTTGCGGATCACCTCGCGCTGGTCGTCGACCGCGCCCTTCTTGAGGCTGAAGGTCATCGCCGAATAGGTTTCGACCGAGCCGATTCCGTAAAGGCAGGAGACGGAGGCGACGATGATCACGTCGTCGCGCTCGAGCAGCGAGCGCGTCGCCGAGTGGCGCATGCGGTCGATCGCCTCGTTCACGCTCGACTCCTTCTCGATGTAGGTGTCGGTTCGCGGGACGTAGGCTTCGGGCTGGTAATAGTCGTAGTAGGAGACGAAATATTCGACCGCGTTGCCCGGGAAGAAGCTCTTGAACTCGCCATAGAGCTGGGCGGCGAGGATCTTGTTGGGGGCCATGACCAGCGCCGGGCGCTGCAGGGCCTCGATCACCTTGGCCATGGTGAAAGTCTTGCCCGAGCCGGTGACTCCGAGCAGCACCTGGCTCTTCTCGCCGTCGAGCGCGGCCTCGGTCAGCTCCTTGATCGCCTGCGGCTGGTCGCCCGCGGGCTCATATTCGGAGACCAGCTTGAACGGCCGGCCGCCCTCCGCCTTGTCGGGCCGGGCGGGCTTGTGGGGGACGAAGGTCTCGCCGGTGTCAGGCTCGGCCAGGCTGGTGCGGATTTGAATCGCCATGAGGGCGGATATGGTAGCCGTGCTCTCGTCTCGCAATTCGCCGGAAATCGCATCAATCGCGTCAAAACCGAGTTGAGCGCAGATCGAGGAACTCGGAGTGGGAGGGCAAATGAGGAAAATCATCGCCGTTCTGATCCTAGTCGCAGTCGCGGCAGGGACTTGGTGGTACGCATCGCCGCTTTGGACGCTTCACCAAATGCGCGAAGCCGGGCGAAGCGACGACGCAGAGAAACTCTCTGAATATGTGGATTACCCTGCGTTCCGGGAGGACCTAAAGGGCGAGTTCCGGCGCGCCATGATGAGCGAAATGGCCAAACAGCGGAACGACGGCCTGGCGATGATCGGCTCGGCATTCGCTCTGGCGCTGATCGATCCTTTGATCGACGCGATGGTGACCCCGGAAGGCGTCGCAGCCATGTTCGACCAAGCCAAGCGCAATCGCGTCTCGAATAAGCAACCAAAGCTGCCGGACGCTTCGAACGATCCAATCATCGAGCGCAAGGGATTCGATGAGTTCGATGTCAAGGATAAGGACCCGAACAAGGGTGCGCTGATCTTCAAGCGTTCGGGGCTTGGCTGGAAGCTCTCAGGGATCGACATTCCGCCGCAGGCCCTAACCGCAACCAAGAAGGCCGAGTGATGATCGGAGGCTTCGGCGCATCGTTAGCCAAGCAGGGATAGGCTGAGCGCGCGGCGCGTTGGCGCTTCCAATGACGAACGTCACTGTCCTCCTCAACCGCGGCGGCGGAGCCGTTTCCTCCGATCCGGGAATGGTCGACAAGGTCGCCGAAGCGCTGAGCGGCGCCGGAATCGACGCCGAGGTCGAGCTGATCAGTGGCGGCGACTGCGAGGTCCGCTGCCGGGCGATCGCCGAGCGCGGCGACCCGCTGCTGATCGTCGGCGGCGGCGACGGGACCATCGGCGCGGCCGCCTCGGCCCTTGCCGGAAGCAAGACGCGGCTGGGAATCCTGCCGCTTGGAACGCTCAACCATTTCGCCCGCGACCTCAGAATTCCGACCGATCTCGACCAGGCCGCGCAGCTCATTGCGAGCGGGTCGGGGCGCAGCGTCGACGTCGGCGAGATGAACGGCCGGGTATTCATCAACAACAGCGCGATCGGTCTTTATCCGTTGATGGTCATCGACCGCGACCTGCAGCGCAAGCGGCTCGGGCGCAGCAAGCGGCTGGCGATGCTGGTCGCCTCGCTGCGAACGCTGGCACGGTTCAATCACCAGCGCCTAATGCTGACCGCCAATAACGAGAAGGCGCGGATCGACACGCCTTTGCTGTTCGTCGGCAACAACGACTATCGGATCGACGTCGGCGCGGCGGGCCAGCGCGAGCGGATCGACCGCGGCGAGCTGAGCGTGCTGGTGATGCGCAAGAAAACGCGCGCAGGATTGATCGCGGCAAGCGTTCGAGCGCTGTTCGACCGAGCCCGGCCGGACGACATGGCAAGACTAGATGGAGTCGAACGCCTGCGCGTCGCCTCCCATCGAAGCCGGCTTGCAGTGTCGCTCGACGGTGAAGTCGTGCGCGCCCAGCCGCCGCTCGACTACCGGATCCGCAAGCGCGCGCTGCGCATCATCGCCCCGTGATGGAACCGCAGGCGCAACTTGCGGTTCGCAGCGCGGAGGTTCAGGTGTCAGACGGTGGCTACACAGGGATATGTACAGCTTTCCGATCGGACCCGGGCGCGGGGCATCCGCGTCGCCGGGCTCGCGATCATCCTGTTGAGCGCAGGCGCCGCGCTGCTTCCGGCGGGCAAGAGCATCTCGTCCGACATGATCGGCGCGCTGTTGATCGCTGCTGGACTGATCGAGGCGGTCGCGGGATCGCTGCGGCGCGAGGTGCGGCCGTTCGCGATGGCCGCGGGCGGAGTGACCGCGCTCGCCGGCCTGTTGTTCGTCGTCAATCCGGAGACCCATTTCTTCCCCACCGTCACGCCGGTCATCGCCTGGCTGCTTGTGCGAAGCCTGATCCTCGCTATCGCCAGCCGCGAGTCACCCGGATCGGTCAGGACATGGACCGCGCTTTCGGCGGGCATGGATTTCCTGCTCGCTGCGCTGCTGGTCGCCGGACTTTCGATTTCCACGCTGGTGGTGAGCATCTTCGGGCCGACTCCGGAGATGGTTGCGAGCTTTGCCTGGGTGCTCGCCGCAAGCTTCGTCGTGACCGGGCTGCTGCTGCTCGAAGTCGCGAGCTGCGAGCGCGATTCCGCCGGGTGAGTGCTGGTCGGTACCGACTCAACACTTGACCGAGACGTTCCGCGCATGGATGAACCCCCCAACTTCCGATAGGGGATTAATTGATGAGAGGATCAGCGTCCGCTGCCAGCTCCAAGGGCACAGATTGGACGTCCACGATGCAGCCGCTGTCGATCGTGCTGATCGTCGTGATCATCGGCGCCGCTTATTACATGTGGCGGCAGCGGATGCTCAGGAGCCGCGCGGCGCTGATCGTGCTTGCCGCGGTCCTCGGCGTGCTCGTCTATCTCGGCTTCTTTAGCGGGCCGCGCTACGAACGTTACATGCCGTAAGCGGCAAGGCCGCGGGGATTAAGCCCCATGTTCGATAGCTCAGCCGACCTTTCCGTCACCACCGTCGCGGAGATCGTCCGCCTGGCGCTCGCGCCGGTGTTCCTGCTGAGCGGCATCGGCGCATTCCTCAACGTGCTTGCTTCGCGCCTGTCGCGGATCGTCGACCGATCGCGCGACATCGAGCCCCGACTCCTTGCAAGCCGCGGGACAGAGCATGACCGGTGGATCGCCGACCTCAGGGTCCTCGACCGCCGGATGTCGCTGATCAGCTGGGCGACCGGACTGTCGGTGATGTCGGCGGTCCTGACCTGCCTGGTCGTGGTGCTGCTGTTCGGCGCCAACCTGACACGCACACATTTCGGCAATACGATCGCGCTCTTGTTCATGGCCTCGATGCTGACGATCGGCGCCGGCTTCGCGGTGTTCCTGCTCGAAACGATGATCGCAGCGCGGGCCGTGCGGGTACGGTCCGAGCTGCTCCAGCACCGGGTCGACGAAGAAGGCTAGCTGGACGCCCCGCGGCGAGCGCCGCATAGTCGGACCGGGATTTCGGGGGAATGACACATGCGAATTTCGAGGATTCCGGCAGCGGCGACCGTGCTTGCGATCGCCGGGACGTTGAGCGCCGCGCAAGCGACCGCGGCTTCGCCCAAATCGGGCAAAGCCCATGTCGCCAAGCCCCAAGGCAAGGCCGCGCCAAACAAATCCCCGCCCGACTTCAACGCCATCCTCGGCTTGTTCGACAAGCTGTTCCCGGCCCAGCCCGATCCCGACCCGGCGCGCCTGGCGCTCGCCCGGACCTCGGTCGGCGCAATGTGGCCGGACGGCGCCTATGGGAAGATGATGACGGGCTTCGTCGGCGGCATGTTCGACCGGGCGATGCAGCTGAAGGCGTCGGATGTCGAAGGCATCGCCGGCAAGCCCGCCAAGGCCAAGGCGAGCGCTGATTCCGCGGACCTCTCGCTGCACGACGCGGCGGCCGCCAAGGACCCCTATTTCGACCAGCGCGTGGCCGCCATCCGCGACGCCATGAGCGAGGAAACGGGCAAGATTTCGGCGATCATCGACCCGCGGATGCGCGACGGCCTCGCGCGGTCGATGGCCCATCGCTTCGATGCGCAGCAGCTCGCCGACATCAACGCCTTCTTCGCAACGCCGAGCGGACGGGCACTCGCAAGTCAGTATATGCAGTTGTGGCTCGACCCCGACACCATCCGCTCATTGTTCGGCACACTGCCCGAAATGATGAAGCTGATGCCGGACATGATGCAGAAGATCGAAGCCGCCAACGACAAGTTCCCGAAGCCGCCGGCTTCGTCGAAGGCCTCGAAACACTAGCCCGCTTCGCTCGACAAGCGAGGACTCGGACCCTATCGGCTGGCAAGTGCCCGTGACCACCGTTGCAATGCTTACCGCGGGCGGCCTCGCGCCCTGCCTTTCCTCCGCCGTCGGCGGCCTGATCGAGCGCTACACCGAGGTCGCGCCCGAGGCGCGGATCATCGCCTATCGCAACGGATACGCCGGGCTGCTCACCGGCAATTCCGTAGAGGTGACCTCCGAGGTGCGCACAAACGCCCATCGTCTCCATGCGTTTGGGGGCAGCCCGATCGGCAACAGCCGGGTCAAGCTCACCAACGTCGACGATTGCGTCAGGCGCGGCCTCGTCAAACCCGGGCAAGATCCGCTGCACGTGGCGGCCGAACAGCTGAGCCGCGACCGCGTCGACGTCCTGCACACGATCGGCGGCGATGACACGAACGGCACGGCCGCCGACCTCGCCGCCTACCTGCGCGGCAACGGCTACGAGCTGACGGTGGTCGGCCTGCCCAAGACCATCGACAACGACGTTGTGCCGATCCGGCAGTCACTCGGCGCGTGGACTGCAGCCGAGCAGGGCGCCTTGTACGCGCGCAACGTCATCGCCGAGCACTCCACGAACCCGCGGATGCTGATCGTCCACGAGGTAATGGGCCGCAACTGCGGCTGGCTGACCGCGGCGACCGCGCAAGCCCACCACGCCTGGGTCAAGGCCGCCGAGTTCGCCGAATGGGAGGAGAATTCCGCCGCCCGCTGGGATGTCCACGCGGTCTTCATTCCCGAGCGGCCGTTCGACATCGCCGAGGAGGCGAAAAGGCTGCGGGCGATCATGGACGTTGAGGACAGCGTCAATCTGTTCATCTCCGAGGGCGCCGGCGTCAGCGAGATCGTCGCGGCGAAGGAGGCGGCGGGCGAGGACGTCCCGCGCGACCCGTTCGGCCACGTGCAGCTCGACAAGATCAACCCCGGCCAGTGGTTCGCCAAGCAATTCGCCGCCGAGCTCGGCGCGGACAAGGTGCTGGTCCAGAAGAGCGGCTATTTCTCGCGCTCGGCCGCCGCCAACCCTGCCGACCTTGCGCTCATCCGGCGGTGCACGAACTATGCCGTCGACGCCGCGCTTAGAGGCGAGTCCGGCGTGGTCGGCCAGGACGAGGAGCGCGGCGACGAGCTTCGCGCGATCGAGTTTGAGCGAATCGCCGGGGGCAAGAAATTTGACCCGTCGGAGTCGTGGTTCGCCGACCTGCTGCGGGAAATCGGTCAGGCCTGATGCACCCCGGCGAAGGCCGGGGCCCAGTCCGATGAAAGGAACTCTGGACCCCGGCCTTCGCCGGGGTACAGTCAATTCATGCAATCCCCGCTCAACATCGAACGATCCGTAACCGGCCAGCCGTGGCGCTGGCGGCGGCCGCCTGATGACAGCCTCGGCATGGACGCGCTGGTCGACGAGCTGCTGCTTGCCCGCGGCGTCGCGCGCGACGACCTCCCGCGCCACCGCGACCCGCGGATCCGCGACTTCCTCCCCGATCCGTCGTGCTTCCAGGACATGGACAAGGGGGCGACGCGGCTCGCGGATGCAGTCCAGAGCGCCGAAACCGTCGCAATCTTTGGCGACTACGACGTTGACGGAGCAACCAGCGCGGCGCTGCTGGTGCTGCTGCTGCGCCGGCTCGGGGCGGAACCGACGATCTATATCCCCGACCGGCTGATGGAGGGCTACGGACCGTCGGGCAAAGCGCTGGTCGAGCTCAAGGAAGGCGGCGCGAGCGTCGCAGTGTGCGTCGATTGCGGGGCGCAGGCCTTCGACGCGCTCGAGCAGGCGCGCGCCGCGGGGCTCGACGTCATCGTCGTCGACCACCACCAATGCGCGAGCCTGCTCCCGGCCGCCCACGCGATGATCAATCCCAACCGGCTCGACGAGAGCGCCGAGGGCGCCGCGCATGGCCATCTCGCGGCGGTCGGCATGGCCTTCCTGCTCGGCGTTGCGCTGCTGAGGGAATTGCGCGCCCGCGGCTTCTTCGAGGCGCTTGCCGAGCCGAAGATCATTGACCTGCTCGACGTGGTCGCCCTTGGCACCGTCGCCGATGTCGCGCGGCTCAAGGGTCTCAACCGCGCCTTCGTCACCCAGGGACTTCGGGTGATGGCCGCGCGCCAGAACATCGGGCTAAACGCGCTCGCCGAGGCGGCGCGGCTGGTGAAGCCCCCAAGCTGCCGCGATCTCGGCTTCGCGCTGGGCCCGAGGATCAACGCCGGCGGCCGGGTCGGCAAATCGGATCTTGGCGTTCGGCTGCTGACCTCGACGGATCCGGAAGAGGCGCGGGCCATCGCCGCCGAGCTCGACCGGCTCAACGAGGAGCGCCGCGCGATCGAAATGCTGGTCTGCGAGCAGGCCGAGGCGCAGGCGAAGGAGCAGCAGGATGCACCGGTCATCACGGTGATGAGCGGCGGCTGGCACCAGGGGGTGATCGGGATCGTCGCCGGGCGCATCAAGGAGCGCTTCGGGCGCCCGGCGATCGTCATTGCCGAAACCGAAGACGGCACCGGCAAGGGATCGGGGCGCTCAATCTCCGGGGTCGATCTCGGCGCCGCCGTGCTGGCCGCCAAGGACAGCGGCCTGCTCATCGCCGGCGGAGGGCATGCGATGGCGGCCGGGCTCACCCTTCCGCCCGGCGGCCTGGAGGCGTTTCGCGAGTTCATCAACCAGCGGCTCGCCGCCGACATCGAGAAGGCCCGCGGAGATCGCGCGCTGCTGCTCGACGCGCTGCTGGCGCCCGGCGGCGTCGCTGGAGCATTATGCGACGCGCTCGATGCCGCAGGACCTTACGGCGCCGGCTGGCCAAGCCCCCGCGTTGCGGCGGGACCGGTGCGCCTGCTGAAGATCGGCATCGTCGGTGACGGCCACGTCCGCGGGATCGGCTGCGGCGAGCATGTCTTTGGGATTGGTAGCGCGGAAGGCGAAGAGGTTGATAACGACGATGCCACCTTTGCCCCACGCTTTCGCGAACCCGATGCAGCGTCGAATCGTCGGGTCGTCTTGCACAGCGTCAGCCGTGCTGGGGTTTAACATCACGAACGCGACGACGGCGCTCATTGATGTCAGCACGGGCGAGCTCACGGG
>JAZJZB010000133.1:9085-10078 GCA_040390085.1 Pseudomonadota bacterium | reverse complement strand
TGTCGACCACCGGCACGCCGCAGGCGGCGATATTGTTGCCGTCGCACACCCCGCCCGACGGCTGCCAGCCGATCGCCTGGCCAAGGTCGGCGCCGGCCTGCTTGACCAGGATGAACAAGGCCTCGGCCTCCGGCGTCAGGGGTTTGGGCGGCCGCCCGAACCCGCCGTTCAGCGCGATCGTGACATCGCGTTCGGCTGCGACCGCTGCGACCGCTTGGTCGATCTGACGCCTGGCGTCGGCTTCAATCTCGGGGGTGCGCGGGCGCAAATTGACCCGCAGCACCGCCAGGTCGGGGACGACATTGCTCGGGCCGCCCCCTTCGATCCGCGACGGATTGACGGTCAGTCCGTCGCGCTTCAGCGCATCGAGCCGAAGCGCAAGGTCGGCCGCCGCCAAGAGCGCGTTGCGCCCGTCCTCGGGATTGCGTCCGGCATGGGCCGAGCGGCCGCGAACGATGATCCCGAAATTGCCGCTTCCCGGGCGGGCGCCGGCGAGCGTTCCGTCGGGTAGCGCGGCCGGCTCGTAGGTCAGCGCGGCGCGCTTGCCCCGTGCCGCCTGGGCCAGCAGCGACGCCGAAGCGGGCGAGCCGACTTCCTCGTCGCTGTTGACCACTACCTCATAACCGATGCGGTCCCTGCCCGCGCTGCGCTCGACCGCTTTCAAGGCCGCGAGCATCACCGCGAGGCCGCCCTTCATGTCGGCAACGCCCGGCCCATTGAGCACGCCGTCTTCCAGCCACCGCGTCTCCTGGAACGCGTGGTCGGGACCGAACACAGTGTCCATGTGACCAGTGAAGAGCAGCTGCACCGGCGCGGTCGGGCGCACCGTCAAATGCAGGTGGCGGCCGTGCTTGATGTCGATCGCGCGCCCGGCGGAATCGACGCTTTCGACCCTGGCCGGGTTCTCGAGCCGAAGGATTCCGGGCAGCGCTGAGAAGGCGTCGACCAGCAAATCGGCCATCCGCTCGAGCCCGGCGAGGTTGCGCGACCCGC
>JAZJZB010000133.1:0-9075 GCA_040390085.1 Pseudomonadota bacterium | reverse complement strand
CCGAGCAGCTGGTCGAGCATTGGCTCGGCCGCAGCGCGCTCGACCGCTTGTTGCTCGGTGGACGACAATTCCCCCATGCGGCTGCTCCTAGCCGCGCCTCAAAGGGAACGCCACACCGCTAGAGGTGGTTCGCAAACTCGCGCAGCAGGCGGCGGTAAAGCTCGCGCTTGAACGGCACGATCAGCTCGGGAAGGTGCTCCGGCTCGACCCAGCGCCACTCGCGGAACTCGGGATGGTCGGTGGCGATATTGACGTCGCCGTCGCCGCCGAGGAACCGCGCCAGATACCAGTCCTGGTCCTGGCCCTTCCACTTGCCGCCCCACAATTTGTCGCGCAGATCCTCGGGCAGGTCATATTTGAGCCGCTCCGGGCAGGCAGCGATGCGTTCGACCAGCTCCGGCGCGATCCCGGTTTCTTCCTCCAGCTCGCGAAGCGCGGTCGCCCAAGGATCGTCGTCGGCGTCGTCAATCCCGCCCTGCGGCATCTGCCAGGCGTCGTCGCTGTTATCGATGCGCGCGCCCACGAAAACCTTGCCCTCGCGGTTGAGGAGCATGACGCCGACCCCTCGGCGGTAGCGGTCAGTCTTGCTCATAACCCGTCATTGCGAGCCGCGAAGCGGCGCGGCAATCCAGAAAAAGTCGTGCTGGATTGCTTCGCATATGCTCGCAATGACGAATAGTCGGGTCTAAGTAGGCCCTTATGGCCACAGCCACCCATCTTCTCACCGAAAAGGAAGCCACCGCGCATCCGCCGACCGAGGCGGTCGTCGTCCGCTTTGCCGGCGACAGCGGCGACGGAATGCAGCTGACCGGCGGCCAGTTCACGCTGTCGACCGCGCTTGCCGGCAACGACCTCGCGACCTTCCCCGACTTCCCGGCCGAAATCCGCGCGCCGCAGGGCACCACGTTCGGGGTCTCGGCCTTCCAGATCAATTTCGGCTCGGCCGCGATCGAGACCGCCGGCGACCAGCCCGACGTGCTGATCGCGATGAATCCGGCGGCGCTCAAGGTGAACGCCGAGGCTCTGCGCGAAGGCGGGCTGATCATCGCCGACGAAGGCGAGTTCACGCCGCGCAACCTCGCCAAGGCGGGCTACGAGCAAAGCCCGCTCGAGGACGGTAGCCTCAGCCGCTGGCAGGTGGTCCATTTCAACATCTCGCAGCTGACCCTCGACGCGGTGAAGCCCTACGGCCTGGGCAACAAGGAAGCGCTGCGCTGCAAGAACATGTGGACGCTCGGCCTTGCGCTGTGGATGTTCGATCGCGACCGCCAGCCGATCGTCGACTGGCTCAATGCCAAGTTCGCAAAGGCGCCGGAGCTCGCCGAGGCGAACATTGCCGCGCTCAATGCCGGCCATGCCTATGGCGAGACGGTCGAGATGGGCGCGCCGTTCAAGCAGCACCATATCGCGCCCGCGCCGGCGGAGCCGGGCCTTTATCGCACGGTCACCGGCGCCGAAGCGCTTGCGCTCGGGCTGGTCGCCGGCTGCCAGCTCGCCGGGGTGAAGATGTTCTTCGGGGGCTATCCGATCACGCCGGCGTCGGCGCTGCTTCATCATCTGTCGCGCCTCAAGGAATTCGGGATCACCACGTTCCAGGCCGAGGACGAGATTGCCGCAATCTGCTCCGCGATCGGCGCGAGCTATGCCGGCCAGCTCGGGATCACCTCATCGTCGGGTCCGGGTATCGCGCTCAAGACCGAGGCGATGGGCCTCGCGGTGATGACCGAGTTGCCGCTGGTGATCATCAACTCGCAGCGCGGCGGACCATCGACCGGCCTTCCGACCAAGACCGAGCAATCCGACCTCTATCAGGCGGTCTACGGCCGCAACGCCGACGCGCCGATCCCGGTGATCGCTGCCCGCTCGCCGGCCGACGCGTTCGACTGCGCGATCGAGGCCTGCCGGATCGCCACCCGCTACATGACCCCGGTGATCCTGCTGACCGACGGCTATATCGCCAATGCCGCCGAGCCGTGGCGGGTGCCGGACATGAGCGGCTACGCGCCGTTTCCGGTCAAATTCTTCGACACCGTGCCGGCCGAAGGGCAGGGGGTGATGCCCTATGCGCGCGGCGACGGGCTCGCGCGGCCGTGGATCAAGCCCGGCACGCCCGGCCTCGAGCATCGCATCGGCGGGATCGAGAAGCAGCCCGGCACCGGCAACATCGACTATTCGCCGGCCGCCCACCAGGAGATGACCGACACCCGCCACGCCAAGGTCATGGGCGTCGCTAATTCGATTCCGGACCAGGACGTGTGCCTCGGCCGCGAAGGCGCCGCGCTGGCGGTGGTCGGCTGGGGCTCGACCTTCGGCCCGATCCACCAGGCGGTGCGCCGCGCCATCGCGAAAGGGCGGGATGTCGCCCACGTCCACGTGCGCCACATCTGGCCGATGCCCAAAAATATGTCTGTCCTATTGAAGGGCTTCGAACATATCCTCGTGCCCGAAATGAACATGGGCCAGCTCAAGACCGTGCTGCGCGACCAGTTCCTGGTCGACGCCAAATCGCTGACCAAGGTCAGCGGTCATCCCTTCCGCATCGCCGAGATCGAGGCGGCGATCGACGCGGCCTTGGCCGCGGACTCGCGTGCGCGCGCGTAGGAGTGCTGCGTTTGGAGCGTTTCGCCTCACTTCGTCGCCCCCGAGTTCCCCGGCGTAGGCCGGGGCCCAGGAGCGCGCAGCGCTTCATTCTCCTAGGCTTGGCGAACAGCCGCTGCTGTGCAGCGGCCTGGACCCCGGCCTTCGCCGGTGAACCCCAGTGAAACAGATCAATGTCTTCCCGATGATCATGCTGCTGATCGTCGTGATCCTCCTGGTAATTTGGCTGAGGCCGCACTGATGGCTCGAGCAGTTGGTAATCAAGGCAATTGGTTTGCGAGGGTGCAGGCGCCCCAGCACCCCGAAATCGACGGCAAAACCTTACGCTGTGTTTGGGACTATTGGTGGTCGCCGCCGACTGAGTACCGCGACACCGGCTACGATCCCGACAACCCACGCTTCATCAGTCTTGTTGAGGGCCTTCGAAGCGAAGGATATGCGATCCTGCGAAAGCGTAAGAAGAGCGAGCCTCATGCTTTCGAAGCGGACGGCTACGTGGCCGTATTCCAAATCTCGGACGTCGAGACCGGTGACGATTTGAAATTTCGGTTCGTCCGGCGTGTTTGCGAACTGGATTGAGCTATGAACGACATGACCATGATCACCACCGCCAAGGACTGGGCGAGCGACCAGGAGGTCCGCTGGTGCCCGGGTTGCGGTGATTATGCAGTGCTCAAAGCGGTCCAGCGGACGATGCCGGACCTTGGCGTCGCGCGCGAAAACACCGTGTTCGTCTCGGGCATCGGCTGCTCGAGCCGCTTTCCATATTACATGGCGACCTACGGCTTCCATACCATCCACGGTCGTGCGCCCGCGGTCGCCACCGGCATCAAGCTCGCCAATCCCGCGCTCGACGTGTGGATCATCACCGGCGACGGCGACGCGCTGTCGATCGGCGGCAACCACACGATGCACGTGCTACGCCGCAACCTCGACTGCCAGATCCTGCTGTTCAACAATGAGATCTACGGCCTCACCAAAGGGCAATATTCGCCGACCAGCCGGGTCGGGACCCGCTCGCCGTCGACCCCTTTCGGGTCGGTCGATCGCCCGGTCACCCCGTGCATGTATGCGCTCGGCTCGGGCGCCCGGTTCATCGCCCGCGGCATCGACGTGCACAAGAATTTGCCCGAGGTGCTGAAGGCCGCCCATGCCCACAAGGGCGCGAGCTTCGTCGAAATCTACCAGAATTGCGTCGTCTATAACGACGACGTGTTCGCCAGCTTCACCGAGCGCGAGGTCGCCAGCGAAAAGCAACTGTGGCTGAAGGCCGGCGAGAAGATGCTGTTCGCCGGCGGCGCCAAGGGCCTCGCCCTCGATACCGAACGGCTGTGCCTCAAGGTGGTCGACGGCGACGACCCGGCGGTCATCGTCCACGACCCGAAGAACAAGGGCATCGCCGGAATGCTGATCGAAATGCCGGAAAGCTTCCCTGTCGCGCTCGGGGTCATTTACGAGGACCCGGCGCCGACCTTCGAAAGCGCGGTGGTCGAGCAGAACGCCGCGGCAGCCTCGGGCAAGACCCCGGACCTCCAGAAGCTGGTTTCGAAGGGCCAGACCTGGATGGTCGAAAAGGAGCCGCACAAGCTTTGACGGTTCCGTCATTGCGAGGAGCCGAAGGCGACGCGGCAATCCACACGCCGACTGGATTGCTTCGCTCCGCTCGCAATGACGGAGCCGCGCGATAGACAACCTCACCCACAGCCTGGTCGGCGCGGTCATGGGCCGCATGGGCCTCAAGCGCCTGACCCCGCGGGCGATGCCGGCGTTGATCATTTCGGCCAACCTGCCGGACATCGACAGCTTCATTGCGCCGCTGCTTGGGATCGATGCGCTGGGCGAGCACCGCGGCTTCACCCACGGTGTTGGCGGGTTGGTTACAATGCCACTGTTAGCGATGGCAATTATTTTACTTTGGGAAAAGTTGCGTCCAGGCAAGGAATGTCCGCTGAACCTCCGCGGCCTGCTCGCCGTCTGCTTCCTCGGCACGCTCAGCCATTCGTTGCTCGACCTGATGAACACCTACGGCGTGCGGCTGCTCGACCCGCTGTCGCATCGCTGGTTCTACGGCGACACGCTGTTCATCATGGACCCGTGGATCTGGCTGATGCTGATCCTCGGGCTGGAAATGTCGTGGCGCGCCGAGCGGCTCGGCAAGAATTGGCAGCGGCCGGCCGCCTGGGCGTTCGCGTCGATGCTCGGTTATACCGGGCTCAACGCCGCAATCTCGGCTCGCGCCGTCGTCCTGACCCGGCCGCTGGTTGAAGCGGTTGCGCAGCCGCGCATGATCGTCGCCGGTGAAATCCCGCTCGAGTTCTGGAAGCGGCGCATGATCTGGCGCGGCGACGATGTCGGCGGAAGCGGCTGGTACGAGCCGCTCAAGGGCCTCAATCACGCGACCCTCGATCCCAGGATCGACCCGCTGAACATGACCGATCCGCGCATTGCCGCAGCGGCGGCCCGCGACAAGCATGTCCGCGGCTTCCTTTTCTGGTCGCGCATGCCGATGGTGGTGATCGAGCACGGCAAGGCGTTCTTCACCGACCAGCGCTTTTACGACGACGCGCGGCGAATCCGGAACACCATTTTCCTCATCCCGCTCGACAATGCCGAGCCGAGTTCATAACTGCCGCGACATGAGCACGCGCGGCGAGCATTTGGTGCTTGGCGACCGCCGTTTCGCCACCGGCGGCGGGAGGATTGCGCGGCTGGCGGCCCCAGCCTTCGCCCGGGTTCTCGACCAGATCGACAAGCGGCTCATTTGCGGCGGTATCGAAGTGACGCAGCCGGGCGGCGCCAAACGCCGGCTCGGTTTCCGGGCCAAGGGTCCGAAGGCGGTCGTCCGCCTGTCGAGCTGGCTCGCGCTGGTTCGCCTCGCAACCTCCGGGTCGGTCGGCTGGTACAAGGCCTGGGCGCTCGGCGAATGGTCGAGCCCGGACCCGGTGTGCGTGTTCGAAGTCTTCTCGGCCAATGCCGTCGCGCTCGGCGACGTCGGCCGCGCCAAGGGCCCGTTCCGCTGGGTCAATGTCCTTGCCCACCGCCTGCGCGACAATGCGCCGCGCAAGGCGCGCAAGAACATCGCCGCGCACTACGACCTCGGCAATGATTTCTATTCGGCCTGGCTCGACGAGACGATGACCTACAGCTCGGCGCGTTTCGCCAGGCGCTCCGACAGCCTCGAGCGCGCGCAGCTGCGCAAGATCGAGACCTTGCTCGACCGCCTCGACTTGAAGCCGGGCCAGCGACTGCTCGAAATCGGTTGCGGCTGGGGTACGCTTGCGATCGAGGCGGCAAGGCGCGGCGTGTCGGTTGTCGGCCTGACCCTGTCGAGCGAGCAAAAGGCCTGGGCCGAGCGCAAGATCGCCGCTGCCGGGCTGTCCGACCGTATCGAGATCCGGCTGCAGGACTATCGCGAGACTTCGGAGGCGTTTGATGCCGTCGCTTCGGTGGAGATGGTCGAAGCCGTTGGCCAGCGCTGGTGGGGCGCCTATCTCGACTGCATCGCGCGCAACCTGAAGCCCGGCGGCCGCGCGGCGCTGCAGTTCATCGGCATCCGCCACGAGCTGTTCGAGCGCTATGCGAGCAGCGCCGACTTCATCCAGACCTACATCTTCCCCGGCGGAATGCTGCTCGACGAGCCGCAGTTCGAGGCGCTTGCCAGCGAACGCGGCCTAAGCTGGCAGGACCGCGCGGGCTTCGCCGGGGACTATGCCGAAACCCTGAAGCGCTGGCGCAAGCGCTACAATGACGCTGTCACCAACGGCGAGCTCACCGGCTTCGCCGAGCCGTTCCACGACCTGTGGCGCTATTATCTGATGTATTGCGAAGGCGGATTCCGCGGCGGCGCGATCGACGTCGCACAAGTGGCGATGGTCAAGCGCTAGGCGACTATCCCCGTTTGGCCTCCAGCCGTTCCGCGAACGCCCGCATCACCTCTTCGGTCAGCCGCGCGCAGTCCGCGCCGGCGAACGGAAAAGTGCCGACCAGCGCCCGCCGAACGTCGGGGGCGAGCGCCTGCTGAAGCTTGAGCCGCGCGCGCATCAGCCGGGTCTTCACGGTGCCGGTCGGAATATCGAGAACGAGCGCGGCCTCGTCGACCGACACGCCCTCGATCTCGTGGAGCACGAATACGGTGCGGAAATTCTCCGGAAGCTTGCCGATCGCCTGCTCGAGCATCGAGCGGAGCTGCTCGCGCGCCGCTTCCGCTTCGGGGCTCGGGGCGGACGAGCCGTTGGCGAGCTGCTCACGATAGGTTTCGAGCACCTGCACGCCCTCCGCTTCGAGATGGTTGCGCCGTCTGGCTTGCGCGCGTTTCCTGGTCAGCGCCTCGTTGATCGCAATGCGCGTGAGCCAGGTCGTCAGCGACGAGCGGCCCTCGAAGGAACCGATCGCCGCCAGCGCCTTGGCGTAGCAGGATTGCAGCGCGTCTTCGGCTTCGTCGCGATTGCGCAGGATGCTCCACGCGGCGCGGAACAGCCGCTGGTTGTTCGCGCTGACCACGTGCCGCACCGCTTCGGCATCGCCCGCGGCACAGCAGCGGGCAAGGTCGATGTCCGCCATTCCCGCATAATCGAGCGCCAGGTTGCTCCGGACGGTCATCGAGCTGTCATAATTGCGCGCATGCCCGGGTGATAGGTGCAGTAAAAGGTCGCCGTGCCCGCCGAGTTAATGTGCAGCTTGCCGCTCTTGCCCGGCATCAGGTCGAGGTTGAACTTGCCATTGGTCGCAGTGACAGTGTGGCGGAACAGGTCGCGGTTGACGAACTCCACCACGTCACCGCGCTCGAGTGGCGGCACGGGCGCATATTTCATCTTGTCGATCACCACCACGTGGGTAGCGGCTGCTGCCGGTCCAGCGGGTGCAACCGACAGCAGCGCGCCGACGACCGCGGCGTACAGGGGCAGGCGCCGCGGCAACAAGCTCATTTCAGCTCCGCGGCCAGATGCTCAGCGTGGGCCTGATGCTCCTGGAACAGGGTGAGCCCGGTTTCGAGCAGCGACTTGAGCTCGGCATTGTTGGCCGACGGAATCAGTGTCGACTTGAGCGCGCCGTTGACCGTCTTGTGATACGCCGCCTCGTTGGCGACATAGGCGCGGTCGAACGCGGCGCCCCTGAGATGGGCGAGCTTGGCGTGCTCGTCGGCGGCGGCCTTGGTCAGCGCGGCGCTGGTAGCGTTCGCCTCGGGCGTCACGTGCAGTTTTTTGACCAGTGCGAGCGCCTTGTCATTGACCGCCCGGTGGTCGCGGACCATCTCCTGCGCGAACCTGCGGATCGCGGCATTGTGCGAAATCTTGAGCGCCTGCTTGCCAGCTTCGATGTCGAGATTGCCGGCGGTATAGGCGATATGCGCGATCTGCGGATCGGTCGGTCCGGCGGCCTCGGCAGGGACTGCGACGGCGAGCGCTGCGCCCCCGACAGTGAGTAGAAGAGTGCGAATCATTGGACGTCCTCCCTGTTGCTGGTGAGCACTTGGATGGCGGGTGCCAGCAAAGGGTTCCATTTCGCTACGCGTCGACGCGAATTTTCTCTCCGCTCGGAACGTCGGCGGCCAGCCGATCGAGGACTGCCTTGGCGACCACTTCCGGCGGCTTGACGCTCTCCGGTTCCTCACCGGGGAAGGCGTTGGCGCGCATCCGCGTCCGGGTCGCGCCAGGGTCGATGATGTGGACCCGGATCCGGCCGAGATAGGCGGTCTCGTCGGCGTAGGCGCCGAGCAGCGCCTCGAGCGCCGCCTTGGACGAACCGTAGGCGCCCCAGAAGGCGCGCGGCTCGCCGCCGACCGACGAGGTGAGTGCGACGATGTCGGCCTGGTCGGCTTTCTTGAGCAGCGGATCGAACGCGGCAATCAGCGCCTGGTTGGCCAGCAGGTTGAGGCTCAGCAGTCGCGAATATTCCTTGGGGTCGATGTCCTGCACCGGCGTCAGCGAGCCGAGCATCGCGGCATTGAGGACGAGCAGGTCGAGCTTCTGCCACCGCTCGGCGACCGCGCCGGCGAGCTTGCCGATGCTCTCGCCGTCGGTGAGGTCGAGCGGGGCAATGGTGGCGCTTCCGCCGGCCGCATGGATCCGCTCCTCGACCTCCTCGAGCGCGCTTGCGGTGCGCGCCACCAGGATCACGTGTGCGCCGGCTTCTGCGAGCGCTTCGGCGATCGCCGCGCCGATGCCCCGGCTTGCGCCGGTGACGAGCGCGAGGCGGCCGGAAAATTGCTTTGATTCGGTCATCGCGCCGCCTGTAGCGGCTTAGCGGCTCGCCACAAGCGACAGCGCGGCGGGACCGTCCTTGTCGGTCGCGTCGGTCAAAGTCGTGGGATAGGCGCCCGTGAAGCAGGCGTCGCAACGTTGCGGCTCGGCTCCGTCGCGTTCCTCGCCAAGCGCCCGGTACAGGCCTTCGATCGAGATGAAAGCGAGGCTGTCGGCGTTGATGTAATCGCGCATCTGCTCGACGTTCATCTGCGCCGCCAGCAGCTTGGCGCGCTCG
>JAZJZB010000132.1:0-8908 GCA_040390085.1 Pseudomonadota bacterium | reverse complement strand
CCCGCCGTCGCGGGCCGCTCGCATCCGCTCGAGCACCAGCCGCTCGTGCGCCGCATGCTGGTCGACGATGACCAGGCCATCCTCGGCCTCGGCGACGATGTACGTCGCTGCGACCTGGCCGCGGGCAACGCCGAGGGGAAAGCTCGGCACCGGCTCGACCGCCGGCTCGGCGCGGGCGACGGGGGCGTGGTCGAACAGGGCTCTCCCCTCCCTAAACAGGGAGGGGTTGGGGGTGGGTAATGGCTGAACCGGCTCGATGCCGGTGAAGACATGCTCATGGGCATTGAGCCCATTCGCACGTTCCCCACCCCCTGCCCCCTCCCCTGCGGGGAAGGGGAAATCGGCCCCGCTCGTCCACATCACCGGCGCCGCCGACTGCTCGCGGGCCGCGCTGCGCTGGCTTTCCGAGTCGAGCGCGGCGCGCAGCCCGCCGACGATCAGCCCGCGCACGGCCGACGGATCGCGGAAGCGGACTTCGGTCTTGGCCGGATGGACGTTGACGTCGACCTCGTCGAGCGGGACGTCGACGAACAGCGCCGCGATCGGATGGCGGTCGCGAGCGATCAGGTCGCGGTAGGCTGCGCGCAGCGCACCGACCAGCAGCCGGTCCTTCACCGGCCGCGAATTGACGAACAGATATTGCTGGTCGGCAACCCCGCGATTGAAGGTCGGAAGGCTGATCACTCCGGTAAGGCGAAGGCCGTGGCGGTCGCAGTCGATTCCGACCCCGTGACGCTCAAGCTCATGGCTGAGCAGCTCGGCGACGCGCGCCGGTGCCTCCGCTGCCTGGAGAGTCAGGATCCGGCGGCCGTCATGGTCTAGCGTGAAGCCGACGTCGCCGCGGGCCATCGCCAACCGCTTCACCGCATCGAGACAGGCGGCATATTCGGCGCGGGGGCTGCGCAGGAACTTGCGCCGCGCGGGCACCTTGTCGAACAGCCCTTCGACCTTGATCCGGGTGCCGGGCGGGAGCGCGGCCGGCCCCTCGCCCGCCGATATTCCGTGATCCACCTCGATTCGCCAGCCGTCGGCGCCGCGCGCGCGGCTTTCGAGCGTCAGCCGCGACACGCTGGCGATCGACGGCAAGGCCTCGCCGCGAAATCCGAAGCTGGTCACCTGGTCGATCGCGTCGGTCGGCAATTTCGACGTCGCGTGCCGTTCGAGCGCCAGCCGCATTTCGTCCGGCGCCATCCCGCAGCCGTCGTCGGCGACCTCGATCAGCTCCAGCCCGCCGGCATGCAGCCGCACCGCGACCTGGCCGGCGCCGGCGTCGAGGGCATTCTCGACGAGTTCCTTGAGCGCGCTCGCCGGCCGCTCGACCACCTCGCCCGCAGCGATTCGATTGATGAGCACAAGCGGAAGCCTTCTTATTGACATGTTAAGGGTCTTATCCCAATCCGAGGTGGCCGGCGAAGCACTGATTTTTCCTGAAAATTCAGATTGCATTCAATGGCCTGAGAACAATCAGTTATTAAGTTCGCGTGGGGCCACGGCGGGTGGCACAATCATTGAAGATGCGGGGATCGAATGTTCTGGAATCGTTGGTTCAAATGGATGTCGCACGACATGGCGATCGATCTCGGGACCGCCAACACGCTCGTGTATGTCCGCGGCCGCGGAATCGTCCTCAATGAGCCGTCGGTCGTCGCCATCGAGACCATCAACGGCGTCAAGAAGGTCAAGGCCGTCGGCGAAGACGCCAAGCTGATGATGGGCAAGACACCCGACCAGATCGAAGCGATTCGCCCGCTGCGCGACGGAGTCATCGCCGACATCGATGTCGCCGAGCAGATGATCAAGCACTTCATCCACAAGGTCCACGGCGGCAAGATGCGCGCCTGGCGCTTCCCGGAAATCGTGATTTGCGTGCCCAGCGGATCGACTTCGGTCGAGCGCCGCGCGATCCGCGACGCCGCCTCCAACGCGGGCGCCAGCGCGGTCTATCTGATCGAGGAGCCGATGGCGGCGGCGATCGGCGCCGACATGCCGGTGACCGCCCCGATCGGGTCGATGGTGGTCGACATCGGCGGCGGGACGACCGAGGTCGCCGTGCTGTCGCTGCGCGGCCTCGCCTACACCACCTCGGTGCGCGTCGGCGGCGACAAGATGGACGAAGCGATCAGCTCCTACGTCCGCCGCAACCACAATTTGCTGATCGGCGAGGCCACCGCCGAGCGGATCAAGAAGGAAGTCGGCATTGCCAAGCCGCCGGTCGACGGGATCGGCAAGACGGTCCACATCAAGGGCCGCGACCTGGTCAACGGCGTGCCCAAGGAAATTTCGATCAACCAGGGCCAGATCGCCGAGGCTTTGTCAGAGCCGGTCGGAACCATCGTCGAGGGCGTCCGCATCGCGCTCGAGAATACCGCGCCCGAGCTTGCGGCGGACATTTGCGACCAGGGCATCGTCCTGACTGGCGGCGGAGCGCTGCTCCAGGGCCTCGACGAAGTGCTTCGCGACGAAACCGGGCTTCCAGTCACCGTCGCCGACGACCCGCTGACCTGCGTTGCGCTCGGCACTGGCCGTGCGCTGGAGGAAGAGCAGTTCCGCGGCGTTTTGCAGACGGCTTAAAGGGGCCCTGAAGCGGTGGCGACCGCGCGCCCCGGCTGGTCGCGTCGAGCGCAATACGGGCTGTTCTTCAGCTTCCTCGCGGTCATTGCCGGGATCATCATTGGCTTGATCCTGCTGGTCATGTCGCTGGTCGCGCCGAGCGCGTTCCAGGGCGTTCGCGGCGCCGCGCTCGACGTCACCGGGCCAGTCGCGTCGGCGCTCCACGAAGTCGCGGCGACAACCGATGGACTGTTCTCCGGCGCCGGCGATTATTGGGACGCCGCCCGCCAGAACGGCGAGCTCAAGCGGGAGCGCAGGGCGATGCTCCAGCGGATGGTCGAAGCCAAGGCGATCTTGCTCGAGAACCAGCAGCTCAAGGCCACGCTCCAGCTGCGCGAGCGCGAGCACGCCGCGGTCGCAGTCGGCCGCATCGTCGGCTCCTCGTTCAACAGCCCGCGGCGCTTCGCGATCCTCTCGATCGGGTCGAGCAACGGCGTCCAGGAAGGCATGCCGGTACTGTCGCCTGACGGGCTGGTCGGGCGGATCATCGATGTCGGCGCGATGGCGTCGCGCGTGCTGCTGGTGTCGGACCGGGCCAACATCGTCCCGGCGCGGCTGCTTCGTAATGGCATTCCGGTGATCACCCAGGGCCGCGGCGACGGGACGATGGACGTCCACCCGCTCGAGGTCGGCCGCAACCCGTTCAGGCGCGGCGACATCATCATCACTTCCGGCACCGGCGGCCTCTACCCGCCGCTGGTACCGATCGCGCGCGTCGTGAAGCTAGACGATGACGGCGCCATCGCGGTTCCGCTCGCCGATCCCTCGACCACCAGCTTCGCGATCGTCGAGCCGGCGTTCGAGCCGGCCGCGGTCGCCGCCGAGAACGCGCCGGCGGCCGCGGACGGGCCCTGATGGTCCGGGCCGCACTAAGCTCGCGCAGGATCGGCCAGGGACCGCAGCGGCTGGCGATGTTCATGCCGGCCGCGACGGTATTCGCGGCCTCGCTGCTCGCCGCGCTTCCGATCGTCTCGACCAGCGGCTGGTATCCCGATTTCGGCTATCTCGTGCTGATCAGCTGGCGGCTGCTCCGGGCCGACCCCTGGCCGGCCTGGTGGGCTGCCCCGCTGGGTTTGGTAAACGACTTGTTCACCGGATATCCGATAGGCTTTTCAATAGCTTTGTGGAGCGCGACAATGCTCGCGCTGGACTTGATCGACCGCCGCACGATGTGGCGCGACTATTGGATCGAATGGGTGCTTGCGGCAGTGCTGATTGGGATTGACGAAGTCTTGCAGTGGCGGCTTGCCGGGCTGGTCGGCGCAGGCCCGCCGTTCGGCCGGATGGCGCCGCCGATCATCGTTTCGGTTTGCGTGTTTCCGCTGGTGGCATGGATCGTCTCCCGCATCGATGGGTGGCGGCTCGGCCGATGAAGCACATGCGCATCACCACCGCCCACCAGTCGATCACCTTCTCGCGGCGAATGCTCCTGCTCGGCGGCGCCCAGGCCGCGGTCGGCGGGCTGCTGATCGCGCGCATGGGCTGGCTGGCGGTCGCGCAGAACGAGAAATACCAGCTGCTTTCGGAGAGCAACCGGGTCCAGCTGATCCCGGTGCCGCCGCGGCGGGGCTGGATCATCGACCGCAACGACAAGCCGATCGCGATCAACCGCGCCAGCTTCCGGGTCGACCTCATCCCGCAGCAGCTGGTTAATCCGTCCAAGGTCGTCGGCGAAGTCGCCAGGCTGCTCAGCCTCGAGCCTGACGAGGTCGATCGGATCAACCGCGATCTCGCAAGCTCGCACGGGTTCCGGCCAGTGTCGGTCGCCGACAACGTCCCCTACGAACAATATGCGACGATCACCGTCCGCCTGCCCGACCTTCCGGGCGTTGCGGCTTCGCGTGGCTTCACCCGCTTTTACCCCGCCGGGCCCGCGGTCGGGCAGCTGGTCGGTTATGTCGGCGCAGCCAACCAAAAGGAATATGAAGCGGAGAACAAGAACCCGCTGCTGCTCGTCCCCGGCGTGAAGATCGGCAAGGAAGGCCTCGAAAGCGCGCTCGAGCCGGTGCTGCGCGGCGAACCTGGCGGACAGCGCGTGGAGGTCACCGCGCGCGGGCGCCTGGTGAAGGAGCTTGACCCCAAGCCGGACCGCAGCGGCGGCACCGTGCAGCTGACGATCGATGCCGACCTTCACGAGTTTGCGGCGCGCCGCATCGGCGACCAGTCGGCGGCGGTCGTCGTCATCGAGGTGGCGACCGGCGACATTCTCGCGATGCCGTCGATGCCCTCGTTCGACCCGAACAACTTCTCGGACGGGATCAGCAAGAACGAGTGGAAAATGCTCTCGGGCGACGACCATTTGCCGTTGGTCGACAAGGCCCTGGAGAGCCTTTATCCGTCGGGCTCGACGATCAAGCCGTCGATGGCGATGGCGCTGCTCAATGCCGGCATCGACCGTAAGCAGATTGTCAATTGTCCGGGTTTCTTCCCGCTCGGCAATCACGTGTTCCACTGCGACAAGCGCCACGGTCCGGTCGATATGGACGCCGCCGTCGTCCACAGCTGCGACGTCTATTTCTACAGCATGTGCCTGCGCGTCGGTGCGGAAAAGCTTTCGCCGATGGTCCGCTCGATGGGGTTCGGCGAGAAGTTCGACCTGCCGTTCGACAATCAGCGTTACGGCACCATCCCGGACCCCGACTGGATGATGCGCAAATATCATCGCAAGTGGCAGGGATATGACACGGTCAACATGTCGATCGGTCAGGGCATGGTCCTCATCAACCCGCTTCAGCTCGGGGTCATGGCGAGCCGGCTTGCGACCGGGAAACGGGTGGTCCCGCGCCTGCTCAAGAACAAGCCGGTCGTCGCGCAGACACAGCTTGCCGTCGACGCCGACCATTTGAATTTCATCCGCAAGGCAATGTGGGGCGTGGTCGACCACGGGACCGCGGCGGCCGCGAAGCTGCCGCTCGACGGCATCCAGATGGCCGGAAAGACGGGCACCGCCCAGACCCACAACCTGAGCGCCGGCGAGCGCGGCAATTACACCGCCTCGCAATGGAAGCTTCGCGACCATTCGCTGTTCATGGGCTTCGCGCCCTACGACAACCCGCGCTATGCGGCGGCGGCGATCGTCGAGCACGGGGGCTTCGGCGCCGCGGTTGCGGCGCCACTCATTCGCGACACTTTGTTGTTCCTGTTCGACCGCAACAAAGGCGTCGACGCGCTCCACGCGTTCGAGCAGAACATCGGCGGGACACTGGCCGAACGGATGGCGCGCAAGACCGCGTCGTGGCGCTCCGCCAACGGCCTTCCACCGCTGCCGCCAGCCCAGGCATGATCACCTCGGCGATTATCCCGCGGCCGCTCGCGCGGCTGCCGTGGCGCTTGATCTTCCTGGTCGCCGGCATCGCCGGGTTCGGCCTCGTCGTGCTTTATTCCGCCGCCGGCGGATCAATGAGGCCATGGGCGCTCAAGCAGGCAATCGTCTTCTTCGGCTTCCTGACCATCGCGGTCGCGATGTCGTGGATGAAGGAATCGACCATCAAGGCGATCGCCTTCCCGCTCTACGGGGTGACGATGCTGATGCTGATCGGAGTCGAGGCCCTCGGCTTCGTCAGCAAGGGGGCGCAGCGCTGGCTCGACATCGGTCCGATCCGACTGCAGCCGTCCGAGTTCATGAAGCCGGCGATCGTCCTCACCCTCGCCCGCTTCTACGAGCTCGTGCCGGCAAGCGAGACGCGCAAGTGGCGCGCGATCTGGCCGGCGCTCGTGCTGCTCGGCGTTCCCGCCTTCCTGATCCTGATCCAGCCGGACCTTGGCACCTGCATCATGGTCATGCTGTGCGGGGTGACGGTGATGTTCCTCGCCGGCCTGCCGTGGTGGATCTTCGCTGCGCCGGTCGCGGCCGCGGCGGTCGCCGGGCCGATCGCCTACGGCATGATGCACGGCTACCAGCGCAAGCGCATCGACGTCTTCCTCAATCCCGACAGCGACCCGCTCGGCGCCGGCTATCACATCGCCCAGTCGAAGATCGCGATCGGCTCCGGCGGCATCTGGGGCAAGGGCTTCCTCCACGGCAGCCAGAGCCATCTCGATTACCTGCCCGAAGGGCACACCGATTTCGTGTTCGCGACCATGGCCGAGGAATGGGGCCTGGTCGGGGGGGTGCTGCTGATCCTCGCCTTCGCGTCGGTGATCCGGTGGGGGATGCGGGTCAGCGAGAATGCGCGCACGCGTTTCGCGCAGCTTGCCGCGGCCGGTCTGTCGGCGACCATCTTCTTCTACGTGGCGATCAACCTGATGATGGTGATGGGCCTCGCCCCGGTGGTCGGAGTCCCGCTTCCGCTGGTCAGCTTCGGCGGCTCGGCGGTGATGACCGTGATGCTGTGCCTCGGGCTGCTGATGGCGCTCGAGCGCCAGCAGCGCAGCAAGTCGACGCTGGTCTAAGCTCTATTTCGACGGTGCCGCAGAGACGAAGGCCCGCCACCGCGGCTCGATCCCGTCCAGCGCCGCCGACAGGACAGCGAAGCTCCTGAGAACATCGAGCGAAGGCGCCGAATCCGCGCCCTCGACCGCCTGGGCGAGACTGTCCAGCCACTCGGAAATGGAGGTCAGGGTGGTCGGCGCGGTCGCTCCGCCGATCGGCGCGCCTTCGCCGACGAACGCGTCGATCTGCTCCGAGAGCTGGTCGCCGCCCTTGCCGGCTCGAGTCTTCATCGCGGTCGCTTCCTCGAGCATGCGCCGGACCCGCACGCGGGCGCCCTCGACCCGTTTGGCGAGCTGGAACTCGGCGTCGAAATCGGCTTGCGCCACCGCGACCCGCGGATCCGCGACCACAGCCAGCGGCTGGCGCAGCGACCGGCCGCCGGCGGTCAGCACGACCGTATAAGTGCCAGGCGGCGCCCACACGCCTGAAAGACCGTCCTCGTCCTTCAGCCCCGGCGGCTTGGCGTAATGCAGGTCCCAGACGAAGCGGTGGTGCCCGGGAGTCGCAACGGGCGGCTTCGGAGCGACAACCCATTCGGGGGCGATGGTCAGCTTCGCAAGGTCGATCGGCTTGACCGGATCGGTGCTGCGGAAGCGGTTCACCAGCGCGCCGCGCGAGTCATGGATGGCGATCTCGACCGGACCGCTGACAGATGGGTCCAGGCTATAGTCGATCTGCGCCCCGAACGGCGGGTTGGGCGCAAGCGGCTCGTCCTTGGGCTTGGGCGTGCCGATGAACGCCGGCTCGTGCAGGCGGACTGCCGCCGCCTGCGGGAACAGCCTTGTCCCGCGCGACGCGTCGGCGGCCAGCGCGCGAAGCGGAACGATGTCGTCGAGCACATAGAAGCCGCGGCCGTGGGTCGCGATCACCAGGTCGTCGCCGTGGATGGTGATGTCGCGCACGGACGTCGTCGGAAGGCCGTTGGTCAGCGGCTGCCACTGCCCGCCATCGTCGAACGATACGAACAGGCCGCGCTCGGTGCCGGCGAACAACAGCCCGGCGCGGACCGGGTCCTCGCGCACGACATTGACCGAATTGGGCCCGCCGTCGCTCGGCAAGCCATTGACGATCGGCTTCCAGCCGCGGCCACCGTCGTTGGTGCGCAGGATATAGGGCCGCTGGTCGTCGACCCGATGGCGGTCGATCGCCGCATAAGCCGTGTTCGCGTCGAAATGCGACGGCTCGATAATCCCGACCTTCGACCAGGGCTGGAGCGATTGCGGCGTGACGTTCTGCCAATGGCCGCCATTGTCGGCCGTCCGCCAGATCAGCCCGTCGTCGGTGCCCGCCCAGATCAGCCCGTCCACCAGCGGCGAGGTGCCGATGTCGTAAACCACGCCGCGGCGCGGGCCCTTCTCGGCGCTGTCCTTGACCGTTGGCGGGTCGAGCGTTGCCGGAACGCCCGGGTCGGCCCGCGCCAGGTCGGGGCTGATCGCAGTCCAGGTCTGGCCGCCGTCGGCGCTTCGGAAAATGCGCTGGTTGCCGAAATAGAGCGCGTGGTCGCGCTTGCCGAAGGTCAGCGGAAGCGTCCACTCGCCGCGGTAATTGTCGGGGAAGGCGAGAGTCGGATTGACGTTCCGCGTCTGGCCCGACTTGAGGTCGAGCCTGTCGACTCGCCCGCCATAGACGATATCGGGATTGTCGGGGTCGGGCGCGATCTCGTCGCTCTCACCGCCGGCGGTGACCTCGTGGAAATTGGTCATGTCGATTCCGTCGGCGACATTGTCGGTCCGGCTCGGCACGGCCGCCGCGCCCGAATCCTGCTGCGACCCGTAGATCCGATACGGGAAACGGTTGTCGGTCGAGACATGGTAGAAGTGGCCGGTCGGCTGGTTGTACCAGCTGCTCCAGGTCTTGCCGCCGTTG
>JAZJZB010000131.1:0-19847 GCA_040390085.1 Pseudomonadota bacterium | reverse complement strand
CCGGTGTAGGTCGGGCTGATCAGCACCCGCGGCGGGTCGGTGGCGATCCCACGGACGATCCCGAGGTCGGTGATGGTCAGGACCGGGATTTCGGGATCGGGCACGGATTCGAGGACGGCCATGATCGCCGCCTTGTCGATCGTCATTTCCGCGACCCCACCCATGGGGCGAGTCTACACCCGTTCGAGCGCCAGCGCGATTCCCTGGCCGACGCCGATGCACATGGTGGCGAGCGCGCGCTTGCCGCCGCTGCGCTGCAGCTGCTCGGTCGCGGTGAGCGCGAGCCGGGCGCCGGACATGCCGAGCGGATGGCCGAGCGCGATCGCGCCGCCGTTGGGGTTCACGTTGGCCGCCTCATCCGAGAGTCCAAGCTGGCGAAGCACCGCCAGCGCCTGGGCGGCGAACGCCTCGTTCAATTCGATCACGTCGAAATCGCCGATCTTGAGGCCAAGCCGCTTCATCAGCTTCTCTGAGGCCGGGGCCGGCCCAATGCCCATGATCCGCGGCGGCACTCCGGCGACCGCGGCGCCGAGCACGCGAGCGCGCGGAGTCAGGCCGTTGCGCTTGGCCGCTTCTTCCGACGCGATGATGATGGCTGCGGCGCCGTCGTTGATCCCTGACGCATTGCCCGCGGTGACCGTCCCGTCCGAACGGACGATCGGCCTCAGCTTGGCGAGCGCTTCCAAGGTGGTGGCGCGAGGGTGCTCGTCCTTGTCGATGACCAGCGGATCGCCCTTGCGCTGCGGGATTTCCACGGGGACGATTTCCGCCGCGAAGCGGTCGTTGGCCTGTGCAGCGGCCGCGCGTTCCTGGCTGCGCAGCGCGAAGGCGTCCTGGTCCTCGCGGCTGACCTGAAACTCCTCTGCGACATTCTCGCCCGTGCTCGGCATGGTGTCGTCGCCATAGGCAGCCTTCATCTTCGGGTTGATGAAGCGCCAGCCGATGGTGGTGTCGTACATTTCGGCGTTGCGGTCGAAGGCGTTGGTCGCCTTGGCCATGACGAACGGCGCCCGGCTCATGCTTTCGCTGCCGCCGGCGATGATCAGGTCGGACTCGCCGCCACGGATTGCCCGCGCGGCCATTGCCACCGCGTCGAGTCCCGAGCCGCACAGCCGGTTCAATGTCACCCCGCCCGAGCTGTCGGGCAGCCCCGCGAGCAGGCCGGCCATGCGCGCGAGGTTGCGATTGTCCTCGCCAGCCTGGTTGGCGCAGCCGAGGATCACGTCGTCGAGTTCGCTCCAGTCGACCTTCGCATTGCGGTTAATCAGCGCCCTGATCGGGATCGCGGCGAGATCGTCAGCGCGGACATGGGCGAGCGCGCCGCCGTAACGGCCGATGGGCGTGCGGACATAGTCGCAGATGTAGGCTTCGGTCATTGCCTCATCGTGCCCCGGCGAAGGCCGGGGTCCAGGGCAGCGGGCACCGCTGCTTCGCATCGGCCTGGGCCCCGGCCTTCGCCGGGGAACATGCCACCTTGATCAAATTACACCCCGCCGCACCTGGTCGAGCTCGATCGACTCGAACAGCGCCTTGAAATTGCCCTCGCCGAAGCCTTCGTTGCCCTTGCGCTGGATGATCTCGAAGAAGATCGGGCCGATCACATTCCTGGTGAAGATCTGCAGCAGCAGGCCCTGCCCCTCGGTCGGAGCGCCGTCCATCAGGATTCCGCGCTTTTTGAGCTCCGGAATGTTCTCCTGATGGCCCTGGATGCGCTCGGGAAGCATCTCGTAATAGGTCTCGGGCGTGTCCTGGAACTCGATCCCGCGGGCGCGAATGATGTCGACCGCGGCGTAGATGTCCGAAGTGCCGAGCGCGACGTGCTGGATGCCCTCGCCCTTATATTCGCGCAGGAACTCCTCGATCTGGCTCTTGTCGTCCTGGCTCTCGTTGAGCGGGATGCGGATCTTGCCGCACGGGCTGGTCATTGCCTTGGAGAAAAGCCCGGTCTGCTTGCCTTCGATGTCGAAGTAACGGATTTCGCGAAAGTTGAAGAGCCGCTCGTAGAAGTCGGCCCAGGTCGCCATCCGCCCGCGGTTCACGTTGTGGGTCAGATGGTCGATGTAGGTGAGCTTCGAATCCGAATCGGCGAGCCGCTGCTTCCAATCCGGGTGGAAATCGAAGTCGACCTCATAGATCGATCCGTGGTCGCCGTAGCGGTCGACGAAGAACAGGCGCGACCCGCCGATGCCCTCGATCGCCGGGATGTCGAGCTCGCCGTCGCCCTTGTTGACCTCGACGTTGCTCGCGCCGAGCTTGAGCGCGCGCCGGTGCGCGGCCTTCGCGTCCTTGACCCGGAACGCCATCGCGCACGCGCTCGGCCCATGCGCCTTGGCATATTGCTCGGCGTAGCTTCCCGGCTCGGCGTTGATGATGAAGTTGCAGTCGCCCTGCTTATGCAAGGTGACGTTCTTGCTCTTGTGCCGGGCGATTTCGGGGAAGCCCATCTTGGTGAACAGCGAGCGCAGCAGCTCGATGTCCGGCGCGGTATATTCGACGAACTCGAAGCCGTCGGTTCCCATCGGATTCTCGAGACCGAGCGGGCTCTTTTCGGCGACCTGGGTGGCCATTTAGCTCTCCTTTGCGGACCAACTGCGCCCGCCCGAACGGCATTTCAAGGTCGCGAAACGCAGCAAACGCAGCGAGCCTACGCGCGCGGGCGCGCAGCGCGCAGCGCGCAGCGCGAGGCGCGCTGACCCCAAAGCATTCCAACATGCGACGAAATCTGGCCATCGGCGGCGGCTTAAGCGAAAGGGCCCCGTGTAGGACAGGAGATTCTCAATGGACGCTCCGGACGGTTGGAATTTGGAGAGCGGCGGCAAGGCCCTCGCGCGCAGCTTCAAGTTCAAGGATTTCAGCGAGGCGTTCGGGTTCCTGACGCGGGTCGCGCTCCATGCCGAAAAGGCCGATCACCATCCGGAATTCACAAGCGTTTGGAACCGCGTCGACTTCCGCCTGACGAGCCATGACTCGGGCGGAGTGACCGAGCGCGACCTGAAGCTGGCCGAGGCGATCAACCGCCTGGCAAGCCAATCAGCCGACTAGAACGGGCGACTTGCCGCCCGAGCCGTCAGGAAAAGGCCAGCGCGAAACCTGCGCCTAGGACCGCCGCCGTCAGCACCAGCCCGATCGCGAGATTGCGCAAATTGCCGCTGAGTGTTTCCTCGAACATCGACCACCCCTCCCCTGGGTTCCCTGGATCGAGTGCCGAGGATAACCCGCATTGGGCCGCGTTGCCGAGGTGAAATGCTGGCGCTTCAGCTGCTTAGCGGAACGCCTTACGCCCGAGCCGTTAACCATCGGCAGCAATGATTTCGCAGCACGCGGAGAGGAGAAAGGCCGCGACACCCGCGTGTTGCGTGGGTCGGCTGTTAACCAAGGAGTGGGCATGTTCGGGTTAACGATTCTCCTCCAAAACCGGCGAGGCGCGACCGCGATCGAATATGCGCTGATCGCCTCGCTGATCTCGATCACCGCGATCGTCGCGATGCTGAACCTCGGCGGAGGCGTCAACGCCATGTTCCAGAACGTGTCGAGCAACCTGCAATAAGGGACCTCCGGCGGACATTGATCGTTCAGGCGGAAACTGGGATAGACGGACTCGATGAAGCGCTCGATCGCCTTCGCTGACCTCGTTCGCGCCGCTGCTGCTGCGCGGGCGAGCTATTATTATGTGCGGGAGGCTGGAACGAGCTGACGCGCCGACGCGACACTCACCAGCCTCCAGACCCGCCAGAGCCCAGGCTCGGCGGGTTTTTTGTTGAACGAACCCAGGGAAGACCAGGATGCGCCAGGAACAGATCGCCAAGGACCAGCCCGCCAAACGCTGGGAGGATTATGTCGTCCCGCAATGCTGGGAGGCGTTTACCGCCGACGACCATGCGGTGTGGGACCTGCTGTTCGCGCGGCAGGTCGAACCGCTCGGCAGCCGCGTCATTTCGCCGTTCCTCGACGGGATCGACCTGCTTCGCCTGTCCCATCCCGGAGTCCCCGACGTCGAAGGCCTCAACGCGATCCTCGAGCCGCGCACCGGCTGGCGAACGGTCGCGGTGCCGGGGCTGGTCCCCGACGACGTCTTTTTCGCGATGCTGAGCGAGCGGGTGTTCCCGGTCGGCAATTTCATCCGCACCCGCGAACAGCTGGATTATCTCGAAGCGCCCGACTGCTTCCACGACATGTTCGGCCACATCCCGATGCTTGCGCACCATGATTATGCCGAGATGACGCGGCACATCGGCGAGCTGGGATCGGCGGCAATCGCCGCCGACCAGGGTCACAAGGCCGCGCGGCTTTACTGGCACAGCGTCGAGTTCGGCCTGGCCAAGGAACATGGCGAGTTGAAGATCCTCGGGGCGGGCCTCGCCTCGAGCTTCGGCGAATCGCACTTCAGCCTCGAGAGCGACACGGTCGAGCGCTTGCCATTCTCGGTCGAGCGAGCGGTCAACACGGCCTATCGGCACGACGCCTTCCAGCCGCGCTACCTGGTCTCCGAATCGCTCGAGACGACTATCGCCGAAATCCTCGCTCTGAGCCCGCCGCAGCTGCTGGCGCTGTAACCGCCTGCCTGGGCAGCTCCAGGTTCAGGTAGACGGTCTCGAGCGCCACCCGCTGCGCGTCTTCGGCCGGGACGATGCCGGCCGCATGCCCGCCCTCGATCGCCTCGTCGTAGAAGAAGCGGTCGCCGCATTGCTCGAGCCTGGCTGCAAGCTTGCGCGCGTGCCCGGGGTGGACCCGGTCGTCGCGGGTCGAGCTGTAGATGAACGGCACCGGATATTTCACGCCGCACTTGAGGTTTTGATAGGGCGAATATTTGCTGATGAACGCCCAGTCGGCGGGGACGTCGGGGTTGCCATATTCGCCCATCCACGAGGCCCCCGCGAGCAAGTGCGAATAGCGCTTCATGTCGACCAGCGGCGAACCGATGATCGCAGCGCCGAACAGGTCCGGGCGCTGCTCGATCGCGACCCGGGGCCATCAGCCCGCCGTTGGAGCGGCCGGAGACCGCGATTCGGCCCTTCTTGGGTGACCCCGCGGGCGATCAGGTCCTCGCCCACCGCATAAAGGTCGTCATAGGCCTTCTGGCGTTTCTCCCGCAGCACGGCGTTGTGCCAGTTGGGCCCATATTCGCCGCCGCCGCGGATGTTGGCGAGGACGTAGGCATTGCCTTCCTCGACCACGAACAAGGCGAGCGGGCCCGACCGATAGGGCTGCGAGACCAGGTAGCTGGGCGTCTGCGCCGCCTCGAACCCGCCATAAGCGTGCATCAGCACCGGGACTGGCCCGGTCGAATCCTTCCGGCGGACGAGGAAATAGGGGACTTTGGTGCCATCGGCCGAAGTCGCGAAATTCTGCTCAACCACCATCCCCGACGCATCGAACTGCGCCGGCAGCGCCTGGATCGGCGCGGGAGCAGCGCCGGGCTGGACCGCGAACAAGGTTGGCGGAGTCAGCATGCCTTCGACCGTCGCGAAGGCGAGATCGCTGCGCGAAGCGGTGGCGTTGAGGTGGACGGTCGATTTGTCCGGCAGCGGAACAGGAGCGCCGCTCCAGCTTCCGTCCGCAGCGCGGGTCAGCGCCGACAGCCGGCCCGACACGTCCTCGAGATATTTGACCCACACTTTCGAGCTGCTGGCCGCGACTTCCTCGACCGCCTGGTGCTCATTGGGCACGAACACCGTCTCGATCGCCGGCGACTTTCCAGCGAGCAGGTCCGGGATCGAATAAGCGACCAGCGTGCCCGCGCCATTTCCCTGCCAAGGGGTCTTGAGCGAGGCGATCACCCGGCCATCGATGACGTCCTCGATCACCGCGTCGTCGGGCAGCGGAGTCGGAACCAGCCGCCCACCGGGAGCGATGTGGCTGATCTTCGAATGATAGAAATCGATGGCGCGGTCGAGGATCGGCCAAGTCCGCGTGCCATCGACGAGGGGGTAGGCGCGGAGCGACACGTCGGCCTTTTGGCCCTCCGCGAGCTTGGTCGCGGAGGAGAGCGGCGTTCCCCGCTTCCACACTTTGATCACGCGCGGGTAGCCCGAGTCGGTCAGCGTCCCCCTGCCGAAGTCGGTGCCGACGAACAGCGTGTCCGGAGCTGCCCAGGCTAAGTTCGACTTGGCCGTGGGCAAAGTGAAGCCGCCGGGGATGAACGCCGCTTTGTCCAGGTCGAACTCGCGCAGTTCTACCGCGTCGCCGCCGCCCTCGGAGAGGTTGACCAGGCAGTCGGCATAGGCCGGTGACAGGCAGGTCGCGCCCTTGAACGCCCACTGCTTGCCGTCGGCTTTGGACATTGCGTCGATGTCGAGGAGCGTTCGCCATTGCGGCTTGCCGGCGGCGAAGGCTGCCAGCGGCGACACCCGCCAAATACCGCGCGGATGGTCGCCGTCTTGCCAATAGTTGAGGACCTTGTCGGCGAGGACTTCGTCCGGCTCGGCGATCTTCTGATTGGTGGAAAGGAGCGCCAGCGCCTTTTCGCGATAGGCCGCGAAGCCCGGCTGCTTCTCGAGCGCCGCAAGCGTCTTCGCGTTCCACGCCTTGACCTGGGCGAGCGCGCGGGCGCCGTCGACCTGCTCGAGATACAGGTTGGGATCGGCCGGCCTGCTCGGCGCCGCAGCAGCCGACGCCGCGATGGCAATGAGTCCAACCGCCATCCAGCCAGGCGCCACTCGATCCATACGCCGCTCTCCTCTTACGCGACTGGCTAACCTGCCTCGCAAAGACAGTCGAGCGCGCTATAGCCAAATCCATGGCCGAGACGACGAAAGGCGAATATCGCAGCGGGCACGACCCGCGCACCTTGCGCGACGCACTCGGCTGCTTCGCGACCGGCGTGACGGTCGTCACCTGCCTCAACGAGCAAGGCGAGCCGGCTGGCCTGACGGTCAACAGCTTCACCTCGGTCTCGCTCGACCCGCCATTGCTGCTCGTTTGCCTGCACAAGATGGCCGCGAGCGCTACCGCGCTGACCGCAGCATCGCATTTTGCGATCAACGTGCTCCAGACCGGGCAGCAGCCGGCTTCGATCCGCTTCGCGACCCGCGACGAGGACCGCTTTGGAGCGACTCCCTGGTCGTGCGGCGAAGCTGGGGCACCGATCCTCAAGGATTCGCTCGGCGTGTTCGAATGCGAGCGGTTCGCGGTCTATGACGGCGGCGACCACCACATCCTGGTCGGTCAGGTGGTCAAAGCGAGCTTCGACGCCAGCCTCGATCCGCTGCTTTACTTCCGCGGACGCTACCGGCGGCTGCATTTCGACTGACGCCTTGTGACCCGCGCACAAGCGGTATAAATCCATTCAACCGCAAGTGTTTAACGCCGGACAGTGTCGAAACGCCGCAACTTTCGAGGCGAGGCTTGTGTCGCGGCGAGGGGGAGGCCTGAGCGGTGAGTTCGGTGCCGCACACTATTGGCCAGGCTGACTCGGCCGTGGACGCCCAATAGCCGGCGCCGCAGGGATTATTGTGGATCGCGGTCTTCGCCGCAGCGGAATTCCTTCTCTCCCTGCCGATCCTGTCGCCGACGGTGCCGCACACGGTCATCCGCCTGATTTCGATTCCGCTCGCCCTGCTCGCGCTCGCCCTGATGCTTCGCCCGACGCGCGAGGCGCCCGCCTATTGCGCGATCTACGCCGCGGTGAGCTTATGGTGGGAGCTTTCCTCCACCCATCTCGACTTCTCCATTGCGCGCGTCGCGATCGAGGTCGCCCAGATGGTCGGACTCGTGTGGCTCCTGTTCCGCTGCTTCTTCCACCGCTTCGCTGACCCGCTGGTGGTCGGGGCCTGGGCGCTGGCGGTGCTTGCCGTCACCGCGGCGACCGCGGGGCTGATGGTGGTCGCGGTCAGCAACTCCTCGCTTGCGGCGAGTGAGAACCTCGAACTGTTCGGCGGCAGCCTCGGCGCGGCCTGGCGCTACTGGTGGCTAGGCAATGCGTGCACGTTCCTGTCGCTCGCCGGGCCCGCTGCAACGCTGGTCAACCTGCGCCATCGGCTCGGCATGCTTCTGAGAAGGCCCGGAAGCGAACGCAGGAACTTCATCGGATTGACAGTCGGCCTCACCCTTACGTCGCTGTTCGCCTTTCCGGTTTTCGACATGTCCTGGCGAGGCTTTGCACCCGACGTCATGCTCGCGCTGCGCCTGATCCCGGTCCCCTTCGCCATGGCAATGGCGGGCCCGGTTCCGCGCCAACGGCGCCGCCATCGCCATCCTCATCTTCTGCTTGATCGCGGTCTATTCGGTGACCGGCCCTGCCGCGAAGACGAACTGGGTCCACATGCCGATGCAGGCGACGCCGACGCATGCCCTCCTGCTGGTCACGACGATTGCCTGCATGGTTCTCGCCGGAATTTCCCGCCAGCTGCGCCGCGCACTGCGCGAAGCGGTCGAAGCGAGCGAGGTGAAGTCGCGGTTCATCGGGCTGATGAGCCATGAGCTGCGGACTCCGCTCAATGCCATCCTTGGCTTTTCCGAGCTGATGAAGATGCAGAGCCTGCGCGAGCTCGGCGAGGAGGTCGCCACCCTCGACAATATCCACGCCAGCGGCCAGCGCCTGCTGGCGATGATCGATGCCCTGCTCAGCCATGCCGGGCAGGGCGAGACGATCTTCAAGCTGTGCAAGGAGCCCTTGCACCTCGCCTCGGCGATCGAGGGCGCCGTGCACGAGCTTGCCGACGAGATCGACAAATGCGCCTGCACGGTCGAGCTCGATGTCCCCCATGCGATCTTTCTCGAAGCCGACCCGCGCGCGCTTCGGCAAATCGTCCACGTCCTCCTCGGCCATGCCTTGCGGCTGTGCGAGCGCGGCGGGACCGTCTCCGTCGCCGCGCGCCATGCGGGCACGGACACGACGCTCGATATCTCGGCCGCGCGGCTTCAGAAGCATGCCATAGACGAGCTCGACAAGGTCGAGGCGCAGCTGGTCAGCGCGCTGGTGCTCGCCCATGGCGCGCGGATGACGGTGCGGCGGTCCGGACAGTCCGGCCGTACTGCGCGCGTGCGCTTTTTCGCCACGCGCGCCGCCGTCGCGGAGCCGGCGAAGGCCTAGTCGACGATCAGCTGCTCGGGGTGGCGCACGAACCGGCGCAGCAGCGCCGCGATCGCGCCGCCGATCAACAGACCGACCACGGCCGCGGCAAGGGCGTTCATCCTGACGGCATCGGCGGCGCCTGCGCGAACTTGCCCTTCGGACGCAATTCGCGCAGGTGGCCGCCCATGCTGGGAATGGATTTCGTCAAGGCCAACCGCGACACCGTCGAGCGCGCGATCCGCGACAAGGGCGTCGACCTCGACCTGTCGGCGCTGCTTGCGCTCGACGCCGAAGTGCGCGCCGCAAAGACCGAGATCGACCAGCTGCGTGCGGAGCGCAATTCGGTCAGCGCTCGGTTCAAGGACGCGACGCCCGAGGAGAAGGCCGAGCTCGGGCGACAGGCCAAGGAAGCCGGCGCCCGCGCGTCGGCGCTCGACGGCGAGCTCGGCGCCAAGGAGGCCGAGCTGAAGGCCCTGATGCTCAAGCTTCCGGGCATTCCCTACGAGCACGCGCCGGTCGGGCCTGACGAGAGCTTCAACATCGTCACCCGGACCGTTGGCGATGTTCCGAAATTCGACTTCGCGCCGCTCGACCATGTGGCGCTTATCGAGAAGAACAGCTGGGGGGACCTGTCGCGGGTGACGCAGGTGTCGGGGAGCCGAACCTATTGCCTCAAGGGGCGGCTGGCCCTGCTCGAGACCAAGCTGATGGCCTGGGCTCTGGAGAAGATCGCGGCGGCCGACTTCATGCCGATCACCGTCCCGGCGATCGCGCGCGAGCAGGCCTTCCTCAACCAGGGCCAGTTTCCCGGTCACCGCGAGGAGACCTACGAGCTGCCCAATGACGATTTGTGGTTGGCCGGGACCGCCGAGGTGGTGCTGACTTCGCTCCATTCGGGCGAGATCATCGAGGCCGACAAGCTGCCGATCCTTTACGCCGGCTACTCGCCCTGCTTCCGCCGCGAGGCCGGGAGCGCGGGCAAGGACGTCCGCGGGCTACTTCGGGTCCACCAGTTCGTCAAGGTCGAGCAATATGTGGTGTGCGAGGCCAACGAGGCTCAGTCGGCAACATGGCACGCAAAGCTTCTCGAACTTGCCGAACACCTGCTGGCGGCGCTCGAAATCCCCTACCAAGTGATCGAGACCTCGACCGGCGACATGGGCCTCGGCAAATATCGCATGAACGACATCGAGAGCTGGGTCCCGAGCCTGGAGAAATATCGCGAGACTCACAGCTGCTCGACGCTGCACGACTGGCAGGCGCGGCGCGCGAACATCCGCTACCGCGGATCCGACGGGAAGGTGCGGTTCGCGCACACGCTTAACAATACCGCGCTTGCTTCGCCGCGGATCCTCGTGCCGTTGCTCGAGAACCATCAGACCGAAGACGGGCGGGTGCGGCTGCCCAAGGCGCTCCAGGCGCTGATGGGTGGGGAGTTCCTGTGAGCGAGGACCGCGCGCCGGCGGCATCGCGTCGGCTGGCCGAAATGGCAGCGCTCGGTGCGCGGCTGTGGCGCTCGTTCGGACACCAGCGCCCGCGCGGGCCCGTGGATGGCGAGCCCGCGCTGGTCATCCCGGGCTTCATGGCGGGCGACCGCACTTGCCTACAGCTTCGCCGCGCACTCGGGCGAGAGGGTTTCCGAGTGCACCCGTGGCGGCAGGGGTGGAACTGGGGGGCGCGCGGCGACACGATCGAACGGCTGCAAAGCGCGCTTACCGCGGTGCCGGGGAAGGCGCCGGTGGTGGTTGTCGGTTGGAGCCTCGGCGGGCTGTTCGCGCGCGAGCTGGCGCGGGCCGCGCCAGAGCGGGTGCGCGCGGTGGTGACGTTGGGCTCGCCTCTTTACGGCGACCCGCGGCGCGCGACCAATGTGTGGAGATTGTACGAGCGCATCGCTGGCCATCCGGTCGACAAGCCGCCGATTCGGCACAGCCAGTCCAAGCCACCGGTTCCCAGCCTGGCGATCTTCTCGCGGCGCGACGGAATCGTGGCGGTGTCCGCGGCGCGCGGCGCCGACCATTGCCGCGACCGCGCGGTCGAAATCGATTCTAGCCACATGGGAATGGCCGTATCGGCCCGCGCGACGCGGCAAGTCGCCGCTGAAATCCGCCGCTTTTTAGGCGAGGTCGAGTCGCGCGATTGACTCGGTGAAGCGACTCACGCGATAAGAACAAAACAAGAACTGAAACGTTGTGAGTCGTGTGGCGAGAGGTCTATCTCTGGTCGCCGGCGGAGCCGTCTCCGCGCTCCGGGCCGGCTGAATCTGATCGTCTCCCCAGCGGGTTGGGCGAGTGCTGGCGGCTGCCAGCGCCGCCCAACCCGACCCTCTCCGAGCTGTTCGCCGCGCATGCGCGCGACGCCGGCTGGGCCGGCTTCCTGCTCGCACAGGTCGACACCTCAAAACCCTTGCTTTGGGTCCAGGACCGAATGGCGATCCTCGAAAGCGGGCGCATCCACCCGCCGGGACTGCCGAGCCGGAACCTCGTCCATGTCGAGGCCCGCGACGCGCGCGACGCGCTGTGGGCGATGGAGGAGGGCGTAAGATGCTCGGGCCTTTCGGCCGTGATCGGCGAAATCTGGGGCGACCCCAAAGCGCTCGACTTCACCGCGACGCGCCGGCTCGCGGTCGCTTCGGAACGCAGCGGAACGCCATGCTGGCTGGTGCGGCTCGGCGCCACCGCGAATTTGAGCGGTGCGCGGACGCGCTGGCGGGTCGCGAGCGCGCCGTCCCTGGCCAACGCGCTCGATCCGCGCGCGCCAGGATTGTCAGCATGGGATGCCGAGCTGTTCCGGGCGCGTGGGTATCCGCCTGGCCGCTGGAGCCTCACGCATGAAGCGGATCGCTTCCATCTGGTTGCCGCATCTGGCGATCGAGCGCTGGGCGAAGGAGAGCGACTTACCGCCTGACGCGCCGGCCGTCCTTACCGTCGAGGGCACGCACGGCCTGATCATTCACGCGGTGACCGCCGCCGCGGCGACACGCGGCGCCCGCCCCGGCACACGCCTGACCGACGCCCGGGCGCTCGACCCGAGCCTGGTCGCAATCCCCGCCGATCCGGCCGGCGACCAAGCGGCGCTCGAGCGGTTCGCGCGCTGGTCATCGCGCTGGTCGCCGCTGGTCGAGGTCGATGGCGACGGGTTGAGGCTAGACGTCAGCGGAGTTGCGCATCTGTTCGGCGGCGAGGACAGCCTGGTTCGGGACATCCGCCGGCGATTCGCCAAGGCCGGATTCTCGACCCGCGTGGCGATTGCGCCGACGGCCGCTGCCGCCTGGGCATTCAGTCACTTCGGCGGCGACGATTTGGCCGCTCTCCACGTCTCCGCCCTCCGCCTCGCGCCCGACACGGTGCGCACGCTCGAGCGGCTCGGGCTCAAGACCATTGGCGCGCTGCTCGACATGCCGCGGCTCGCGCTCGCTCGGCGCTTCAAGGATGGCGACAATGTGATCGACGCGCTCGACCGGCTGGTCGGCCGCAAAGCCGAGCCGCTGACTGCCGCGCCAATCGATCCGCCGCCGCGCGCGGCACTTCGGCTGGAGGAACCGGCGACCCATCCCGAAGCCGCGCCGCAGGCGCTCGAGCGGCTGATCCCCGACCTCGTCCGCCAGCTGCAGCAGCGCCACCTGGGCGCCCGGCGACTGTCGATCATCGGCTATCGAGTCGACGGCAGCCTCGCCGCCGCGTCAGTCGCGACCACGATCTCCAGCCGCGAGCCAAAGCATCTCCAGCGGTTGCTCGCCGACAAGGCCGCAGCGCTCGATCCGGAGTTTGGCTTCGACGCCTTTGCGCTGACCGCTGAATGGACCGAGGAATTGGGCGCTGCGCAGGACAGCCTGGTCGAGGAGCCGTCAAGCGAACGTGAGCTGGCGCGACTCATTGACCGGCTAACGGTGAAGCTCGGCCCCGGGCGCGTGTGTCGGCCGCAGACGGAAGAAAGCCATTTGCCCGAGCGGGCAAGTGGGTGGGGTCCGGCAATCTCCTCCCCTGCATTTGCAGGGGAGGATGAGCGGGTCCGGACTGCCCCCAGCAGTCCGGCTGCTGCTCATCGCGAAGCGCGACGGAGGGGCCCCTCCACCAGCTGCGCTGGTCCCCCTCCCCTCGAAATCGAGGGGAGGACAACTCGCCCCCAACGCCTGCTCGACCGGCCCGAGGCGATCGACGTCATTTATGCCACCCCCGAGGGCATGCCGCGCCGCTTCATGTGGCGTCGGGCGGTGCATGACATCGCCCGCGTCGAGGGGCCGGAGCGGATCGCGCCCGAATGGTGGCGTCAGCCCTCGTCGGCGCGGCTGCGCGATTATTATCGCGTCGAGGATGACAGCGGGCGACGCTACTGGATCTACCGCGAAGGCCTGATCGGCGACGGGCGCGGCGGCGCGCCGGGCTGGTTCCTCCACGGGCTGTTCGGCTGATGCTTTCCTTCATCCGTCATTGCGAGCGTAGCGAAGCAATCCAGAAGAAGGGCTGGATTGCCGCGTCGCCTTCGGCTCCTCGCAATGACGAAGAGAGAATGTTCGGCTGATGCCCGAGAAGGTCGGATTTTCGCGGCTCAAGCTGGTGCGGCGCGAAGACATGCCGCCGCCGCCGATGCGCGCGGCTTATGTCGAGCTTGGCGTCACTTCGCCTTTCTCTTTCCTGCGCGGTGCGTCCGACGCGATCGAGTTGGTGCTGGCCGCGCTCGGCCACGGCATGGACTCGATCGGCATCGCCGACCGCAACACGCTCGCCGGGGTGGTGCGGATGCACAGCGCCGCCAAGGAAGCTGGGCTGAAGCCGTTGATCGGCTGCCAGCTCGACCTCACCGACGCTCCGTCGTTGCTTGCTTATCCGATCGACCGCGACGGCTACGGGCGGCTGTCGCGGCTGCTCAGCCTCGGCAAAATGCGCGCCGACAAAGGCCAATGCGAGCTGACCCTGAAAGACGTCGCCGACCATGGTGACGGTGTCGCCTTCATCGCCTGGCCGTCCGACGATCTCGACACGTTTGCCGCCGAGCTGCCGCGGCTTCGTGACGCCATTCCATCGCTGCGGCATGTGGCGGCAAGCTGGCTCTATCGCGGCAACGACAATGCGCGGATCGAGCGGCTCGACCGGCTGGCGAAGGCGCATGGCTGCACCATCCTCGCCACCAACGACGTCCATTATCACGCACCCGACCGCCGCCCGCTGCAAGACGTCGTCACCTGCATCCGCGAGAAAGTGACGATTTCAACCGCCGGTTACCTGCTCAATCCGAACGCCGAGCGGCATTTGAAATCGCCGGCTGAAATGGCGCGGCTGTTCGAGCGCTGGCCGCACGCGATTGCAGCGACTCGCGAGTTTGCGGATTCGCTCAATTTCAACCTCGAAGAGCTCCGCTACGAATATCCGCGCGAGAGCGTGCCGGAGGGACGGACTCCCCAGCAATATCTCGAGCATCTGACCTGGGAGGGCGCTGCTGGACGATGGCCCGGCGGCATTCCCGACAAGGTGCTCACACAACTCAAGCACGAGCTGGGGCTGATCGAGAAGCTCGACTTCGCGCCTTATTTCGTGACGGTCCACGACATCGTCGCCTTCGCCCGCAGCCTCGACCCGCCAATCCTCTGCCAGGGGCGCGGATCGGCGGCCAACAGCGCGGTCTGCTATTGCCTCGGGATCACCGCGGTCGACCCGGCGACCAGCGACCTTTTGTTCGAGCGCTTCATCTCCGAGGAGCGCAAGGAGCCGCCCGACATCGACGTCGATTTCGAGCACGAGCGGCGCGAGGAAGTGATCCAGCATATTTACGAAAAATACGGTCGCGACCGCGCCGGGATCGCTGCGACGGTGATCCATTACCGCCCGCGTTCGGCGGTCCGCGAGGTCGGCAAGGTGATGGGCCTTTCCGAAGACGTCACCGCCGCGCTCGCCTCGACCATCTGGGGCCATATGGACGCCGAGCTCGAGGATGCTCGCGCCGACGACGCCGGTCTCGACCTCAGCGACCCGCATTTGAAGCGCACGGTGAAACTCGCCGAGCAGCTGGTCGGAATGCCGCGCCATTTGTCGCAACATGTCGGCGGCTTCATCCTGACCGAGCGGCCGCTGACCGAGACGGTGCCGATCGGCAATGGCGCGATGGACGACCGCACCTTCATCGAATGGGACAAGGACGACATCGACGAGCTCGGCATTTTGAAGATCGACGTGCTCGCGCTCGGAATGCTGACCTGCATCCGCAAATGCTTCGATCTGATCGAGCAGCACCACGGCGAGCGCTTCGAACTGGCGACCGTTCCGCAGGAGGAACGGCAAGTCTACGACATGCTGTGCCGCGGCGATTCGCTCGGCGTGTTCCAGGTCGAAAGCCGGGCACAGATGAACATGCTGCCGAGGCTCAAGCCGCGCTGCTTTTACGACCTGGTCATCGAAGTGGCGATCGTCCGGCCGGGGCCGATCCAGGGCGACATGGTTCATCCGTACCTCAAGCGCCGCTCAGCCAAGGAACCGGTGCTGTTCCCTTGTCCCGATGCCGAGCACGGGCCGCCCGACGAGCTGGAAAAGATCCTCGGGCGGACGCTCGGCGTGCCGATCTTCCAGGAGCAGGCGATGAAGATCGCGATCGACGCCGCCAAATTCTCGCCCGACGAGGCCAACCAGCTGCGCAAGGCGATGGCGACCTTCCGTTCCAAGGGGAACATCGAATTGCTGCAGGAGAAAATGGTCGGGCGGATGGTCGAACGCGGTTACGACCCGGAGTTCGCGCAGCGCTGCTTCGACCAGATCAAGGGCTTCGGCGAATATGGCTTTCCCGAAAGCCATGCGGCGAGCTTCGCACATCTGGTCTACGTTTCGAGCTGGCTCAAATGGAAATATCCGGCGGCGTTCGCTGCGGCGCTGCTCAACTCGCAGCCGATGGGTTTTTACGCGCCCGCCCAGATCGTCCGCGACGCGCGCGAGCATGGCGTCGAAGTGCGCGAGGTGGACGTCAACCACAGCGAGTGGGATTGCACGCTGGAACCCTCCCTCCCTGGAAGGGAGGGATCGAGGGTGGGTGCGGAGCGCAGCTCCGCGTCGGGCATTGAGCCCGCCGCGGCGCTACCCACCCCTAGCCCCTCCCTTGAAAGGGAGGGGAGAGTCGCCCTCCGCCTTGGCCTGCGCCAGATCGACGGGCTGCAGCGCGAAGCGGCGGATCGATTGGTTGCTCGGCGGCCTTACCGCACAGTCGAGGAATTGCGCTCCCACGGCTCCGTCCCCGTCCACGCAATCCAGCGCCTTGCGGCCGCCGACGCCTTCCGATCGATGAAGCTGGATCGCCGTGCGGCGCTGTGGGACTCACGCGCGCTCAAGCAGGCGCCCGACCTGCCGCTATTCGCTTATTGCGAGGCACTCGACGAGGGTTCGGAAAGCGAGCCGGCGCGGCTTCCGGCGATGCCGCTATCCGAGCATGTCGTGAACGACTATCAGACCGTCCGCCTAAGCCTGAAGGCGCACCCGATGCAGTTCCTGCGCGAGCATTATGCGGCGCAAAAATTTATCACCGCGGATCGGCTGAACCGGATCAAGGACGGCAAGCGGCTGTCGATCGCCGGCCTGGTGCTGATCCGCCAGCGGCCGGGCAGCGCCAAAGGGGTGGTGTTCATCACGCTGGAGGACCAGACCGGAATCGCCAACCTCGTCATCTGGCCCGACCTGTTCGAAAAGCAGCGCAAGATCGTCATGGGCGCTCGGCTGTTGGCGGTGCAGGGGATCGTCCAGCGCGACCCCGACAGCGAGGTGATCCACGTCGTCGCCAGGCGGCTCGAAGACCACACGCATATGCTTCGGCATTTGAGCGAAGACATCATGGATGCGCCACTGTCGCGCGGCGACGCGCCCGGCGCCCGAAGCTCCCTTGGGCGGCCGCCCCCCGGCCGCCACCCGCGCGACGTCGAAATCATCCCCAAAAGCCGCGATTTTCATTAAGCTGTTATTTGCCTGTAGGATGCGGGCGATAGGGGAAGATCCGTATGCGTCTCTCTTTGGCCCCGATCGCATTCCTCGCGCTGACGGCCGCCGCGCCGGCGCCGCGCGCATCGATCGACGGGCTGTGGAAGAATCCGATCGGAAGTGCGATCATCGCCATCGCGCCTTGCGGCGCGACCTTATGTGGCAAGGTCGTCTGGGCATCGGCGCGCGGCCGGCGCGAAGTTGCCAAGAACACGACTAACGTTGTCGGAACGACCGTGCTCACGGGCGTTCAACAGTGGCATGGCCGCTGGACCGGCAGCCTCTACGTTCCCGACGACAACATCCACGTCTCGGCCAAGCTGCTGTTGATCAGCAACCGCCAGCTAATGCTCACTGGCTGCGCGATCGCCGGATTGATATGCCGCTCCCAGATCTGGACCCGCGCCGACGGGCCGTTGCCGGCGTCGGACTAATCGACATCGTTCATCGGCAAGCAAGCTGAATGCGCGATTCTTGCCGCAAATCAGCGCTATAGGTCACCCCATGAAAAAGATTCTCGCCAAGATTGCGCTTGTCGCGCTGGCTGCCACGGTTCCAGTGACGGCATCCGCGCAGGCGGCCATCGAGGGCCGCTGGAAGAACGAGAAGGGCAGCGTCGTGGTGCGGGTCGCGCCCTGCGGCGACGCGCTGTGCGGGTTCGTGGTCGATGCGACGGCCAAGGCGAAGGCAGGTGCGCGAAAGGGCGGCACCAACCAACTGATCGGGACTCGAATCCTCAGCAATTTGCACCCGACTGGCGACGGGACGTTCCGCGGCCAGGCATTCGAGCCCAAGCGCAACATCCACGTTCCAGCAACGGTGCGGATGATCAGTCCAGGCGTGTTGTCGGTTAGAGGCTGCGTGCTGGCCGGCCTGATTTGCAAGGAGCAGCGCTGGACCCGGGTCAGCTAAGCGCGACTCCGTTGGCGCCGATTTCGCCTGCCAATACCGCGCGCTGCAAAGCGCTCATCTCGTCGGCCCAATAGCGGTCGGCGGTGAAATGCGGCGAATGCGCGCGCACCGCCGCATGGATCGCCTGCAGCTTGGGTGAGGTCTTGAGCGGCGCGTGATAATCGATCCCCTCCGCCCCGGCCATCAGCTCGACCGCGATCACGCCAGCCGCGTTGCGCGCAATCGTGCCGGCCTTGCGCGCGGAAATCGGCGCCATCGACACATGGTCCTCCTGCCCGGCCGAGGTCGGGATCGAATCGACGCTCGCCGGGAAGGCAAGGCTCTTATTCTCGCTGACCAGCGCGGCGGCGGTAACCTGCGGGATCATCAGGCCCGAATTGACCCCCGAATCCGGCGTCAGGAACGCCGGCAGCCCGCTCATCTTGGGATCGACCAGGACGCTGGTGCGCCGCTCGGAGATCGAGCCGACCTCACACAGCGCAATGGCGATGATATCGGCGGCGAAGGCGACCGGCTGGGCATGGAAATTGCCGCCCGAGATCGCGCTGTCCGAGTCATTGTCCCCACCCGCCCCGAAGACGATCGGGTTGTCGGTGACGGCGCCGGCTTCGATGGTCAGCGTGCGCGCGGCGTTTTGCAGAAGATCGAGCGACGCCCCCATCACCTGCGGCTGGCAGCGGAAGCTGTAGGGGTCCTGCACCCGCCCGCAATCGGGATGGCTGGCCCCGATTTCGCTCTCATCGAGAAGACCGCGAATCGCCGCGGCAACCGCGATTTGGCCGGGCTGGCCGCGCAGGTCATGGAGCCGGGGATCGAATGGGCAGATGCTGCCCTTGAGGGCATCAACGGCCAACGCTCCGGCAGCGATTGCCGCCGCGAACACGCGCTCGCCGAGGAACAAAGCGTCGAGCGCAAGCGCGGTACTCGCCTGCGTCCCGTTGATCAGCGCCAGCCCCTCCTTGGGCCCGAGCACGAGCTCGTCGAGGCCGATCTTCTTCAACGCATCGCGCGCCGGACTCACCGAGCCTGCAACGTCGATGTTGCCGTAGCCCATCAAGGCCGCGATCAAATGCGCCAGCGGTGCGAGGTCGCCGCTCGCGCCGACGCTGCCCTGCGACGGGATGACCGGCATCGCGTCGGCATCGAGCAGCCGCTGAAGCGCTTGGATCACCAGCGGCCGAACCCCGGAATAACCGCGACCGAGGCCGAGCAGCTTGAGAAGGATCATCAGCCGAGTGACGTGGCGCGGGAGCGGATCGCCGAGCCCGGCGCTGTGCGACAGGATCAGGTTGGTCTGCAGCTCTGCGAGGCGGTGGTTGGGAATGCGCGTGTTGGCGAGCAGCCCGAAGCCGGTGTTGACGCCGTAGACCGTCTCGCCGCCGGCGACGATGCGGTCGATCGCCGCCGCGGATTCCGTAACGCGCTGCATCGAGGCATCGTCGAGCCGTGCCTCCGCGCCAGACCAGAGCTGGCGGAGCTCGGCCAACGACATGCTTTCTGGGTTCAGTCTCAATCAACTCCCCTCAGGCGTCGCCCCGGACTTGATCCGGGGTCTACCTTGTTCTTGCTGCGGCTCAAAGAAAGGTGGATCCCGGCTCAGGGTCGGGATGACGATCAGACCATCGGCAGATCCAGCCCCTGCTCACGCGCGCAGTCAATCGCGATCTCGTAGCCGGCATCGGCATGGCGCATCACGCCCGTGCCGGGATCGTTCCACAACACGCGCTCCAGCCGCCGCGCGGCATCGTCGGTGCCGTCGGCGACGATCACCATTCCGGCGTGCTGCGAATAGCCCATGCCGACGCCGCCGCCGTGGTGGAGCGAAACCCAGGTCGCGCCGCTCGCGGTGTTGAGCAACGCGTTGAGCAGCGGCCAGTCGGACACGGCATCGCTGCCGTCCGTCATGCTCTCGGTCTCGCGATTGGGCGAGGCGACGCTGCCGCTGTCGAGGTGGTCGCGGCCGATGACGATCGGGG
>JAZJZB010000130.1:8090-25660 GCA_040390085.1 Pseudomonadota bacterium | reverse complement strand
AGGCGCCGCTGACGGATCAGCGGCGCCTCATGTCCCTGGCTCCTGGAAGCGGGCCTCAGGCGGCTTCGAACTGTTCCTCGACCATTACCGGGCCGCTGTCCTGGCCCTTGGCGGAAACGTCGCGGTCGACGAACTCGATCACCGCGATCGCCGCTGCGTCGGACATTCGGATGCCGGCCTTGACCACCCGGATGTAGCCGCCGTTGCGGTTGGCGTAGCGGGGGGCGATGACGTCGAACAATTTGGCGAGCTGGACCTCGTCCATCAGGCGCGACTGGGCGAGGCGGCGATTGCTGAGGCCGCCGTGCTTGGCCAGCGTCACCAGTTTCTCGACATAGGGGCGAAGCTCCTTCGCTTTGGCGGTCGTGGTGGTGATCTGTTCGTGCTTGATCAGCGCCGCGGCCATGTTGCGAAACAGTGCAGCGCGGTGGCTCGAGGTGCGTTGAAGCTTACGTCCGCCGACACGATGGCGCATGGTCTTATCTCCGTTCGTCGGGGTCCCGTGTGAGGTAGACCCGGCCAGGCGCTGGATTGGGGCAGCGCCAAAACCCCGAAATGAAAGCGGCGAGCGCAACGGCCCGCCGGACGCGTCGCCCTCAAGCCGAAATGCGGCGGTTAGTCAAGGTTCGGGCCGCAAGCCGGACGACCAGCGGCGAGAGGCCGCGGTGGCTCGAGGCGTGATAGACCGAACCCGATTGCAGCTCCTTGCACAGCCGCCGGTGCGCCTCGCCGAGCGCGTGATAGGGCAGCCCCGGCAGCAAATGGTGAAGCGCGTGGTAGCGCAGGCCGACCGGGGCCCACAGCGCCGGCAAAGTCCCCGGCGGGGGCACGTTGACGCTGTCGAGGAACTGGGCGGTGACGCTCATCGGCTCGCCCTCATTCTCCCACAGATGCGCGACCAGCGTGCGGACCTGGTTGAGGAACATCACCCCCGACGACACGCCGAGGAAGACCAGGAAATATTGGAGCGGGATGACGCCGGTGGCGACCATCGCCATCAGCGCGATCGCCCAGACGCTGCACGCGGCCTCCTGCAATGCCCAATCGCGCGCGAACTCGCCGTCGGGCGCCGGGCGAACGAATTTGGGATTGATCTGAAGGCCTGAATAGCGGCCGACGACCAGCGCGCGGAGCCGCTTCGACAAAAGCGAAAGCGGCGCGAGGATTGCGAACCGGATCAGCATGCCCACCGGCGCAAGTGCGGCGGCGATCAGGAACAGCGGCAAGGTCCACGGACGCATCAGCGCAAGCGGCAGATATTCGGGATCGTCGGCCGTCCCGTAATAAAGCTTGGCGTGGTGCTGGTTGTGGACCCCTTCGTACATGAAGCTGGGAATCAGCAGGGGCACGCCGACGACCAGGTTCCAGGCGAAGCGGAAGCCCTTCACCGCGCCCTTCTTGATGTGGGTCAGCTCGTGGATGAACGACCCGGCGCGGTAGAGCGCAAGGACCGCGACGATTGCCGCGGCGACTGCCAGCCACGTTGGCCGAACGACCATCGCGGCGACCAGGCCCGCATAGCCAAGCGCCGCCGAGCCGAGCATGTCGGCCCAGTAGACCGCGGTGTTGGGCGCATTGAGGTCGCGAGTGAGGTTGGCGGCCGCCTTGAGCATCGCGGAATCGTCGTTGGCGCGCGCCGGAGCACGCTGCGCGGAGGCAGCGTCGGTCGTGCGGTCAAGGATTGCCGTGTCGGTCATGGTCTCTCGGAAGTTCGGGCTATTGCCTTGAGATAGTGGCGCGAATGGGGCGTTTGTAGGGTTCACTGGCGCTTCGGCCAATCACCGGCTAGCTCCCTCGCCCATGAAAAACGCGCCACTGACACTCCGTCCCGTCGAGACCAAGAAGGACCGCAAGGCGTTCGTCGACTTCGCCTGGGAGGTCTACAAGAACGATCCCGCCTGGGTTCCGCCCCTCAAGGACGAGGTCCACGGGCTGATCACCCCGGGCAAGAACCCGTGGTTCGAGCACGCCCGCGCCCAGCTGTGGCTGGCGATCCGCGATGGCAAGGTCGTCGGCCGGATTAGCGCCCAGGTCGACGACCTCGTCCAGCAGCACATGGGCCAGGGCACCGGTCAATGGGGCATGTTCGAAGTGCTCGACGGCGACGCGGCGGCGGCGCTGATCGCGACCGCCGAGGATTGGCTGCGCGCCCAGGGCATGACCAGTTCGCTTGGGCCGATCAGCCTGTCGATCTGGGACGAGCCCGGGCTCGAGATCGAAGGGTTCGACGAGCCGCCGACAGCGATGATGGGGCACCACCGCCCAGAATATCGGGCGTGGGTCGAAGCCGCCGGTTACGCCAAGGCCAAGGACCTGCTGACCTACGAGCTCGACATCACCCATTGGGAGGATCCCAGGATCGAGCGGCTGATCGCGATGGGCGAGCGCAATCCGCACATCCGCATCAGGCAGGTCGACAAGTCGAAGTTCAACGAGGAAGCGCGCCTGATCCTCAACCTCTTGAACGACGCCTGGTCGACCAACTGGGGCTACGTTCCGCTGACCGAGGCGGAGATCGCTTATGCCGGCAAGAAATTGAAGCCGATCATCTTCGGCGAGCTGGTGCGGATCGCCGAGATTGACGGCGAGCCGGTCGCGTTCATGCTCACCATCCCGGACATCAACGAGCTGATCAAGGATTTGAACGGCGAGCTGTTTCCGTTCAACTTCATCAAGCTTCTGTGGCGGCTGAGGAAACCGCGCACGCGCCGGCTGCGCGTGCCGCTGATGGGCGTCGCCAGGAAGCTCCACCACTCGCGGCTGGCAAGCCAGCTCGCCTTCATGATGATCGAATATACGCGGCGCGACGCGGTCTCGAAATATGGCGCAAGCATCGGCGAGTTCGGCTGGATCCTCGAGGACAATAAGGGGATGCTGTCGATCGCCGAGCTGCCGGGCGCGGACGTCAACCACCGCTACCGGATCTACGAAAAGGCGCTTTGAGTCGGTATTTCCCGCCGGTTAACAGTAACTTGGCGTTTACCGGTGGATTGACTCGCAACCACTGCTCGCGCTGTTAGTTGGACCGCCAAACAACAGTGCGGAGCGGGGCAGTGCGAACGATGACAAAATGGACGGTCGGCGTGGCTGCCGCGCTGTTGGCGGGCTGCTCGACCGCGCCGCCGCCGAGGATCGTCGCTGCGCCGCCGCCGCCAGTCACGAACGAGCTTCCATACCAGTGGACCCAGGGCGCCGCGCCGCAGGCTTACAAGGACATGGTCGCCGAGTTTGGCCGCAAGGGCCTGAAGCCCGGCGAATATGTCTGGGCCACCGCGGTCCCGGCCGAGGGCGACACCAAGGTCGTCGTCGATCGCATGCTGCAGATGGCCTATGTCTATCGCGGCGATCGGCTGGTTGGAGCGGCCACCGTCTCGACCGCAAGGAAGGGGCGGATCACGCCGCTCGGCTTCTGGTCGGTGCTCGAAAAACGGCCGTTCTACCGCTCGAAGAAATATGACAATGCGCCGATGCCGTTCATGCAGCGCATCGACGAATATGGAATCGCGTTCCACGGCGGCGCCAACCCCGGCTATCCAGCCAGCCATGGCTGCATCCGCCTGCCGATGAAATTCGCCCAAAAGCTGTACGGAATCACCAAGGTCGGCACCAAGGTGGTGATCGAGGGCTAGACCGTCGCGGTCATGCGGCGAGCATGTAGCCCGCGCCCCTGACCGTGTGCAGCAGCGGCTTTTCGAACCCTTCGTCGAGCTTTCGGCGGAGCCGGCTGACGTGGACGTCGATGACGTTGGTGCCCGGGTCGAAATGATAGTCCCACACCTGCTCGAGCAGCATCGTGCGGGTGACCACGCGGCCTTCGTTGCGGGCGAAATATTCGAGCAGCAGATATTCGCGCGGCTTGAGGTCGAGCTTTTTCCCGTCGCGGCGGACGACGCGCGCAAGCGGATCGATCTCGAGGTCGCCGACCGTCAGCCGGTGATCGGCCGGGTCGAAGCGCGCCTCGCGCCGGCGCAGCAGCGCATTCACGCGCGCGAGCAGCTCGGCGAAGGAAAAGGGTTTTACGAGGTAATCGTCGGAGCCGCACTCGAGGCCTTCGATCCGGTCGCCGACCGAGGCCAGCGCCGACAGGATCAGCACCGGAGTCTCGATATGCGCCGCGCGGACCGCCTTGAGCACCGAAATGCCGTCGAGGCCCGGAAGCATCCGGTCGAGGACGATCAGGTCGAAGGTGCCGTCGGTCGCGCGGAACAGGCCGTCCTGGCCATTGTCCGCGAGCTCGACGCTGTGACCCTCCTGGCTCAGACCCTTGGCGAGATAAGCGGAGGTTTCGCGGTCATCCTCGATCAGCAGGATCTTGCGGCCCATGGGTTTCGTTCTCCGGCAGTGGTCATCGCTGGTCGCGGCCGCACTCCGTGCGGCGCCGCGGCGAGGGAGTCGTCGCGCAGCACCGCACGGGATTGCGCGGGTTTAACCCTTCTTGGCAGGGGTTGCCGGCTTCTTGGCGACGGTCTTGTGCATGACTTTGTGCGTTTTCGCGGCATGATGTCGGGCGGCATGATGTCGGGCAGCCGCGCGATGCTCATTGGCCTCGGTCTTCGCTGACTCGCCTTCAGCCTTCGCTTCCTTGGCAACGGTCTTTGTGGCGGGGGCCTTCGCGGGTGCGGCGGTTTTCGTTGCGGCGATCGCCGGTGTGGCGATGACAGCAACCGCTGCCAGTGACGCAATCAACTGTTTCATCTTCATCCTCCTCCAGCCGGAAATATGCACCGGCGGCGGATCGCTAAGCCCAGCCGAGTCTCGGCGCGATGTCGATCACGTTAAATGGCGTTCATCTCCGCCTCGCGCGGACCCCTTTGCCTCGGCTGGCCGCGGCGCTAGGGTCGCGCGCAGGGATGATCGCCCAGAAGACCCGCTATGCGCTGCGTTCGCTATTGTTCCTCGCCGAGGAGCAAGGCGGCGCGCCGGTCCAGCTCAGCCGGATCGCGGAGACCCAGCGCGTGCCGCCCAAATATCTCGAGCTGATCATGCTCGACCTCAAGAAAGCGGGCCTGGTGAAAAGCGCTCGCGGGCCAAAGGGCGGCTACCAGCTGTCGCGTTCGGCCGAGCAAATTTCGTTCGGCGAGATCGTCCGGTCGATGGAAGGCCCAATTGCTTTGGTGTCCTGCGCGAGCGTGAATTTCTATGCGCCGTGCGGCGACTGCCAGGACGAAGCGACCTGCGCGATCCGCCGCGCCTTCGCGATTCTGCGCGACCAGAGCACGTCGGTGCTGGATTCGATCTCGCTCGCCGAGGGCGCGCAATGGGAAGAGCGGCTCGGCGTCGACAGATAAAGGTGGGGAGAATGGGATGGACGATCCTTTCCGGCGGCAGCCGGTAGCCAAATGGTATGTTGTCGCCGCGATCGCCTCGCTGGTCCTGATGCTGTTGCCATTGGCCGGGGCACTGATTCACCTCACTACCGATCCGGCGACCCTGCCGCTGGATGAGCGAGCCCAGTACGAGGCCGAGCCTTTGTGGATGGTCCTCGCATTCGGGCTGACCGGCCTGGCCGGTACGCTTGCGGCGCTGATGCTGATCGTTCGCCGCCGCGCGGCCCAGCCGCTGCTGGCGCTGGCGCTGGTCGCTATTGCCGTCTGGTTTGCCGGACTGTTCCTGAATAGCCAGCTGCGCGAGCTCTTGGGCACAGGGCAGATCGCGGTCGCAATTGGCGCCGTTGCGATTGTCTGGACAATCTTCTGGTTTGCGCGGCACTCGAACCAGCGCGGCTGGCTGCGTTAGGGGAAAGCGGGCGTCAGCCGCGCAGGCCGAGATGTCCGATACCCGGGTCGGCGAGCGCTGCCCGTTCGACCATCGGCGTCTTGGCCGGCGATGATTTGTAGATTGCTGCGTCAGGCCGGGCCAGTGAGACGCTGGGCAGCGCAAGCAGTACCGCCAGCCCAATGTCGCCGATCAAATGGCGATCGATCATCGTGACTTCTCCAACGTCGCTCACGCGTGCATTTTGCACGCGCACCTGTGCGCTGGACGAATGGCTGTTCGTTAATGTTGCACGTTGTCGGCAGTCCGGTCGCTGCGCGGGATTGGCTGTTTGCGGTGCGTGCCGCTAGAAGCCGCCGCGATGTCGACCTTCACCATGGATACCGGCACCAGCCGGGCCACTCCGTCGCCAGTGCCCGGCAAGCGCATGACGGCGCCCTCGATCCTCGCCCGCAAGGTAGACGGGAAAACCGAGCAGCCGATCGTCATGCTGACCGCTTATACGATGCGCATGGCGCAGCTGCTCGACCCGCACTGCGACGTGCTGCTGGTCGGCGACAGCCTGGGCCAGGTGATTTACGGCCTGCCCTCGACTATTCCGGTGACCGTCGAAATGATGTGCGCGCATGGCGCCGCCGTGGTGCGCGGGAGCTGGCACGCCCTGGTCGCGGTCGACATGCCGTTCGGCAGCTATGAGGCTTCGCCCGAGCACGCCTTCGCTTGCGCTGCGCGGATCATGAAGGAGACGGGCTGCGCCGCGGTGAAGCTCGAAGGCGGCGAAGCCATGGCGCCGACGATCGAGTTCCTGACCAGGCGCGGCGTCCCGGTCGTTGGCCACGTCGGCCTGACCCCGCAGGCGGTCAACATGCTCGGCGGCTACGGCGCCCGTGGGCGCGAGACCCGCGAGGCCGCAAAGATCGTCGCCGACGCCAAGGCTGTTTCGGACGCGGGCGCGTTCAGCATCGTCGTCGAGGGCGTGATGGAATCCATCGCGACCGAAGTCGCAAGGACTGTTGCTGCCCCGATCATCGGCATCGGCGCCTCGGCCGAATGCGACGGGCAGGTGCTGGTGACCGAGGACATGCTCGGTTTGTTCGAGCGCACGCCGCGGTTCGTGAAGCGCTACGACGACCTTGCCACGCGGATCAGCGAGGCTGCTGCCACCTACGCCGGGGAGGTCCGTACGCGCGCTTTCCCGACCGCCGACCAGACCTACCGCCCCAAGGCGTAAACCGGCTTTGCCTTTGCCGCGCCAGCCGCTAGACGAAGCGCCGCCAGCTTCCGTTCATCGAGGGTGGGGAAGGAAGCGACCGGCATGAATGTCCCCGACCGAGCCGACTGAGGACGATCTTTGGCGCAGCCCCCTGACATCAGCGAAACTTTCCTTCGCGAGGTTGACGAAAACCTGCGCCGTGACCGCGCGCGCGATTTCCTCAAGGCCTATGGCAAGTGGCTGATCGCAGCCATCATCCTGTTCCTCGCGGCAAGCGGCGGGTTCATCTGGTGGACCCAGCACAAGCAGGAGCAATCGGCCGGCCAGGTCGAGCAGCTTGCGCAAATCTACAAGGACGTTGGCGCCGGCAACCTTAGCAAGGCGCCGCAGCAGCTCGACGCGCTTGCGTCGAGCGGGAGCAAGGCGGTCCGCGCTTCGGCGCTATTCACCCGCGCGGCGGTTGCGATCCAGCAGAACGACCTCAAGCTGGCGACCGCAAAATATCGCGAGCTGGCAACCGACAGCAGCCTTCCGCAGGCCTATCGCGACGCCGCGCTGATTCGCCAGACCGCGCTCGAGTTCGACCAGCTCGCGCCGCAGGAGGTGATCACCCGGCTCCAGCCGCTCGCAAAGCCCGGCGAGCCATGGTTCGGAAGCGCCGGCGAGATGACCGCGCTGGCGCTCATCAAGCAGGGCAAGAAACCCGAAGCCGGGCGCCTGTTCGCCCAGATCGCCAAAGAAAAGAACGCCCCGGATTCGCTTCGCGCCCGCGCCGTCCAGATCGCCGGGAGTCTAGGCGTGGACGTGAGCGGCCCGCCGACCAGGGCCCAATAGGAACAATAATGAGCAAATCGACCACATTTCGTATCGCGATCCTCGTTGCCGGCGCGCTTGCCGCAAGCGGCTGCAGCATCTTCAATAAGGGCAAGCGGCCGTCGACCCCGGTGCTCGGCCAGCGGATCGCGGTGCTGACCAATGAAGGCGACGCGGCGATCGACCCGGCCACCGCGGCGCTTCCGATGACCCTCCCGGCGCAGGTGGAGAATAGCGACTGGGCGCAATCCGGCGGCGACGCTGACAAGTCCGTCGGCAACCTCGCGCTCGGCACCGCGCTCGCCAACGCTTTCACCGTCCAGGCCGGCCACGGAAGCAATGTGATGATGCGCCTTGCGGCCGCGCCGATCGTCGCCAAGGGACGGGTCTACACCATCGACTCGCTCGGCGCTGTGCGCTCCTTCGATGCCAGGACCGGCGCGATGTATTGGGCAAGCCAGACGCCCGACGACAAGGGCAATGAGCGCGCGCTGTACGGCGGCGGGATCGCCTACGACAACGGCAAGATTTATGCGACCAACGGCCTCGGTTATGTCTCCGCGCTGAGCGAAGAAACGGGCGGGATCATCTGGAAGGTCCGTCCCGGCGGACCGCTGCGCGGCGCGCCGAGCGTCGCCAACGGCTCGCTGTACGTGATGAGCCAGGACAACCAGATTTATTCGCTCAACGAGGATACCGGGCAGACCAACTGGTCGCAGACCGCGGCGCTGGAAATTGCCGGCGTGTTCGGCTCGGCTTCGCCGGCGGTCGGCCAGGGAACCGTGGTCGCCGGCTTCTCCTCGGGCGAGCTCAACGCCTACCGCTACGAGAATGGGCGACAGGTGTGGCAGGACACGCTGCAGCGGACCAGCATCAGCACCAGCGTCTCCTCGCTCAGCGACATCGACGCTGATCCGGTGATCGACAGCGGCCAGGTGTTCGCCATCGGTCAGGGCGGCCGCATGGTCGCGCTCGACCTCGTCACGGGCCAGCGCCAGTGGGAAATCAACATCGCGGGGATCGCGACGCCGTGGGTCGCCGGCGACTGGCTTTTCGTCATTACCGACGACGCCAAGTTGATTTGCGTCAGCCGCCAGAACGGCCATGTCCGCTGGATCAACCAGCTGCCGCAATTCCACAAGGCCAAGTCGAAGAAGGGCGAGATCGACTATCACGGGCCGATCCTCGCCGGCGACCGGCTGATCCTCACCGGCTCGAACGGGGTCCTGGTCAACATCGACCCGGTCACCGGGTCGTTCCAGAGCCAGACCAATGTCGGCGCCGGAATCAGCCTTCCGCCGATCGTCGCCGACAGGACGCTGTACGTCTACGACGACTCCGGCAAGCTGCACGCTTTCCGCTAGGCCCTCGCCGCGCGCATGACGCGCTGCTAGGGGCGCGCAATGCCAATCCCAACCGTCGCGATCGTCGGCCGGCCAAACGTCGGCAAATCGACGCTGTTCAACCGCCTGGTTGGAAAGCGCCTTGCGCTGGTCGACGACCGGCCCGGAGTGACCCGCGACCGGCGCGAGGGGGAGGCCCGGCTGCTCGGGCTCGAGTTCACGGTGATCGACACCGCCGGGTTCGAGGATGAGGACCCACAAACCCTGCAGGGCCGGATGCGGACGCAGACCGAGGCCGCGGTGCGCGACGCCGATGCCGCATTATTCATGGTCGACGCCCGCGAGGGGCTGACCCCCCTCGACGAGGAGATCGGCCGCTGGCTTCGGGTCGAAAAGACGCCGGTCATCGTCGTCGCCAACAAGGCCGAGGGCCGCGCCGCCGAAAGCGGTATCTTCGAGGCCTTCCGGCTTGGCTTCGGCGACCCGATCGCGGTCAGCGCCGAGCACGGCGAGGGACTCGCTGATTTGTTCGAGGCGCTGCTGCCCCATGTCGAGCGCGAGGACAGCGAGCCGGAAGAGGAAGGCGAGGGTGCGACGCTCAAGCTTGCGGTCGTCGGACGCCCGAACGCCGGCAAGTCGACCCTGGTCAACAAGATGCTCGGCGAGGAGCGGATGATTACCGGCCCGGAAGCCGGGATCACCCGCGATTCGATCAGCCTGCAATGGGAATGGGAAGGCAAGCCGGTCCAGCTGGTCGACACCGCTGGGCTGAGGAAGCGCGCCAAGGTCGACGACAAGCTCGAGAAACTGTCGGCCGCCGACACCAAGCGGGCGATCGATTATGCCGAGGTGGTGGTGTTGCTGCTCGACGCGACCCGCGGCCTGGAGGTGCAGGACCTCAAGATCGCCAGCCAGGTGATCGAGGAGGGCCGGGCGCTGATCCTCGCCCTCAACAAATGGGACGTCGCCGACAATGCCAGCTCATTGTTCAACGGGGTGAAGGCAGCGCTGAACGAGGGGCTTGCCCAGCTGCGCGACGTCCCGTTGCTCACCGTTTCGGCCAAGACCGGCAAGGGGATCGACATGATCCTCAAGGTCGCGTTCGAGCTGCGCGAGGCGTGGAGCCGGCGCGTTCCGACCGGCGAGCTCAACCGCTGGTTCGAGCATGCGATCGAAGCCAATCCGCCGCCGGCGCCGAAGGGGCAGCGGATCAAGCTCAGATATATCACCCAGGTGAACACCCGGCCGCCGACCTTCGTCGTGTTCGGCAACCGCACCGACGAGCTTCCCGAAAGCTATCGCCGCTACCTCGTCAACGCGCTCCGCCGCGACATTGCGCTTGCCGCGGTTCCGCTGCGGCTCGACTTCCGCGGGCGCTCCAATCCGTTCGACAAGGCGCGGCGGTAACCGGGCCGCTAAGGCAAAGTTTACCCTTTCGCGCTTATCCCAGTGGGTGTGGAACCATCGCCGGACCTGTCCGGCGTCGTGAGGAGCATCGGGTGACCGGCGAGGTTGGGAACATCATCGACTGGACCTATTTCGAGAAGAGCCGGACCGAGCTCGGCCCCGGGTTCATCCGTATCCTGAGCTATTTCAAGGAAGATGGCGTCAAGTCGATCGGCCAGATCGAGGAAGCGATGCGCGACCAGAACACGGCCGCGCTGGTGCTTCCAGCGCACACGCTCAAGGGCGAATCACGCCAGCTCGGCGCCGAGCCGCTGGCAAAGATCGCCGAGCTGATCGAGACCACCGCCCGCTACTGCATCGAAAGCCATCGCTTCCCGGACGAGCTGGTGCCGCAAGTGGTGGAGCTGCGCACATTGTTCAGCCAGACCGTCGCCGCGTTCGACAAAGCGACCAACCCGCTGGTGACCCGGGCAGCCCCCGTCGGCTTCGGCCGGAAGGTCGGCAATCAGGGCTTCGGGCGGATTTGACGGCACAGGCGTCACCCTGAACTTGTTTCAGGGTCCATTTTCTTGAGCGGCTCTGTGGTCTCCCGGATGGATGCCGAAACAAGTTCAGCATGACGGGACAGCGGCCTAATCCTTCGCCGGCTCCGACTGCAGCTGGATATAATTCTGCAGGCCCATCCGCTTGATCATCTCGAACTGCTGTTCGAGCGTGTCGACATGCTGTTCCTCATTCTCGAGGATCTCGGAGAACAGGTCGCGGCTGGTGTAGTCGTGGACGGTCTCGCAATGGGCGATCGCCCCGCGTAGCTGCGCGAGCGCCTCCATCTCGAGCTCGAGGTCGCCCTTGAGGATTTCCTCGACATTCTCGCCGATGTGCAGCCGGCCGAGGGCCTGGAAGTTGGGCAGGCCGTCGAGGAACAGGATGCGCTCGGCCAGCCGGTCGGCATGCTTCATCTCGTCGATCGATTCGGAGCGCTCGAACTTGGCGAGCTTGTCGACGCCCCAATTGTCGAGCAGCCGGTAGTGCAGCCAATATTGGTTGGTCGCCGTCAGCTCGTTCTTGAGTGCTTCGTTGAGCAGCTCAATGACTTTTGGGTCGCCCTTCATTCAAGGCCTCCGTCGCGTCGCGGATCGGCCATGCGTTGAGGGGCAGGTCAGGTCAAGTCAGGCGGCGACGACGCGGAGCTTCGCCCGCTTGGGCAACTCCTCTTCGATGAGCTCCCGCGCATAAGGAAGGCAGCAGCCGCACTGCACTTCGCAGCCGAGACTGGCGTATGCAGCCTCGGGCGTACGAACGCCCTGTTGCGCGGCGTGGCGCACTTCCTTCTCCATGATGGCGTTGCAGACGCAGACAATCATGCATCGGATATAACGATAATGCGAGGCGTTCGCAACTATTCCGTCAAAGCGAGCGCGGCCGCAGGTAGCGGACTGCGACATAGGCCATTGGAATCCCGACCAGCACGATGTGCGCGAACAATTGCGTGGCGATCGACAGCGTCTTGGGCGGCAGCGGAGTGCCGAAGCGAAGCGGGACGATCAGCCAGTTCATCGCGAAGTAAGTGATCAGCCCGAAACCCAAGCCAGTCAGCAGCGGCGTGTTCGCGAGTTGCGGCCGCCAGCGGGCGGTGAGCATGAACGCGGCGGCCATGATCGCCATCAGCGAGAAGTGGACCAGCAGGCCGAGAGCCGCGCCGGCGCTTCCCATGTTGGTCGCAGCCGGGAATGGGCCCGAGGCGACGAAGCGGAGCATGTTGCCGATCTCCCGCCCGAACGCGATCGTGAGGATCATCGCCAACAGGATGTCGAGCGTTCCGGAAATCGCGGTCGCGATGGCAATCGGTCGAAGCATGGTTCCCCCCTCAGCTAACGATGATCCCTCCTGATCATCGGCTTCAGGGCTGACCAGATGTCGTCGACCGAACAGACCGCCACATCGACCAGCGGAAGAATCAGAACTCCGGAGTCAGCTCGCTGCCCATCAGCTTGGGGAAGAAGCCCTCGTTCGCGGCTTTGAGCTCGGCGAGGCTTGCGCTGAAGCCCGGGCCTTCGAGTGCATCGCCGCCCACCGTGCCGATCGGCCCAGCGAAAATCGCGGCCGCGGAGGCGCGGGCGACCACCGCATCGCGGTCGGCGGTGGTGACCAGGATCCGGCCCTGGTCTTCACCGAACAGGACCGCGGCCGGGTTGGCAACGGTCGGAAGCGTCACTTTCGCGCCGATCGATCCGGCCAGCGCCATCTCGGCGATCGCGACCAGCGCACCGCCGTCGGAAACGTCGTGGGCCGCGCTAATCAGTCCCGCCGCGATCAATTGCCGTACCAGCTCGCCGAGGCGGCGTTCGACTCCAAGATCGACGGTCGGAGCGTTGCCCTCGCGCCGGCCGTGGCAGACTTCGAGCCACAGCGACTGGCCGACGTGGCCGGTCGAATGGCCGAGCAGGATCAGCGTTTCGCCCGCCGCCTTGAACGCGACCGTCGCCGACTTTTCCCAATCGTCGAGCAGGCCGACGCCGCCGATCGCCGGGGTGGGGAGAATCGCGAGGCTGCTGCCGTCGTCCGCCTTGGTTTCGTTGTAGAGGCTGACGTTGCCGCTCACGACCGGGAAGTCGAGCGCTCGGCACGCCTCGGCGATGCCTTCGACGCAGCCGACAAACTGGCCCATGATCTCGGGCCGCTGCGGGTTGCCGAAGTTGAGGCAGTTGGTGATCGCCAGCGGCCTAGCGCCGACCGCGCTGAGGTTGCGATAGGCTTCGGCCACCGCCTGCTTCCCGCCTTCGACGGGGTCGGCATAGCAATAGCGTGGCGTGCAATCGGTGGTGATCGCGAGCGCCTTCTTCGACCCGTGGACTCGGACCACCGCGGCATCGCCGCCCGGGCGCTGCACCGTGTCCGCGCCGACCGACTGATCATATTGCTCCCACACCCAGCGGCGGCTGGCGAGGTTGGGCGAGGCCATCAGCTTGATGAGATCGGCGCCGATGTCGGTGCTCTCGGGAATGTTGGCCAGCGGCTCAGGCCGCTTGGGGATCGCATAGGGCCGTTCGTAGCAGGGCGCGTCGTCGGCGAGCGGGCCGAGCGGAATGTCGGCGGCGATCTCGCCGTTCCATTCGAGCACCATTCGGCCGGTGTCGGTGACCTCGCCGATCACCGCGAAATCGAGCTCCCATTTGCGGAAGATCGCCTCGGCCTCGGCCTCGCGGCCGGGCTTGAGTACCATCAGCATGCGCTCCTGGCTCTCGGACAGCATCATTTCGTAGGGCGTCATGCCGGTTTCGCGGCACGGCACCTGGTTCATATCGAGGCGGATTCCGACGCCGCCCTTGCTCGCCATTTCGACCGAGGAGGAGGTGAGGCCCGCGGCGCCCATGTCCTGGATCGCGACGATCGCGTCCGAAGCCATCAGCTCGAGGCAGGCTTCGATCAGCAATTTCTCGGTGAACGGGTCGCCGACCTGGACCGTCGGGCGCTTCTCCTCGCTGTCCTCGGAGAAATCGGCGGATGCCATGGTCGCGCCGTGGATCCCGTCGCGGCCGGTCTTGGAGCCGACGTAGACGACGGAATTGCCGATCCCGGCGGCGGCCGAGTAAAAAATCTTGTCGGTCCTGGCGACTCCGACGGTCATCGCGTTGACCAATATGTTGCCGTCATAGGCCGGGTCGAAATTGACCTCGCCGCCGACCGTCGGGACTCCGACGCAATTGCCATAGCCGCCGATGCCCGCGACCACGCCGGCGACCAAATGCCGGGTCTTGGGATGGTCGGGCCGGCCGAAGCGCAATGCGTTCAGGTTCGCGACGGGCCGCGCGCCCATGGTGAACACGTCGCGCAGGATCCCGCCGACCCCGGTCGCGGCACCCTGGTAGGGCTCGATGTAGGACGGGTGGTTATGGCTCTCCATCTTGAAGATCGCCGCGTCGCCGTCGCCGATGTCGATGATTCCCGCATTCTCGCCCGGGCCGCAGATCACCCACGGCGCCTCGGTCGGAAGCTTCTTCAAGTGGATGCGCGAGCTTTTGTAGCTGCAATGCTCCGACCACATGACCGAAAAGATGCCGAGCTCGACCAGGTTCGGCTCGCGGCCGAGCGCATTCAGCACGCGCTGATATTCGTCGTCGCTGAAACCGTGTTCGGCGACCATTTGCGGCGTGATTCGGGAAGCTTCGAGGACGTCCATGCGCGGCCCCTTAGCCGGAGGGGCGGACGGCGGCTAGGGCAGGGACCCTAGACCTCGCGGCGGGTGTAGCGCTCGCCCGAAAAGACGAAGGTATTGGGTCGCCCGTCGATGAAATCGGCGAACGATCCGCGCTCGGGCGACCAGCTTTCCTCGCCGATCCGCCACAAATTGTCGGCCATCGCGATCATCGGCGTTTCGGTGCCGATCCACAGCCGGCCGCCGCGCTCGACGACGTTGGCCGTCCCAAGCCACGGGCTGTCGTTGGTGTAGCGGCCGGCCAGCCGGGCGAGCTTGGGGTTGGACGCCGGCGTGTCGATCGCGCCCCTGGCGTAGCTCGACGGGCCCCAGCCAGCGCCGGTGATCGCCGGGCCCTTGCGATCGAACATCAGGCTGAAACGGCGGAAAGCCGGGTGGGTGGTGCGGAAGATTTCGCCGCCCCACGGCTGGAGGTCCGCCGATTGGCCATTGGCGAATATGGTCAGCGGATTGCCGGCGCGGATTTCGAACGAGCCGGCTGGTCCGACGTAGCGTCCGACATAGGATTGCGCGTTGGCGAGCTGGATCGCGAGCGGCGGCGGTTGCGGCAGCGGGCGCCCGGCAAGCGCGTCGGTCAGCACGTCGACTGCGAAGCGGGTCAGCAGGCGCGGTCGATATTCGGCGTTGAAGCCGATGTTCGAGCTTGCGAAGGCGCCGACGCTGCTGGCGGTGTCGATGTGGAAGGACGAGGAGAAGCTGACCATTCCGCCGGTGTGGTGGAGGTAGGAACGGCCGCGCTCGCCGACGTGCATCAGGCCGTTGCCGTAGGTCATCCCCCGCGTGTCGCTCGGCACTGCGTGGTTGGTGAACGCCTTGGCGGCAACGGGCGACAGGCCGAGCCCGCCACGGCCTTGCGCGGCGTTGGCGAGGCTTCGCATCAGCCGTGTCATATCGTCCGCGGTCGAGCCGACGCAGCCCGCGCCTTTGGTCATGTCGACCCACGCCGCCGGCGCCAGCGGAAGGCCGCGCGCATAAGCGCCGCTGGTGTCCGCCGAGTCATAGCCCTGCGCGTAGAGGGCGCGGTCGTCAGCGACGATCGCGCCGCGGCTTCGGGCCATTCCCAGCGGCGCGAAGATCCGCGCCTGAAGCAAGCGAGCGAGGGGCTGGCCAGCAACATGCTCGGCGATTTTACCCAGCATTTCGTAGCCGATGTTCGAATAATGCCAGTGGGCGCCGGGCCGATAGGCAGTCCACAGGCCGCCTTCCGGAGACAGCGGCGCGTCGGCGGGCAATCCGGCGACATGGTCGAGCAGGTGCTGGACCTGGATCGCATTGCCGGCCGGCAGTGGCAGCGAAGGGAGGCGCGCGCCGACCCTGTCGGTAAGGCTCAGCCGGCCCTCGGCGGCGAGCTGGTGGACCACCGCCGCGGTCATCAGCTTGGTGATCGAGCCGATCTCGAACAGGGTCTCGGGTGTGATCGCTGTTCGCGCGTCGCGGTTGGCGAAGCCGAAGTTGAACACCGTTGCGAAGCCATCGGGAGTGGTCAGCCCAAGCGCCATTCCGGGCAAGCCGAAATGTTTGAGGTGCGCTTCGCCATAGGCCCGGATCGCGGCGAGCGCGGCGGCGAGCGGCGCGCTCGCCTGCGCCAACGCCGGCATGCTTAGCTGGCCGGCCGCGGCGAAGCTCAAGGCTCCTCCCGTGAACGCGCGCCTGCTCAGCTGCATCGGAAAAGCGCCCTCCCAGGAGGCCCGCGGCCGCCCGCCGGTTGAGGCGGGCCGCCTGCGTCTCAGGCTTTGCAGGTCTCCGCGCCGTTCGCCGGAGTGGTCAGCGCGATGCTGCTGGCGCCGGGGCTGCCGGTGAGTGAATATCCGCCGGCATTGGTCATCGGCTTGCCGGCTTCCGCTGCCACCACGCTGGTCGGCGAACCGCCCTTTTCGGTGCGGATGTTGGCTGACTTGTCGTCGGCCAGCCAGTCGACATAGATCAGATGATTGTCCTTGCAGCGATAGGCTTTGCTCGCCTCGATCGCTGGCGGAAGAACCAGGTTGGCGGGGACCGCGTGGTTGTCCTGTTCGTTGTCGGCTCCGGCGACGATCGTGTGGTCGTTCTTGTTGTTGCAGCCGGCTAACGCTGCGGCCGCAGCAAGCGTGAGGATCAGGGTACGAGTCATATCCCGCCCTTCGCGGTCGCGGCGCCCACCGTCAAGCCGCGCGCTTGCATATTGTCGAAGCCAGCCATAGCTTCGTCGATTGCGATGCCGTACCAAGCTGGAAGCAGCGCGCAGCGCATCCGTATCGGGCTAACCGGGCTCGCCTTCGCATTCCTGCTCGTCCTGTTAGGATCGATCATCAGCCGTTCGAGCCGCGACGATGTGTCGAACGCGTCGCAGCAGGCGGCGTCCAACGAGCCGAGCGAGCCGCTCGCCGAGCTCGGGGTGGCTCCTGGCGCCTCCGACGCCGGCAACAGCGACAGCAGCAACAGCAGCAAGAAATGACGCCGGCGCGGTGGCGCGCGCTGCTGTTCGCGGGTCTTGCTGTCCTCGTCGCGGCTGCGCTTGGATTATCGACCATATACCGACAGCGCGGCCTTCCCGCGCGGCCCGCGAGCGAGCGGCCGACGCTGATGCTGCTGACCAGCCTGCCGATCGTGTTCGGCGAGGATTTCTCGCTCGAGCAGCAGGAGTCGCCCGCGCTCAAGGCTCTTCGCGAGCGCTACCGGGTCGTGCCGATCAGCGTCACCGATCCGTCCGAGCTCGCCAGGGGACGGCTGCTGCTGATGGCCCAGCCGCCGGCGCAGACCGCGGAGAATCTGGTCGCGCTGGACCAATGGGTGCGCGGCGGCGGCCGGGTCGTGCTGCTTGCCGACCCGATGCTCGAATGGCCGAGCAAGCGCCCGCTCGGCGATCCGCTGCGGCCGCCGCCGA
>JAZJZB010000130.1:4524-8080 GCA_040390085.1 Pseudomonadota bacterium | reverse complement strand
GACACCGGATTGCTTGCCCACTGGGGCTTGCGACTCGATGCGCCGGACCGACGCGGCCTCGCGCGCGAGCGCCTGGGCGATTACGAAGTCCTGACTGCTTCGCCCGGGCAGCTGTTCGGGCGCTGCGCGATCACCAGCGACCGGCTCGTCGCGCACTGCCAAATCGGCAAAGGCGAGGCGACGATCGTCGCCGATGCCGATCTGCTCGACATCGACGGGCTGGGCGATGGAGCCGCCCAAAATCTCAACGGCTTGCTCGCCGAGCTTGCCACCCTCGAGCAACGGTGATTCGACTAGTCACAGACTTATCCACAGGGTTAGACACTGGGAACAAATCTCGAACAACTCCATAGCGGCTCATGAGAAATGCGCGGAAATCCGCCGATCTCCATGAATTCCCACGTTATCCCACGAAAACCCATTGTATCCCGTAGCTCGTTGAGTTACCAACACAGGCTGTAGCGCGGGGGACCAACCCTTTGATTCGAACCTGACGCGGGCAGCGCAGCGACGCGCTTTCCGCGAACAAGTCCTTGCGCGCGACGGGGAGTGGACGTGGCGCTAGAGCATCTGTTTCAGGGCAGCGCACTGAACGCGGTCGACGCGAAGGGCCGCGTATCCATCCCGTCATTCCTGCGCGGCGTGATCGAGCGGCGCGGCGATGCCCGCACCATCGTCCTTGCCAAGCACGAATCCTTTCCCTGCCTCAGCGCCTACGACCCCGCCTACGCGGCGCTCAAGCATGCCAAGCTCGAGCGGCTGCTCGAGAAGGAAGAGACCAACGCCGACGCGCAGCTCGAATATCAGCAGCGCAACCTGATGGCCTTCGCGGCCACCGAGGAAGTGCCGTACGACAGTTCGGGCCGAATCCTCCTCCCGCCGCTGATGCGCCGCAAGGGCCAGATCGGCGAGCTCGCGCTGTTCCTCGGCACCGGCGAGACCTTCCAGATCTGGAACCCTGAGCTGCTGCTCAAGGACCCGCGCATTCCTGACGACCTCAAGGACATCGCCCGCTTCCGCCTCGACGAGCGGGGGGCTTCGGCATGACCAGCACCGGCACCAACACGGCCCCACATGTGCCGGTGCTGGTCTCCGAAGTGATCGCCGCGCTTGCCATGCATGGCGGCGAGACGGTCGTCGACGGCACCTTCGGCGCCGGCGGCTACACGCGCGCAATGCTCGCGGCCGGAGCCGGCCAGGTCATCGGCTTCGACCGCGACCCCGATGCGATCGAAGCCGGACACCAGCTCGTCCCCGACCCGCGCCTGACGCTGGTCGAGGAGCGGTTCAGCCAGATGGACCGGGCTCTCGCCGAGCGCGGAATCGGCCTGGTCGACGCGATCGCGCTCGATATCGGCGTCTCCTCGATGCAGCTCGACCGCGCCGAGCGCGGCTTCTCGTTCCAGGCCGACGGGCCGCTCGACATGCGGATGAGCAAGTCGGGGCTGACCGCCGCCGAGTTTCTCAATTCGGCCGATGAGGCCGACATCGCCCGGGTCCTGCGCGACTATGGGGAGGAACCGCGCGCCCGGGCGATTGCCCGCGCAATCGTCGCCGCGAGGCCAGTCGAGCGCACTGCTCAGCTGGCGGCAATCGTCCGCCGCGCCGCGGGCTTCTGCCCCGGGCAGAAAAGCGATCCGGCGACCAAGACCTTCCAGGCCATTCGGATTCATTTGAATGCCGAGCTCGACGAGCTCGAACAGGGGCTGGCCGCGGCCGAACGCTCACTGCGCCCCGGCGGGCGTTTGGCCGTGGTCACCTTCCACAGCCTCGAAGACCGGATCGTGAAGCGCTTCTTCCGCGAGCGCAGCGGGGGAACGCCGGCGGGTTCGCGCCATCGGCCGGTATTGGTCGATCCGAACGAGCCAACCTTCGAGCGGGTCGCAAAGCCGGTCGCTCCGAGCGAGCGCGAGCTCGCCGTCAATCCGCGCGCGCGCTCGGCCCGGTTGCGCAGCGCGGTCCGCACTTCAGCTCCTGCACGGAAGGAAACATTGCAATGAGCGCGCGCAGCTTCCGCTCGCTGTTCATGGTCGCAAGCTGCGCCGGAGCGGCGCTCGGCTGCTATCTGGTGTCGCTGCGGGTCGCTTCGGAGCGCGCGTCGCTCGAACAAGTCGAGACCCGGATCGTGCTCGCCCAGCGCGACCTGCGCGTGTTGCAGACCGAGATCGGGACCCGCGGACGCTTGTCGCAGCTCGAGCGGTGGAATGCCGGCGCGTTCGCGCTTTCGGCGCCGGCCGCCGACCAGTTCCTGCAAGGCAGCTTCGAGCTCGCCCGGCTCGCGCAGCCCGACCGCCATGTCGATTTCCACGCGCCGGTGGTGCTTGCCTCGGCGCCCCAGCCTGACCGTGCCCAAGCGCCGGTCGGCCAGCCAGCGAGCGACGAGTCCGGCCAGCCGGCCGCGACCAGGCCCAATGCATTGCTTCACGAGGCGAGCCTCAAGACCGAGACGCGCGAGGTCCCGGCGCGAACTGTTGCCGAATTGCCCCTGGCAGCCGTTCCGAAATCCACCGACAAGCCGGCCACGGCGGCGCGGCCGGCAGCTTCCAAGTCGGTGGACAAGCCGGGCCTCGCGGCCGCCCAATCCATGCCGAGGAAGCCCGCTGCAAAGCCGGCCCTGACGGCAGCCAGGCCAGCGGCGAAGAAATCCGTGGATAAACCGGCCCTGGCCGCGGCCCGGCCGGTGACAAAGCCCGTGCGCCTTGCGAAACTCGATCCGCTGGCGCCGCTTCCCGCCAAGCACTCAACCAAGTCCAGGGATTCCACAGCCGACCGATGAACGCACCGTCGCCCGCTCTCGTCGCGCAACGGCCCGAGCGGCTCCGACTCGTCGGCCAGCGGCGGCAAATGCTCGCGGTCATGCACCAGCGGCTGATGTTCGGCATGCTGGTCTACGCCGGTATCGTCGCATTGATCACGGTGCGAATCCTCTACCTCGCCGCGTTCGGCGATCACGCCGGCCGCAAGGAAGGCCTGACCACGCTGATCCCGGAGCGCGGGGATATCCTCGATCGCGACGGCGAGCCGCTCGCTCGGACGATCGATGCGTGGACGATCGCCATCCACCCGACGCGGGTGATCGGCGACAAGCTCGAGCTTGCGCGCAACCTCGCCCGGCTGATGCCCGAGCATAACGAAGCCGAATATTTCGCGATGCTGCGGTCGGGGAAACCGTTCTTCTATTTGCGCCGTCGCGCTTCGCCGAACCTGGTGGAGGCGGTCAACGCGCTCGGCGAGCCCGGGCTCGCGATCGAGCGCGAGCCCGACCGTCTCTATCCGCAGACCAGCCTTGCCGCCCACGTCATCGGCTTCACCGACATCGACGGCCACGGTGCGGCAGGGATCGAGCGCGCGTTCGACGCCAAGCTGTCCGACCCGCTCACTCGCGGGACGCCGCTGACCCTCTCGATCTCGAGCAAGGTGCAGCAGGCGCTCGAAGCCGAGCTCGGCGATGCAATGACCCGTTTCTCGGCGATCGGCGCCGCCGGCGTGGTGATGGACGTCCATACCGGCGAGCTGCTGGCGATGACCTCGCTGCCGAGCTTCAACCCCAATGCGG
>JAZJZB010000130.1:0-4514 GCA_040390085.1 Pseudomonadota bacterium | reverse complement strand
GGCAGGGCACGCCCGACCAGATGTTCAACCGCTCGACCCTTGGCGTGTTCGAGCTCGGCTCGACCTTCAAGCCGTTCACGCTGGCCATGGCGATGGATCTCGGCGTCGTTTCCGGCCCTGGCCAAATCTACAATTGCCCGCACGAGCTTCCGGTCTACGGGCACATCGTCCACGACACCCATCCGTTCGGCCGCTCCTGCTCGGTGGCCGAAATCATGATGGAAAGCTCCAACATCGGAATGGCGCAGATCGCCGACCAGGTCGGCAAGGACCGGCAGAAGGCGTTCCTGAAGAAGATGGGCTTCCTCGATAAGGTCGAGATCGAGCTTAAGGAGCGCGGGCGGCCGCTGACTCCGGGAAGCCGCTGGGGCCCGTTCGAGACGATGACGATCGGCTTCGGCCAGGGCATTGCGGTCGCTCCGCTGCAGCTTGCGATGGGCTATGCGACCTTGTTCGACGGCGGCATCTATCACCCGCCGACCATCCTCAAGGTCGACCGCAGCCATCCGCTCGCCAAGGGCCGCCGGGTGTTCACCGAGGACACCAGCTACCGGATGCGCTCGCTGCTTCGGCTGGTCGTCATGAAGGGCACCGGCAAGAAGGCCGACGCCCCGGGCTATCGCATCGGCGGCAAGACCGGCACCGCCCAGAAATTGATCAACGGCCACTATAGCCAGACCATCAACATCACCAGCTTCGCGGGTGTGTTCCCGATGAATGACCCGCGCTATGTGATCGTCGTGATGCTCGACGAACCCAAAGCGACGGCCGAAACCTATGGCTTCACCACCGCCGGCTGGAACGTTGCGCCGGTGGTCAGCCGCACGGTCAGCCGGATCGCGCCGATGCTCGGAGTCAGGCCGGACATGAACCGCGAACCGAATATGGGCGAGGTGCTGCCCTTCGTTCACGAAACGAAGGAGTAAGCCGGAGTGCGGTTGGGCGAACTCGCCGGCATCGACAGCGATTCGGAAGTGACCGGCTTTGCAATCGACCACCGCGAGGTCGAGCGCGGAAGCGTGTTCGGCGCGTTCAGGGGCGCTTTGTTCAACGGCGAGGATTTCATCGGCCAGGCGGTCGAGCGCGGCGCGATCGCGGTCGTCGCCCGGCCCGAGGCCGCCGTCGAGCGCGTGCCCCATCTCGCCGATCCCGAGCCTCGGCGCCGGTTCGCCGAGCTCGCCGCCAAATTTTACGCGCCTTATCCGGACACGGTGGTTGCGGTGACGGGGACCAACGGCAAAACCTCGACGGTCGAAATGACGCGTCAGATCTGGCGCATGTCGGGGCACCGGTCGGCGTCGATCGGGACGCTCGGGGTGACCACCGCCGACGACCAGGTGACGACCGGCCTGACGACGCCTGACATCGTCACCTTCCTCAACAATATGGCGGGCCTCAAGCGCATGGGCATTTCCCATGTCGCCTACGAAGCGTCGAGCCATGGCCTCGACCAGCACCGCGCCGAAGGCGTTCCGCTGGCCGCCGCGGCCTTCACCAATTTCAGCCGCGACCACCTCGATTACCATTCGACCATGGACGAATATTTCGAGGCCAAGATGCGGCTGTTCGATCGGCTGCTCGAGCCCGGCAAGCCGGCGGTGATCTGGACCGACGACGCCAGGTCGGGCGAAGTCGCCGAGCGTGCGCGGAGCCGCGGGCACGAGGTGCTGACCGTCGGCCGGAAGGGGGAGACGATTCGATTGGTCGATCAGTCGCCAACCGCGCTCGGCCAGGCTTTGTCGCTCGAGCATGCGGGCAAGTCGCACCGCCTCGCGCTTCCGCTGATCGGCGCTTACCAGGCGGCCAATGTGCTGACTGCGGCCGGGCTGGTGCTCGCCACCGGCGGGACTTGGCACACGACCTTCTCCGCGATGCAGCGCGTGGCGCCGGTGCGTGGCCGGCTCGAACGCGCGGTGATCAGCCGCGATGGGGTTCCGGTTTACGTCGATTACGCGCACACGCCCGATGCGCTGGAAGCGGCGATCGCGGCGCTGAAGCCCCACGTCGAAGGCCGCCTGATCACCGTGTTTGGCGCCGGCGGCGACCGCGACCAGGGAAAAAGGCCGCAAATGGGGAGGGTAGCCACGCAAATGTCGGACGTGGTGGTGGTGACTGACGACAATCCAAGGAGCGAGGATCCCGCCCGGATCCGCGCCGACGTGATGGCTGGCGCTCCCGGCGCGACCGAAGTCGGCGGACGGCGCGAGGCGATCGCCGAGGCGATCCGCATAGCGCGCCCCGGCGATATCGTGCTGGTCGCCGGCAAGGGCCACGAGACCGGGCAGATCATCGGCGACAAGGTGCTTCCGTTCGACGACGCCTTGGTTGCGCGGGAGTGCGCGGCTTGAGCGACCTCTGGACCAGCGACGAAATCGCCGCAGGGACCGGCGGCACCGCGAGCGCTTCGTTCACCGTGACCGGAGTGACGTTCGACAGCCGTGAAGTGACGCCCGGCGACCTGTTCGTGGCGATGCCCGGCACCGTCCACGACGGCCACCGCTTCGTCGATGGAGCTTTCGCAGCGGGCGCTTCCGGGGCGATCGTCTCGCACCGGGTCAGCGGACCGCACGTGCAGGTCGACGACACCTTCGAAGCGCTCCAGGCGCTCGGCCGCGCCGCCCGCGAGCGCACCAAAGCGACCTTGCTCGGCGTTACCGGATCGGTCGGCAAGACCAGCACCAAGGAAGCCTTGTTCGCCGCGCTCGACCGTAACCGGCCGGGCAAGGTCCACCGCTCGGTCAAGAGCTACAACAACCATACCGGCGTGCCGCTCAGCCTCGCTCGGATGCCGCGCGATGCCGAGTTCGCCGTGCTCGAAATGGGCATGAACAACAAAGGCGAGATCGCGGCGCTGACCCGCCTGGTGCGTCCTCACCTTGCATTGATCACCGCAATCGCTCCGGCGCACATCGAGAATCTCGGCAGCGAGGAAGCGATTGCCGACGCCAAGGCGGAGATCTTCGAAGGCCTCGAGGAAGAGGGCATCGCGATCATCCCCAACGACACCGCCCACCGCGACCGGCTGGTCAAAGCCGCGCGCCGCCGTGCCGACCGGATCATCACCTTCGGCAGCGGTGACGCCGACGTCCACGCGATCCACGCGGTCAGCGCCGAAGGCGGCGGAAGCCTGATCAGCGCGGCCTTGCTCGAGCGCGAGCTGACCTTCACCATCTCCCAGCGCGGCGAGCATTGGGTCTCCAATTCGCTTGCGGTGCTTGCGGCGGTCGAGGCGGTCGGCGCCGACGTCGCGCTTGCCGGTCTTGCGCTGGCCGACATGGGCGGAATCAAGGGCCGCGGGCAGCGCCACCTGGTCGAGGTGGATGGCGGCGAGGTGCTGCTGATCGACGAAAGCTACAACGCCAATCCGGCCTCCATGGCCGCGACCCTCAAGAGCCTCGGCGCCGAGAAGGACATCAGCCGCCGGATCGCGGTGCTTGGCCCGATGCGCGAGCTTGGGCCGCATAGCGACCAGCTCCACGCCGCGCTCGCCCCGGCGGTCGTCGCTGCGAATGTCGACCGGCTGATCCTGATCGGCGAGGAAATGGGGCCGCTCGCCGACGCGCTCGATGGCAAGGTTTCAATCGACCGCGCCGCGAACGTCGATGAGGCAAGCGAGGCGCTGATGCGCCTGCTCCGCCCCGGCGACGCGGTGTTGGTCAAGGCGTCCAACTCGGTCGGGCTTGCGAAGCTTGTGGAGCGTGTCGCAGGAGGCTTTGCATGCTCTACATAATCGCCGAGCAGCTCGGCTTCCCCGGAATCCTCAACCTGATTCGTTACATCAGCTTCCGCGCCGGCGCCGCGAGCGCGACCGCGTTGGCGATCGGGCTGCTGCTCGGCCCGTGGTTCATCTCCTACCTCCGCGTTCGGCAGGGCAAGGGCCAGCCGATCCGCGCCGACGGCCCGCAGAGCCACCTCGCCAAGCGCGGCACGCCGACCATGGGCGGCCTGCTGATCCTGATCTCGATGTCGGTTTCCGTCCTGCTGTGGATGGAGATCGGCAATCCGTACGTGTGGGCGTGCCTGCTGGTCACCGTCGGCTTCGGCGCGATCGGCTTCCTCGACGATTATGACAAGGTGAAGAAGGCGCACCACGCCGGCCTGTCGGGCAAGACCCGCCTCGCGCTCGAGTTCCTCATCGCCGGCTTCGCGACCTGGCTGATGGTCCGCACCGGCGGCACCGAGCTGCACGTCCCCTTCATCAAGGAGACGGTTGCCGACCTCGGCTGGTTCTACATCGTCTTCGGGGCGTTCGTGATCGTCTCGTTCGGCAATGCGGTGAACCTGACCGATGGCCTCGACGGCCTGGCGACCATGCCGGTGATCATCGCCAGCCTCGCCTTTCTCCTCATCTCCTACCTCGTCGGCAACGTCAGGTTCGCCGACTATCTCGGCATTCCGCATGTCGTCGGCGCCGGCGACCTCACCGTGCTGCTGATGGCGATCATCGGCGCCGGCCTCGCCTTCCTGTGGTTCAATGCGCCGCCTGCGGCCGTCTTCATGGGCGACACCGGCAG
>JAZJZB010000129.1:32421-33819 GCA_040390085.1 Pseudomonadota bacterium | reverse complement strand
ACCTACGACCCCACCCGTGTGAAGGGTGTGCTCTACCACTGAGCTACGCGCCCGCCTGTCGGGAACCCCGCGCGGAAGCCGGCGGATATAGTGCCGCCGCGGTCACTGTCCAGCTATTGAACGGCGTCCTTGAGCACCTTGCCGGGTCGAAACTTGGGCTGCGAGCTGGCCTTGATCTGCATCGGCTCACCGGTGCGCGGGTTCCGCCCGGTCGAGGCCTTGCGCCGAGTGACCGAGAAATTGCCAAAGCCGACCAGCCGGACTTCATCGCCGCGCTTGAGCGTCGAGGTAATCACCTCGAGCATCGTTTCGATCGCACGCATCGCATCGTTGCGGTTAAGCCCCGAACGGTCCGCGACATGGCCGATCAGTTCCTGCTTGTTCATGCCCCAGCTCTCCTCACCGGCCGAAGACTCGCGCATTTGAGCGCCGGCCCTTAAGTCAGGACTCCGCTGCCCTGTCCAGAGCCTCTAGTGACGAACCGCCGCGGGAGTCGCCGGAAGGACCGGTGGTTCTGCCGCATGCTCGTCGGCCTCGCTCCATTCGATCGCCGCCAGCGGCGAAACCAAGGCACGGGACAACACCTCGTCGACGTGACTGACGGGGATGATGTCGATCGCTTCCTTCACGCTTACCGGAATCTCGGCGAGGTCCTTCTCGTTCTCCGCCGGGATCAGCACGGTGGCGATCCCGCCGCGAAGCGCGGCCAGCAGCTTTTCCTTGAGCCCGCCGATCGGCAGAACGCGTCCGCGGAGCGTGACTTCGCCGGTCATCGCCACGTCGCGGCGGACGGCGACTCCCGACAGCGTCGAGATCATCGCCGTCACCATGCCGACGCCGGCCGAAGGGCCGTCCTTGGGCACCGCGCCTTCGGGCAAGTGGACGTGGATGTCCTTGCGGGCGAAGATCGAGGGCTTGATGCCATAGGCCGGAGCGCGCGCCTTGACGAAGCTCATCGCCGCCTGGATCGACTCCTGCATCACTTCGCCGAGCTTGCCGGTGGTCTTGATCTGGCCCTTGCCGGGGACGGTCACCGCTTCGATCGTCAGAAGCTCGCCGCCGACCTCGGTCCAGGCCAGGCCGGTGACCGCGCCGATCGAATCTTCCTCCTCGCCGATTCCGTAACGATATTTCCGGACGCCGAGGAATTCGCCGAGGTTTTCGGGGGTCAGCTCGACCGTCTCGACCTTGTTCTCGAGGATCTGGCGAAGCGACTTGCGAGCGACCTTGGCCAGCTCGCGTTCAAGCGTCCGGACGCCGGCTTCGCGCGTGTAATGCTGGATCATTTTACGCAGCGCGTCGTCGGTGAACACCAGCTCTTCGGGCTTGAGGCCGTGGGCTTCCAACTGCTTGGGGATCAGGTGGCAGCGCTGGTAGGTGCCGACGCAGGGATTGGCC
>JAZJZB010000129.1:31203-32411 GCA_040390085.1 Pseudomonadota bacterium | reverse complement strand
TTGCGATCTCGACCTTCTCGTCCTCGGTGTAGCCCTCGAGCCGGATGATCTCCATGCGGTCGAGCAGCGGCTGCGGCATGTCGAGCGAGTTGGCGGTGGTGACGAACATCACATCCGACAGATCGTAGTCGAGCTCGAGATAATGGTCCTGGAACTTGCTGTTCTGCTCGGGGTCGAGGACTTCGAGCAGCGCCGACGAAGGATCGCCGCGGAAGTCCTGGCCAAGCTTGTCGATCTCGTCGAGGAGGAACAGCGGGTTGGACGTCCCCGCCTTCTTGATGTTCGAGACGATCTTGCCCGGAAGCGAGCCGATGTAGGTGCGGCGGTGACCGCGGATCTCGGCTTCGTCGCGAACGCCGCCCAATGACTGGCGGACGAACTCGCGGCCGGTCGCCCGGGCGATCGAGCGGCCGAGCGAGGTCTTGCCGACGCCGGGCGGGCCGACCAGACACAGGATCGGGCCCTTGAGCTTGTTGGTCCGCGCCTGGACCGCGAGATATTCGACGATCCGGTCCTTGACCTTCTCAAGCCCGTAATGGTCCTCGTCGAGCACCCGCTGGGCCTCGGCGATGTCCTTCTTGAGCTTCGATTTCTTGCCCCACGGCAGGCCGAGCAGGACGTCGAGATAGTTGCGCGCGACCGTCGCCTCGGCGGACATCGGCGCCATCGCCCTCAGCTTCTTGAACTCGGCGTTGGCGCGGCTCCGGGCTTCCTTGGAGAGCCGAGTCTTGCGGATCTTCTCGGCGAGCTCCTGGAGCTCGTCGCCGCCCTCCTCGCTCTCGTTGCCGAGCTCGCGCTGGATCGCCTTGAGCTGCTCGTTCAAATAATATTCGCGCTGAGTCTTCTCCATCTGGCGCTTGACCCGGCTGCGGATCTTTTTCTCGACCTGGAGCACGCCGAGCTCGCCCTCCATGAACGCGAACACCATCTCCATCCGCCGGGCCGGGTTGAGCTCGCCAAGCAGCGCTTGCTTGTCGGCGACCTTGATCGACAGATTGGACGCAACCGCGTCGGCAAGCGCCGAGGGGTCCTCGATCTCGCCAAGCTGGATTCCAGTCTCCGGCGGCAGCCGCTTGTTGAGCTGCCTGCTTACTTGAGCCTGAGCCTTTGCCAAAAAGTTTATCGCCAACATAAACGCCGATGGTGAAAACCTTATCATGATCCGGCCCGGCTTCGGCATGGCCAGCCAGATCGTCGCCACCTTCAGC
>JAZJZB010000129.1:25343-31193 GCA_040390085.1 Pseudomonadota bacterium | reverse complement strand
TTGAGCTTGGCGTAATTCTCAAACTGGTCGATGACCGAGCGCATCAGCGCCTGGGCCTCGGGGCCATCGGCGGCTTCCTCTTCAACCTCTTCGATCTCGGCGGCGGTGAACCCATCGCGCGCGACCATATCGATCAGGCGGGCGCGCTTCACACCTTCGACCAGCACGCGAACGGTGCCATCGGGAAGCTTCAGCAGCTGCATCGCGGTGGCGATGACCCCAAGGTCGTAGAGCGCGTCGCGGTCCGGATCGTCCTCGCCCGGATCGAGCTGTGCGACCAGGAACAGCTCCTTGTCAGCGGCCATTGCGGCTTCGAGTGCAGCGACTGATTTTTCGCGCCCGACGAACAGCGGGACGATCCGCTGCGGGAAAACGACGATGTCACGAAGCGGGAGAATTGGGAGGAAGCGAGTCATGGCTCACTATATGGGCGACCCCCGCCGCTCAGGCAACAAAGGCAGGAACAGAACCGCGGCGCCGCTCGCTGTAGCGGTGGAGACCGCGCGGAGGCTCGAATGGCAGACGGCAGAGAGAAGATCAGCACCGGGCCGAACGAAGAGACGGTGAATGAGACCATCGCCGGCTCCGGGCCCGGCATTCCCGACGATGCGCTCGCTCCGGGCGAGCAGCTTCCCGAGGCGCCGAGCGAGGAAGAAGTCGAGCGGATTGCCGAAAAGATCGGCTCGCCAACGGCGGAAAAGGACACATTGCCGCTCGAAGGTGAGTAAATCGCGGCCATTGTGAATGGCGGATTCTGTAATCGTTCAGCTTCCTTCACTATCTAAGGGTTCGTGAACATTCGATATTCCCTGCTCGCGCTAAGCGCGCTGACCATCCCCGCCGCCGCTTTGGCCCAATATGGGGTCAATTGGCCTGTTCCCGGGCCAGTGCCCCCGCCGCCGCCCGTGGCGGCGGTCCCAGCGCCTCCGGCGCCCCAGGCCGTCGCGGAACCGTGGATGGCGCGGCCAGCGCCGAGCGGCCAGCCGTGGCAGTCGCCCATCGCCGAACCGAACAAGGCCGCAGCGCTCGAGCCGATCGACCTTCCCCCGGCGATCGAGCAAGGCGTCGACATGATCTACATCGACGAGGAGCTGGTTCCCCGGGCGGTGCACGACAATGGCCCGATGGCCGGCATGAACTTTGCCGCGTGGAGCGGCGCCCCGGTCGACCTCTTCACCTCGGTCAATCCGATCTACACCGACCTGCGCCGCGGCCTGGTCAAATATCAGCAGCGCTGGGGCAATTTGCCGCAGGTTCACGTGCCGACCGGTCCGACCCTCAAGGCCGGCATGACCGGCGAGCGCGTCGCACTGCTTCGCGCGCGCCTTGGGCTTGGCGGCGGCGGCAGCTTCGATGCATCGCTCGCGGCGCGGGTCAAGGAATTCCAGGCGGTGCACGGCCTGAAGGATGACGGGATCGCCGGCGCCGGCACAGTCGAGGCGCTGAACCGCGGGCCTGAATATTATGAGCAGCTGATCATGATCAACATGGAGCGCGCGAAGCGCCTCCCGGCGCCTGAAGAGCAGCGCAAATATGCGGTGGTCGATGCCGGCAGCGCGCGCCTGTCGCTGTGGGAAAACGGCCGCAAGGTCGACGAGATGAAGGTGGTCGTCGGCAAGTCGGAAACGGCGACCCCGATGATGGCCGCCTATATCAAATATGCGAGCGTAAACCCTTATTGGAACGTGCCGCCGGAGTTGGTCAAGAGCCTGATCGCGCCGCGCGTCGCAGCGCAGGGCGTCAGCTACCTAACCGACCGCGAATACCAGGTGCTGACCGACTACGGCGACAATGCGCAGGAGATAGATCCCAACACGGTCGATTGGCAGGCCGTGGTCGACGGTCGCCAGGACGTGCGCCTGCGCCGCCTCCCCAGCCCGGCCAATTCCATGGGCATGATGAAGTTCATGCTACCCAATTATTTCGGCATCTACCTCCACGATTCGCCGGAGAAGGAGCATTTCACCAAGAACGAGCTGTGGATCAGCAACGGCTGCGTCCGCGTCGAGGACTACAAGCGCTTCGCGAGCTGGCTGTTCGGCGGCTACGTGCCCAAGGGCAAGGAACCCAAGGTCGAGGAAGAGGTCGATTTGCCCAAGCCGGTGCCGGTCTACATGACCTATCTCACCGTCCAGCCGAGCGCCGACGGAGTCCGGTTCCTGCAGGACCATTACGGGCGCGACCAGCATTTGATGGAGCGGTACGGGTCGCAGCTGATCGCAGCGGTGCACGGCCGCTAGGCAGCGCGCATCCCTCCCATAATTGGTGAAATCGCCGCCTAGGCGGCGTCGCCGGCTTCCTTGTCCTTGGTCGAATAGACCCGGACCGGATCCTTGCGGCCCTCGACGACATCGCCGTCGACATGGACTTCGTCGACACCCTCCATCGAGGGCAGGTCGAACATCGTGTCGAGCAGGATGCTTTCGAGGATCGACCGAAGCCCGCGGGCGCCGGTCTTCCGGTCGATCGCCTTCCGGGCGATGCTGTGGAGCGCGTCGTCGGTGAATTCGAGCTGGACATCCTCCATGTCGAACAGCTTGGCATATTGCTTCACCAAGGCGTTCTTCGGTTCGACGAGGATCTTGATCAACGCCGGCTCGTCGAGGTCGAGCAGGGTCGCGATCACCGGCAAGCGGCCGACGAATTCGGGGATGAGGCCGAACTTGAGCAGGTCCTCGGGCTCGCAATGCTGGAGGATTTCGCCGGTCTTGCGCTCGTCGGGTGCCGCGACGTGGGCGCCGAAGCCCATCGACTTGCCCTGCATGCGGTCCGAAATGATCTTCTCGAGCCCGGCGAAGGCGCCGCCGCAAATGAACAGGATGTTGGTCGTGTCGACCTGCAGAAATTCCTGCTGCGGGTGCTTGCGGCCGCCCTGCGGCGGAACTGAAGCGGTCGTGCCCTCCATCAGCTTCAGAAGCGCCTGCTGGACGCCCTCGCCCGACACGTCGCGGGTGATCGAGGGATTGTCCGACTTGCGGCTGATCTTGTCGATCTCGTCGATGTAGACGATCCCGCGCTGCGCCTTCTCGACGTTATAGTCGGACGCCTGGAGCAGCTTGAGGATGATGTTCTCGACGTCCTCGCCGACGTAACCGGCCTCCGTCAGCGTGGTCGCGTCGGCCATTGTGAAGGGAACGTCCAGGATCCGCGCAAGGGTCTGCGCAAGCAGCGTCTTGCCGCACCCGGTCGGGCCGATCAGCAGGATGTTCGACTTGGCCAGCTCGACATCATTGCCGGCCTTGGCGCCATGCGACAGCCGCTTGTAATGGTTATGGACGGCGACGGAGAGCACGCGCTTGGCGCGGTCCTGGCCGATCACATAATCGTCGAGCACCTTGCAGATCTCGCCTGGCGTCGGCACCCCGTCGCGAGTCTTGACCAGCGCGGACTTCGATTCCTCGCGGATGATGTCGTTGCACAGCTCGACGCATTCATCGCAGATGAACACGGTCGGCCCGGCGATCAGCTTCCTGACCTCGTGCTGCGACTTTCCGCAGAATGAGCAGTAAAGAGTGCTCTTGCTGTCGCCGCCTGAAAGCTTGGTCATTCCCGTCCTTATGTCCCGGCCGCGAACGACCGCCTGATCCTGGGCCTGATCGCCCGCTTTATCACGATCAACTCTGCCGGACCGTTAACGCCGACCCGCGGCAAATCGTGCCTTTGATCTCAAGAATATGGATTGCAGGCAAGGTCCTAGCAAGTGGCGAGTTGGGTTGCACCAACTCGCTTTGTCCCAGCCTTGGCCAATTCGAAGAATACCGGTTCGGTGTCGCAATAGTCATCGCGCGGGCAAGAAAGGCTCGTTACCGCGTTAGGGTGGCGAGCGCCTCGCGCATTGCGGCGTGGAAATCCGATCGGGCGTAAATGTCGTTGTGACCTGCGCGGGCGATGGTGCGGTCGAAGACCAGCTTGCCGATCCGCTTGCGAAGCGCATCGGTGCGCTCAGCCGGCACGATCTCGTCACGCTCGGCGGCGATGATCGCGACCGGGAGCTTGCCCGGTTCCAGCGGCGACGCGGCATCCATGTCGTGGCTGAAGAATGGGCCGATCGGAAGCCACGGAAACATCGCTTCGGCGACCGCCTTGAGCGAATCGAAGGGGGTGACGAGGATCAGTCCGTCGAGCTTGCGGCTCGCCGCGAGCTGCGCTGCGACTCCGGTACCGATGCTCAAGCCGACCCCGATCACGCGCTTGGGCCGAAGCCGTTCGACCACCGCGTCATAGACGAGCGGCGCGTCGGCAATGAGCGCCTCGGCGGAGGCCGATCCGGTCGACGGCTGGTATCCGCGGTAATGGAAGGCGGCCACGTCCTCGTCGGGAAAGACCTCGGCGAGATATTCGGCGACGTCCTGGCCGTTCCACGCATTGCCGCCGAAGCCGAGCACCAAGGTCCCGTCGGGGTTCGGCCGCTCTGGCGGGATGTGGGTCCCGTGCAGCACAATTCCGTCCGGTGTCGCCACCGTCAGCCGCTCCGCGTTGGCAGGAAACGGCCCAGCCGCGGGAACGGCATGCGTCGGGAAGATTAAATGGCTCTGGAATTCGAACATGGCTGCCGAAGCGGCGAGAAGTTGCTTAGCCGGCGATCGCGGCGTCGATGGCGGGCGTGACCCGGTCGACGGTATACGGTTTCTCGATGACCGGAGCATCGTTGAATTCGGGCGGCGGCGGGTCGACGTGGCCGCCCGTCGCGATCACGAATGGCACCTTCATCTGGCGCAGCTTGGTTGCCACCGGCCAGACGTTCTCGCCCTTCAGATTGACGTCGAGGATTGCGAGGTCGAACCCGCCTTTCTCGACTTCCTCGAGCGCGCATTCGACGGTGTCGCACGTGCGGCTGACCTTATGGCCGAGCGAATCGAGGAAATCCTCGAGCATCATCGCGATCAGCGGCTCGTCCTCGACGATCAGAATGGAACGCTGGGCGGACATGGTAAAGCTCGCATAACCGGCGGCAACAAAAGCGCAAACACCTATTTCGTGCCCGCCGCGCGGCGCGTTGCCTCGGCCAGCTCCGTCACCGAAAACGGCTTGGGCAGGAAGTTCACGTTCTCGATATCGATCGAATTGCGCAGCTGCTCCTCGGCATAGCCCGAAATGAACAGGATCTTGAGGTCCGGGCGGCTCTCGCGCGCCTTGCGGACCATGGTCGGCCCGTCCATTCCGGGCATCACGACGTCGCTGATCAACAGGTCGATCGGCTCGCCCTTGTCGATGATCTCGAGCGCCTCCTCGCCATTGTCGGCGGTGATCACCGTGTAGCCGTGGCGAGTGAGCGCCCGCTCGGCGACGCTGCGGACCATTGGCTCATCCTCCACCAGCAGGACCGTGCCGCTGCCCCAAAGCTCGTCCTTCTTGGCCTTGTCGACCCGGCGAGGCCGCGTTCGCATCTCTTCGCGATGGACCGGCAAATAGATGACGAAGCGGGTCCCCTCGCCCACCTTCGAATCGGCGAAGATGAAGCCGCCCGACTGCTTGACGATGCCGTAGACCGTCGAAAGCCCGAGCCCGGTGCCCTTGCCGATCTCCTTGGTCGTGAAGAAGGGCTCGAAGATCTTGCCGAGCACATTGGGCGCGATGCCGGTGCCGGTGTCGGTCACCGATAGCGCGCTATAGTCGGCGATCGGCAGGATGTCGGAGCCAAGCTCGGCGACCTGGTCGGCCCTGACCGAATAGGTCTGGATGGTCAGTGTTCCGCCGCCCTTCGCGGCCATTGCGTCGCGCGCATTGACCGCAAGGTTGATGATGACCTGCTCGAGCTGGCCAGGATCGGCGCGGATCGGGCCCAGGTTGCGGCCGTGCTTGACGACCAGCTCAACCATCTCGCCGAGCAGGCGCTTCAGCAGATGCGAC
>JAZJZB010000129.1:4640-25333 GCA_040390085.1 Pseudomonadota bacterium | reverse complement strand
CGGAAACGACGTCGGGCAGCTGGAGCACCTGCGGCCGCAATGTCTGCTGGCGCGAGAAAGCGAGCAGCTGCCGGGTCAGGCCAGCGGCGCGGTTGGAGTTCGACTTGATCTGCTGGATGTCGTCATAATCGCTGTCGCCCGGCGTATGGCGCATCAGCATCAGGTCGCAGTGGCCGATGATCGCGGTCAGGATGTTGTTGAAGTCGTGGGCGACTCCGCCCGCGAGCTGGCCGACCACCTGCATCTTGGTCGCCTGGGCGATCTGCCGCTTGAGCTTGGCCTCCTCGCTATTGTCCTTGAGCAACAGCAGCACCGCGGCATCGCCCAAGCCGCGGAGGCCGGCGATGGTCAGCGCCACCGGCTCGGCCGCCTGGCCGGCAAGGCGCACCGCGAGGTCGCCCGACATGGCCGGCCCACGTGCGTTGCGCCGAATCGCGTCGGCGACCGCGGCCTTGTCTTCCTTGACCACCAGGTCGCCCGGATAGACCGGCATCGCCGACCCCTTGAGGCCGCCGGCCTGGCGGAACGCCTTGTTCATGGTCAGGAAGCGGCCGTCGCGATCGACCAAGGCAAGGCCGACCGGAAGCACATCGAGCAGCGCCTGGAGATTCGATGAATTCCCAAGCGAAGCGCCGGAGCCGCCTTCGAACAGGAGGAACGTCCCTGCCCCGCCCTCTCCGCTCGGATCGGCGGGCACGTGCACTGCACGAACCGGAAACGCCGCCTCGCCTTCGGCGACCAGTCGCATCTGCTCGTCCTCGCCGATCTCGACCAGAGCGCCGAAACGGGTTTTTCGGGCCACCTGATCAGGCCCTACTGCGCGGTCGAGGAACGAACGGTTGCAGGCGAGGATCATCCCCTTGCCGTCGACGACGGCGGCCATGATCCCGGCGGCAGCGAGGCGTTCGCCAGTCACGCGCTCGATCCGTTTGACCGCGCTGGTCAGTGAATCGGGCGGCGGCGGCGCCGGAAAGCGCCACAGCAGCAGGTCGCTCTTAACGCCGACACGCTCGACTTCGACCGGCGTTGCGCCGCTGTTGGTCTCGATCCCGGCGACGCAGCCGGCGCCGTCGCGCCAACCCATGGTCTGGGCGAGCTGCAGTCCCTGCCGGGCATCCTCGCTTGCGCCCAGATCGAGCGGTGCGGAGCTGCCGAAGCGCTCACGATAGGTGGAGTTGACGACCAGCAGCGAACCCTCGCCGTTGGTCAACGCCGCCGGATCGCGGATCATCCCAAGCGCAGCTCCGACAAGCGAGAAATCCGGCGCGGTGACCAGCGGCTCGCTGGGCACCAGGGCTGCGGGGCGCCGCAAGTGGACCACTGCCGCCGCCGCGGCGCCCGCGACCAGTGCGACGCCGGCCAGCAACGGATGGGACAGGATGAAGAGAACCAGGGCCAACGACAGCCCCGCAGCGGCGGCGAGCGCCGGCGCAAGCCAGCGACCCCACCCGTCGAGCGGGGTCGAGTCGATCCGCGGTAGTTCCTCGTACAACATCAGCTGGCGCATCCTACCAGCTGACGCGCCCCTTGCCAGTGGCAGCTACCAGATGCGGACGCGATCAGCCGGTGCGAGGTGCAGCTTCTGGCCCGGCTTGACTCCGAACGCCGGGTACCAGGGATCCATGTTGCGGACGATCGCGACCCTTTGCTCCGACGGCGAGTGCGGGTCGGTCAGCAGCCGCTGGCGCAGGTTCGCCTCGCGGTAATTGCGCCGCCACACCTGCGCCCAGCCGAGATAGAAGCGCTGATCCGCCGTGGTGCCGTCGATCGCCGGGGGCGCCTTGCCGCCAAGCGAAGCGACATAGGCGTCATGGGCGACGGTCAGCCCTGCGAGGTCAGCGACATTCTCGCCCATCGTCAGCTTGCCCTGAACGTGCATGCCCGGCAGCGGCTCATAAGCATCGAACTGCTTTCCGAGCTTGTCGAGCCGTGAGCTGAAGGCTGCAACGTCGGCCGGGGTCCACCAATCCGTGAGCCTGCCGCTGGCGTCGTATTTGGCGCCCTGGTCATCGAAATGGTGGCTGAGCTCATGGCCGATAACCGCACCGATGCCGCCATAATTGATCGCCGGATCGGCATTGGGATCGAAAAAGGGCGGCTGGAGGATGGCGGCCGGAAAGACGATCTCGACCATTCCGAAATTGGCATAAGCGTTGATGGTCATCGGGGTCATACCCCATTCCCATTTGTAAATCGCCTTGCCGAGCTTGCCCACATTGTAGGCATAGTCGAACCGGTTCGATCGCATGGCGTTGCCGAGCAGGTCGTTACGGTCGATCACCAGTCCGCTCATGTCGCGCCACTTGCTCGGGTATCCGATCTTCGGGGTGAAAGCGGCGAGCTTGGCATGTGCCCTCGCCTTGGTTTCGGGCGCCATCCAGTCGAGTTTGTCGATCCGCCGGTCCATTGCCGCGATCACATTGCGAACCAGCTCGTCAGCCGCGGCCTTGGTCTCGGGCGGGAAGAAGCGCGCGACATACAGCTTGCTGACGTCGTCGCCGAGCGCCCCGACGGTGAAGTTCACCGCCCGCTTCCAGCGGGCTTCTTGCTCCGGCGTGCCCGACAGGGTGGTACCGTAGAAAGCGAAATTCTCCTTGTCGAAGGCGGACGGCAGATAGGGCGCGTACGCGTCGAGCGACCGGACCAGCAGCTGGTCCTTGAGGACTCCGAGCGGAGCGCGGTTGACCAGCGCAGCGATCTTCGTAATCGCGCTCGGCTGCGCGACGACCAGGGCGCTGACGCCCTCGGCCCCGGACGCGCGAATGAGATCTCCGAAATTGAAGCCCGGAGCGCTCCTGGCGAGCTCCGCCAGGGTCATCTTGTTGTAGGTCTTGGTCGCGTCGCGGCTTTCGATCCGGGTCCAGCTCGCCTGGGCGATCCGGGTCTCAAGGTCGAGGATCGCCTTCGCCCGAGCCGCCGAGTTCGGCTCCCCGGCCAGGCTAAGCATGTTGGTCAGGTGCTGGAGATATTTGGCCTTGGTCTCGGCCAGCTTGGGGTCTGCCGACAGGTAATAATCGCGGTCGGGCATGCCGAGGCCGGCCTGGAAGAATTGCAGGATATATTGGTCTGGAGCCTTGTCGTCCTGGCCGACGAAGCCGCCAAACGGCGTTCCAATGCCGAGCTTCATCGCTTCGGCGTACAGGCCAGCCAGGCCGGAACGTGATTTGAGGCCCCGCACCTGGCCGAGCCAGGGTTCGAACGGCTTCAAGCCTTTGGATTCGATCGCGGCCTCATCCATGAAGCTCGCATAGGCAGCGCCGATCCTGCTGTTCGGGTCCTCCGCCTGCTCGTCAATGATCTGCCGGGTCCGCTCGCGCGACAAATCGTCGAGAATGTTGAACGAACCATAGTTCGACTTGTCGGCCGGGATCGGCGTGCTCCTGGCCCAGGTCCCGTTGGCATATTGATAAAAGTCGTCGCCCGGGGCGACGGACCTATCCATGCCCGCGGTATCGAAGCCGAAAGTGCCATATTGCGGTTTTGGCGCGGCCGGCGCTTCCGCCACCGGAACGGCAACCGGTGCCTCGACGACCGCAGGTGTGGGGGCCTGCGTGGCGCAACCCACCAGTGCGGTTGACGCCAAAGTTAACGCAAATACTCGGCTCATTTCAGTCCCCTCGGATTGAATTGAATAAGCAACAGGTTGGCCGCGACGCCGCAGGCGGCGCCAATGACAATCGACGACCGCGCAGCCTCAAGCTGCGAACGGCCATCACGCTCGTCCGTCCCGGCGCTCGCGGCGGCGCTGCCGCCACCGGCTCTGCGACCACGACCGCCACACCAGCGCGGACGCGATATAGCCGACCACCGCCGAACCGACGGCGATGGTCAGCACGCCGAGCGCGATCGCGCCCGACGCTTCGTGGATCCAGAACAACAGCCGGCTGAGCTCGCCCGAAAAGCGCTCGGCGGCGGCCGGGTTCACGAGCCGGGCGTCGTGATGGAGCTCCCAGGCGCCGATCCGGTAGGCCGCGTAATAAAGTGGCGGGATGGTCAGCGGATTGACCACCAGCGTGAAAGCCGCGGCCACTGCGACATTGGCGCGCGCGGGGATCGCAAGCACTGCAGCGATCGCAGTGTGAAGGACCGGGATGATCACCGCGACGAACAGGCCGAGCGCGACTCCGCGCGGCACCGACCGGCGCGTCATCCGCCACAGCGACGCGTGGGTCAGGTGCCGCTCAAACGGGCGGAGCACGCGGTAGCTGTGGATCGTCTCGCGCGTCGGGATGTGGCGGGTCAGCCAGTGGAAGCGGGTCATTGGTGCACTCGCTTCAGCCATTGCGCCGGAGCAAACGCTGTTGCTCGCGCTTCCAGTCACGCTCTTTGATGGTCTCCCGCTTGTCGTGCACTTTCTTTCCTCGCGCCAGCGCCAGCTCGAGCTTCGCCCGGCCGCTGGCGTTGAAATAGAGCGAAAGCGGCACGAGCGTCAGGCCCTGCCGGGTAATCGCGCCCTGGAGCTTGGTGATTTCCCGGTTCTTGAGCAACAATTTGCGCGGCCGGCGCGGCTCGTGGTTGAGGCGGTTGCCGTGGCTGTATTCCGGGATGTGGCTGTTGATCAGCCAGATCTCGTCGCCCTGGACGGTCGCATAGCTCTCCGCGATCGACCCTTCGCCCTGGCGCAGGGATTTGACCTCGGTCCCGGCGAGCTGGATTCCGGCTTCCAGCCGCTCCTCCACGAAATAATCGAAGCGGGCGCGGCGGTTTTCGGCCACGACCTTTTGCTTGTCGAACGGGGCTGGAGGCAGCTTGGCCATGCGGGCGTCAGATCAGCCCCGCATGCTCGAGCGCAGCGTCGACGGCGCTCTTGGAGGCGTCGCTCGGCTCGGTCAGCGGCAGCCGCATCTCGACAGGGAAATCTTTTTGAAGCCGCGAAAGCGCATATTTGGTCGGGCCCGGCGATGCGTCCGAGAACAAAGCCGCGTGGAGCGGGTAGAGCTGGTCCTGGAGGGCGACGGCGTCCTCCCAACGGCCTTCGCGCATTGCTTTCTGGAAATCCGAACAAAGCCGCGGCGCAACGTTGGCGGTGACCGAGATGCAGCCCATCCCGCCCATCGCGTTGAAGCCGAGGGCCATGTCATCATTGCCCGACAGCTGGATGAAGTCCTTACCGCAGGCGAGCCGCTGCGCGGAAACGCGCGCGAGATTGCCGGATGCGTCCTTGATCGCGACGATCTTCGGGTGCGTGGCGACTTCGGCCAGGGTTTCGACCGAAATGTCCGCAACGGTGCGCGACGGTACATTGTAAATGACCACCGGCAACGGCGATGCTTCGGCGACCGCGGTGAAATGGGCTGCCAGCCCGCCCTGGCTCGGCTTGTTGTAATAAGGAACGACGACAAGCACCGCGTCGGCGCCGACATCGGCCGCCGCGCGAGCCATCTCGATCGCCGCTGCGGTCGAATAGCTGCCGCACCCGGCAATCACCGGCACGCGGCCGTTGGCGATGCGCACCGTATTGGCGATGACCTCCCGGTGCTCGTCACGGTTCAGGGTCGCGGACTCGCCGGTCGTTCCGCACGGAACCAGCGCGTTCGAACCCTCGGCAATCTGCCATTCGACGAACCTGGCGAATGTGTCCTCGGCGACACGGCCGCCCGAAAAGGGCGTCACAAGCGCCGGAATCGAGCCGAAAAACATGAACTTGCCTCCGCGGTGGAGAGTTAGGGGTCAAGGCTCTCGGGCCTTCGTTCACGGCCTGATAAGGAGCGGGTAGCCAGGATGTCCAGCATGTGGCGTGCTGCAGTGTTCGTACCAGTCCTGCTGGCCACCGCGCCTTCGAGCTCGGCACAATACGTCGCGCCTGCGACTTACGCTGCTCCAGTTTACTCAACCAGCACCAGCGTCGCGACCTCGCTCAACGACTGGCGCACTCTTCGGCAGAGCAGCGGTTACCGCTTTTCTGACTATGCGCGCTTCCTGATCGTCAATCCCGACTGGCCGGATGCATCGCGGCTGCGCGGCTGGGCTGAGAAGGCGATGCAGCCCGGCGAGAATAACGCAACCGTGCTGTCCTTTTTCGCGGTCACCAAGCCGAGGACCGGCAACGGCTGGGCCCGGCTCGCCGATGCCTATGCCGCGAACGGGCGCATGGCCGAGGCGCTCGACGCCGCGCGCAACGCCTGGGCCTCGCCCGACCTGGCGGGGGCCGATGAAAACGCGATCTGGGCCCGTTATGGCGGAAGCCTGACCGCCCTCGATCACGACAAAAGGGTCGATTCACTCCTGTTCGGGAAACGCGCGGACGATGCCGCCCGCTTCTATGCGATGACCAGCATCCCGCGCCGCGCCGCATTTGCCGCGCGCATCGCGATGCAGCGTCAGTCGCCGGATGCGGAAAGCCTGTATCAACCGGTCATCGGCCAAGTGATCAGCGATCCTGGCCTAATGATGGACCGCGCCCGCTACCTGCGCGCCCGGGGATACGGCCAATCCGCCCGCGATCTTGCCGCCCGTGACCACAAATTCCTCTATCCAGCCGCGGATCCGGAGCGATTCTACGACATGCTCCTGGCGCTCGCGAATGGCGCGGCGCAGGACGGGCAATGGTCGACGGTCTACAATATCACGCGTCATCTGCGGGACGCGCTGCCGCCGGGCACCGATATCAGCCAGCAGCCGCTCGACCTGCGCGACAATTACACGAGCCTGGCGTGGCTTGGCGGAAGCGTCGCGCTCGACCGCCTCGGCCGCCCCGAAGCGGCGATTGCACTGTATGACGCGTACGCCCACGGCGGCCGCTCGCTGCAGGTCCAGACCAAAGGCTATTACTGGGCCGGCCGCGCCTCGCTTGCCGCCGGCCATGTGCAGGAGGCCAACGCTTACTTCCAAACCGCCGCCGCCTACCCCGACCTGTTCTACGGCCAGCTCGCGCTTGAACGGCTTGGCCGCTCGGTCGCGCCTCCGCCCGCGGCGGTCCCGCAATTTACGACGACGTCGCTCCAGCGCGCTGCCTTCAACGCCCGGCGCCTGGTCCAGGCCACGCGCATGCTCGGCCAGCAAGGCCGTTCCACCGAACAGGCGCTGTTCGTCAAAGCGCTTGCCGAATCGCTCGACACCGACTCCGACCGCAACCTTGCCGTGGAGTTTGGCCAGCAGATCGGCCGCCAGGACATGGCCGTGTGGACCGCGCGCATGGCCCGAATAAAGGGCTCGAGCTTCTACGTCCGCCAGGCCTTCCCAACCCTTCCGGCGCAGGTACCGGGCGAGCTGTGGTCGCTCGCACACGGGATCGGCCGCCAGGAAAGCTCGTTCGATCCTTATGCGGTCAGCCATGCCGGCGCCCGTGGGATGATGCAGCTGATGACCGGCACCGCCCGCGAGCAGGCGGGCAAGCTCGGCGTCGGCTTCGACAGCTACCGGCTGATCAGTGACCCCGCCTACAACGTGATGATCGGCTCGGCCTATTTCCGGCGAATGCTCAACATTTGGGGCGGCAACGTTCCGCTGGCGGTCGCAAGCTACAACGCCGGCTCCGGCAATGTCGGCAAATGGGTCCGGCAGTATGGCGACCCGCGTGGACGGGTCGACGTTCTGAAATGGATCGAGGCGATCCCCTACACCGAGACTCGAGCCTATGTTCAGCGCGTGATCGAAAACAGCGTCGTCTACGATTCGATGCGCGGCCAGCAGCCCCAGCAAACCGCGATGCACGTCTCGCGCTATCTCGGAAAGGACCGGCCGGGCTGATAGGCAGCCGCAATGGTCCGTTTCATCACACCGCAAGGTTTCGCCAAAATCCGCGCCGAATATGACGAGCTGTTTGCGATCGAGCGGCCGAAGATCGTCGAGATCGTGTCCTGGGCGGCGTCGCTCGGCGATCGCTCCGAGAACGCCGATTACCTCTACGGCAAGAAGCGCCTGCGCGAGATCGACCGGCGCCTGGCCTATCTCGCCAAGGTGATGAAGGACGCCAAAGTCGTCGATCCTGCCCAACAGCAATCTGTCGACCAGGTGCGCTTCGGCGCGACGGTGGAACTCGCCGATGAGGAGGACAATCGTCGCACCCTGACATTGGTGGGCGACGACGAGACCGACGCGACCAACGGCTTGATCGGTTTGAGCGCGCCGATCGCTCGGGCGCTGATCGGCGCGAAGGTCGGCGATGAGCGGGTGGTTCGCTTGCCCGGCGGCGAAAAAAGCTACGAAGTGATGGCGATCCGCTACCCTTAGGCGACGCGCACCGGCGCTTCGACCAGCTGCGGCGGCTCAGCGGGCATCGCCTTGGACCAGGCATCGGCGATCGCCTCCAGCGCGAGCAGCGCGGCATGTTGCTCATCGTCGCCGTCGATCATCCGCCATGGCGACCAGCGCGTGTCGGAGCTGGCCTTGAGCTCCGCCAGCGCGGTCAAATAGGCCGGGTCATCAACACGGACCGGCTCGTCGTTCGGGCCAGGTCCCCGCCACGGGCTCAGCGCCCGCTGCGCGAGCCGGCGCTGCTGCACGTCGGCGCTGACCTCGAAGTAAAGCTTGACGATCAGGGTTCCGTAATCGCGCTGCTGCGCCTCGAATTCGTTGATTTCGTCGAACAGCCGCGCTGCCAGTTCGTCGTCGACGCGCCCGAAGATCCGGTCGTCGAGCACCCGCCGGTACCAGCTGCGGAAGAAAATCGCGGTCTGTCCGCCGGGTGGAAGCTGGCGCCAGAACGGGGCGAGCCAATGCCCCTCGGCCGACTGGCGGCGGTCGAAGCTAGCCGGATGGATCGAGCAATGACACGGGTCGAACGCGGCCGCGAGCTGCTTCAGCGCAAATTTCTTGCCGGCCCCGTCCGGGCCTTCGAGCAGGACGATCGCGCGCCGGCCATAAGCGATCTGCGGCAGCTGCAACTCGGCGAGATGGTCACGCAGCGCCTCGAGCGCCGAGTGCAAATCCTCGACGCGGTACGGCCCGCGAACTTCTGATTTTCTGTCCCCCACGGAACGGAAAGTTACCGGTAGCAGGCTCGGGCGACAACGGTTGTTCAGCGACCGCCCGCTCGTTTCGTCCCATTTTGGAGCGATCGTGGCGCAACGGGCACGAAACCACCGGCTCAGCTGTCGGCGACGACCCGAATATGAAGTTCTTTCAACTGCTTGGGCATGACCACGGCGGGCGCGTTCATCATCAGATCCTCGGCCTTCTGGTTCATCGGGAAGAGGATGACTTCGCGAATGTTGGGCTCATCGGCCAGCAGCATGACGATGCGATCGATGCCCGGCGCCGACCCGCCGTGCGGTGGAGCGCCATATTTGAAGGCGTTGATCATGCCCGAGAAGTTCGTGTCGACCTCGTCGCGCGTGTAACCGGCGATCTCGAACGCCTTGTACATGATGTCCGGACGGTGGTTGCGGATCGCGCCCGAGCTCAGCTCGACCCCGTTGCAGACGATATCGTACTGCCAGGCGAGGATGTCGAGCGGGTCCTTGGTCTCCAGCGCCTCCATCTCGCCCTGCGGCATCGAGAACGGGTTGTGGCTGAAGTCGATCTTCTTCTGATCCTCGTTATATTCGAACATCGGGAAGTCGACGATCCAGCAGAACCGAAACGCCCCCTGCTCGATCAGGTCGAGCTGCTCGGCGGCGCGGGTGCGCGCAAGGCCGGCGAGCTTGACCGCTTCCGCTTCCTTGCCCGCGGCGAAGAAGATTCCGTCGTCCGGACCGAGGCCCATCTGGTCGGCGAGTCGGTTCATTCCCTCCTCGCCGTGGTTCTTGGCGATCGGCCCGCCCCACTCTCCGCCCTTGCGGGTTGCATAGCCAAGGCCGGCGAAGCCTTCGCTTCGCGCCCACTCGTTCATGTCGTCGAAGAATTTGCGGCTCTTCTCGGCAGTGTCTGGCGCTGGAACGGCGCGAACGACGCCGCCCTTGCCGACGATGCCCGCGAACAGCCCGAAGCCCGAGCCGGTGAAATGTTCACCGACGTCGGCGATCAGCAGCGGATTGCGAAGGTCCGGCTTGTCGGTGCCGTATTTGAGCAGCGCTTCCTTGTAGGGGATGCGCGGATAGCCGCCGGATGGAGTCACCGCCTTTCCGTCCGCGAATTCCTCGAACACGCCCGACAGCACCGGTTCGATCGCGTTGAACACGTCGTCCTGGGTGACGAAGCTCATCTCGAAGTCGAGCTGGTAAAATTCGCCTGGGGATCGGTCGGCCCTGGCGTCCTCGTCGCGGAAGCAAGGCGCGATCTGGAAGTAACGGTCGAAGCCGGCGACCATGATCAGCTGCTTGAACATCTGCGGCGCCTGCGGGAGCGCATAGAATTTGCCTGGGTGGACGCGGCTCGGGACGAGGTAATCGCGGGCGCCCTCGGGCGAGCTGGCGGTCAGGATCGGGGTCTGGAACTCGGTGAAGCCCTGCTCCACCATCCGCCGCCGGATCGAAGTGATCACCGACGAGCGCAGCATGATGTTGGCGTGCACCTGCTCGCGCCGGAGATCGAGATAGCGGTACTTGAGCCGGATCTCCTCGGGATATTCCTGCTCGCCGAACACCGGCATCGGCAGCTCGAAGGCAGCCGACTGCACGGTCACGTTGGTAGCGCGGATCTCAATCTCGCCGGTCGGAAGGTTCGGATTGACCGTGTCGGCCGAGCGGGCGACGACTTCGCCGTCGATCGTGACCACCGATTCCACCCGAATCCGGTCGAGCGTCTTGAACGCTGGCGAATCCGTGTCGGTGACGATCTGGGTGATCCCGTAATGGTCGCGCAAGTCGACGAACAGCAATTGGCCGTGGTCGCGCCGCCGATGGACCCAACCCGACAGGCGGACCGTGTCACCGACGTTGCTTTGGCGCAGCTCGGCGCAGCTATGGGTACGATAGGCGTGCATGCGGGACGTCGGCTTTCTGCTTCAAAACTGGGTGGAAAAGCGCGCAGCGCGCTTCCCTTCCCACTCATCTTTTGTCAACCCGCGAGGGCGGGGCTAAGGGCCTTGGCAGACCCATGCTTATTCATCCACTGATTACCAAATCCGAGGACCTCAAAGCCCTCGTCGATCGCCTCGCCAAGCACCCGTTCATCGCCGTGGACACCGAGTTCATGCGCGAGAACACCTATTGGCCGGACCTCTGCCTGATTCAGGTGGCGAGCCCCGACGAGGCGGCAGCGGTCGACCCCAAGGCCGACATCGACCTCAAGCCACTGCTCGACCTGTTCGTGAACAATGAGGAGGTGCTCAAGGTCTTCCACGCCGGCGGCCAGGACCTGGAGATCATTCACAACCTCACCGACAAGGTGCCACATCCGCTGTTCGACACGCAGATCGCCGCGATGGCGCTCGGCCACGGCGAGCAGATTGGCTATTCCAACCTGATCGAAAGCCTGCTCGGCCACAGCCTCGACAAGGGCGCGCGTTTCACCGACTGGGGCCGACGCCCGCTCGACAAGCGCCAGATCGATTATGCGATCGCCGACGTCACCCACCTCGCCACCGTCTTTCCGCGGATGGTCGAGAAGCTGAGGAAAACCGGTCGCGGCGACTGGCTCGACGAGGAGATGGAGCGGCTCGCCGATCCTTCCAGCTTCGCCTTTCCCCCCGAAGACGCGTGGAAGCGGCTCAAGCTGCCGAGCCGCAACGCGGTCGTCCTTGGCCGGCTCAAGGCGCTGGCTGGCTGGCGCGAGACCGAGGCGCGCCAGAAGAACCTGCCGCGCGGCCGGATCATCAAGGACGATACGCTCAACGAGATTGTCCTTCACCCGCCCAAGACCCAGGAGGACCTCGGTCGAATCCGCGGTCTGTCCGCCGGGTGGAGGAGCAACGACATCGGCGCCCGGCTGATGGCCGCGATCCAAGCCGCAAAGCCGCTCGATGCCGCCGAAATGCCCGATCGCGAGCCACGCCGGCCCGGCTTGACCAAGGACGGCGCGCTCGTCAGCGATCTGTTGAAGCTGCTGCTCAAGATCCGCGCCAAGGAAACGGGGGTCGCCGCAAAGCTGATCGCCCGCTCGGACGATCTCGAAGCGCTCGCCGTCGGAGTCCGCAAGAATCTAAGGATCCTGTCGGGTTGGCGTTTCGAGCAGTTCGGCAAGGACGCGCTCGACCTGGTCGAAGGCCGGCTCGCCTTCGCCATCGAGAACGGGAAACTCAAGATGAGCCGGCTCGTTGAGGGCGAGGAGGAGACGGTCGATGCGTAAGGCCTCGCTGTTGGCCCCTGCACTGCTTTCGGCTTGCTCGACTGCGCCGGCAGCGCCGATCATTCATGGCGAAACGCCTGGCCACATTTGCCAGAGCGCCGGCACCGAGCAGTTCATCGGCCAGTCCCCAAGCAGCGCGGTGGGCGCGGCGATCATGCGCGTGACCCATGCGGCGGTGCTCCGCTGGGGCGCGCCTGGCACCATGCTGACGATGGACTTTCGGTCGGACCGGGTGACGGTCTGGTACGGGCCCGACAACAAGATCACCAAGATCAACTGCGGCTAGGCCGCCTCGCCGATCATCTTCGAATCGATCAGCGCCCGGCGGATTGTCGGGAGCGACAGGCGCGCGCGCTCGGCCATTGCGAATCGGTCAACCGCCTCGACCGCCCGCTCCGCGGTCCAATAGTCGCGATGCAGCCGCTCGCTCATGAAACGCAGTGCGTCGGCCGGGATGTGCAGCCCGCGATCGGCGAAATGCAGCTGGATCAGCGCCGAGAACAACGCATCGTCGGGATGGCCAATGTGGGCGACCGGCGTGATTGCCAGCCGGGTCTTCAAGTCCGGCAACCGCGCCGCCCAGGCCGGGGGCGGCGAATCGGCGACCAGCACGATCGGCTTGCCCGTGTCCTGGGCCTGGTTCCAGGCGTGGAACAGCTCTTCCTCGTCGCGCTCCTCGGCATCGTCCAACAAGCGTCCGCCAACCCGCTCGATGAAGCTCCGCGCAAGCAAGGTCCGGCCCGAGCGGCGGGGGCCCGTCAGGATCGTCGATTTGACCGGCCACATGCTGAACTTGCGGAAATGGTCGAACGCCTCGCGGTTGGCGTCGGAAAGGATGAAGCGGCTGTCGCCGTCGGTTTGCGGCCAGTCGAGCGGAAGCGCGATCTGGTCCGGACCCTCCTTCACTGGGGTCGGCCCGACGTCTCGTTGGCGACGGGTTGCGCCGGCGGCGGGCTTGGCTGCTGCGGCGGCGGCGGCAAGGCCGGCGGCTTGTCCGAGTTCGAGCGGATTTTCACCACTGTGCTCGAAGCCTCGACGGTCCAGCCGCGCGCCGACAGCGCTGACGCAAGCTGGCTGATGTCGCCATGGAAGGTGACCAGGACATAGCTGGTCCCCGACGGGTTGATCAGTTGCGGAGTCGCCGATTCGATCCCGGTCAGTGTCCGCAAATGCGCCATCGCGAAATTGTAGACGTTCACGTCTTTGCCGCTGATCTGCACCTGGAAGGCGTTCGCGGTGTTCGCTGCCGCTGCCGACTTCGTTTCAGTCGCTTCCTCGGGAAGTATTGGCGGCGGCGGCAGGTTAAGCGATGAATCGCGGACCAGCCGGCCCGCTGCGAACGCGTCGGCGAACAGCTGGTCCATCCGCTGGACGCCCTGGGCCATCATCGCCGGGATCGCATCGCTGTTCGCGGCGGTCAGGGTGAATCCGCCGATGATTTCATTGTCAGGGCCGTGGCGGGCGATGAACCGCCCGCGTGCCGGCCCGCCGGGATAGAGCCGCTGGAGCTGGACCTCGGCGACCAGGATGTCGGCGGCGCCGTACAGATCGATGATATTGCGCCACCAGCCGCGCCCCGGGCGCGATGTCTGGGCGGCGTTGATCAGCAGCGGATCGGAACCCATTCCGCTGACCCGGACATAGTCGATCGGGCTTTGCGAGGTGCGATACTGCGCCCAGGCGCGTTGCCAGGCGTTCCTGAGCTCGACGCTGGTCGCAGTCCCGCCGGATACCGTGATCGGGATCAGCAGCATCGGCGCCGAGCGCCGGATCTCGCCGCCCTCGACTCCGAGGAACGGGGCTGCCCGTGCTCGGTCGAACAGGATTCCAAGGTCGGCGATGTAGCGGTTGGGCGCGATCTCTTCGCGCTCGACGCTGATCGAGCTGACGATGTCGTCGAGTGTCGAATCGGGCAGGTTGGGCGCTTCGTTGGGCGAGGCATCGTGCGTCTTTGCCCAAAGCGCGCGGAAACCCTGGCGCTGGGCGATCCGCCAGCCGGCATAACGCGCGCTCTGCGCATCGGCGCCGCCGACGTCGACATGGATCCCGCCCATTTCCAGCGTTCCGGAGCTGTCGAGCGGGAGGATTCCGCGGTCGGCGGTCTCGAGCTGCGCGTACAGCGCGCCGGACGCTCCGGCGACGGCGAGCAGCATCAGCACTGGGACGATAAGGCCGCGGCGGAGCATTCGCTCGGCCTTTTGGCGACAACGGCGTGGAAATCCAAGCGCCCTTCGATACGCCGCTTCGATTTACTCAGCGGCTACTCAGGATGAACGGTTCTCATTTCCGCTCATGCTGAGTAGGGGCTGAGCTTGTCGAAGCCCCGTATCGAAGCACGGAGTGTCATGGGACTGACTTACAAAGATGCCGGCGTCTCGATCGATGCTGGAAACGCGCTGGTCAAAACGATCGGGCCGCTTGCCCGCTCGACTGCCCGGCCTGGCGCCGATGCCGAGCTCGGCGGGTTCGGCGGGTTGTTCGATTTGAAGGCTGCCGGCTACTTCGATCCACTGCTGGTCGCCGCGAACGATGGCGTCGGCACCAAGCTCAAGCTGGCGATCGAAAGCCGCCGCAACGACGGAGTCGGCATCGACCTCGTCGCGATGTGTGCCAACGATCTCATCGTCCAGGGCGCCGAGCCGCTGTTTTTCCTCGATTATTATGCGACCGGGAAGCTCGAGAACGAGATCGCGGCGGCGGTGGTCGCGTCGATCGCCGAGGGTTGCCGCCGCGCCGGCTGCGCCCTGATCGGCGGGGAAACCGCGGAAATGCCCGGCATGTACGCCGGCGGCGACTACGACCTCGCCGGCTTCTGCGTCGGCGCCGTCGAGCGGGACAAGGTGCTGACCGGCAAGGACATCGCGCCCGGTGACATCATCCTCGGCCTCGCCAGCTCGGGTGTGCACAGCAACGGCTTCTCCCTGGTCCGGCGGATCGTCGATCAGAACAACTGGAAGCTCGACGAGCGCTTCCCGTTTGAAGATGGACGAACCCTCGCCGAGGCGTTGCTCGAGCCGACCAGGATCTACGTCCGCTCGCTCTTGCCCCTCGTCCAGCAGCGCAAGGTAAAGGGCCTCGCGCATATCACCGGCGGCGGACTTCTCGAGAATATTCCACGGATTCTGCCGGATAGTTGCCATGCGATCGTTGAAACCGACCGCTGGGCTCTCCCGCTAATCTTCTCGCTGCTCCAGGAAGGCGGCAACGTCGCCGCCGGCGAAATGGCGCGCACCTTCAATTGCGGAATCGGCATGGCCGTCGTCGTCGCTGCCGCCGAAGCGCAGGCGGTGACTTCAGCGCTTGAGGGAGCCGGCGAAACCGTCTTCGAAATCGGCCGGGTCGAACAGGGCTCGCGTGGCTGCACCGTCAGCGGCAAGGCCGGATCGTGGAATTCATCCGAGGATTGGTCCGCCACTCACAATGCGTGACCCCAAGCGAGTCGCAATCCTGATCTCGGGCCGCGGAAGCAATATGCGCGCGCTGGTCGAACAGGCCGAGGGCTACGAAGTCGCCTTGGTCGCCTCCAACAAGCCGAGTGCCGCCGGCCTCGAATGGGCCCAGGCCCACGGCATCGAAACCTGGTCGCTCGAAAGCAAGGGGCTCGACAAGGAAGAATTCGACGGCCGCCTGAGCGTCGCACTCGACGATAAGGACGTCGGCACGATCGCGCTTGCCGGGTTCATGCGCATTCTGTCGCCCTGGTTCGTTGGCGAGTGGCGCGGACGGATCGTCAACATCCACCCCTCGCTGCTGCCCAAATATCGCGGCCTCGACACCCACGCGCGGGCGCTCGAGGCGGGCGATTCGGCCGGCGGCTGCACGGTCCATCTGGTGACCGAGGAACTCGACGCCGGCGACATCCTCGGCCAGGCCGAAGTCCCGATCCATAAAGGCGACAGTCCGGCCAGCCTCGAACGAAGGGTGCTTGAGGCCGAGCATCGGCTGTATCCGCAGGTCTTGAGCGAGTTCGTGCAGCGATGAGCAATCCATTGGACCAGGTGCGCGCGGCTGCGCTGGAGCTTCCCGAAACCGAAGAGCGGGTGTCGCACGGCCAGCCGACCTTCTTTGTCGCCGGCAAGCAGTTCGCCCAGTTTCGCGACAATCATCATGGGGATGGCAAGACGGTCGTTTGCGTCCGGGTCAGCAGTCTGGACGAGCAGGCGATGCTGCTCGAAGCCGATCCCGGCGCCTATTCGAAGCCTCCGTACCTGCCGAGCTGGATATCGATCAATCTCGCCGGCGAGAGCGTCGACTGGAGCCATGTCGCCGATCGCATCGCCGCGAGCTGGGAGCTTGCGGCGCCGTCCCGCTTGCTCGAAGCTGGCGGACGATGAGCGACCCGCAAACCCGCCGCCGCTGGATCAACCTCGGCGAATTCATCGCGCTTGGCGCGCTTGCAGTCTCCGCCGCCGGCGTCTGGCTAACGTGGAAGAACAGCAGCGAGGACAAGCCGACCCGGATCGTCGAGCAGCGCTCGGCGATTTCCCTGGCATTGCGGGGCACGCCAGATAGCGACGGTCGTGCGATCACCATCATGCCGGCCGATCCGGGCCATGCCCTCCAATCGCTCAAGGTGACGATCAAGGGCGCTTCGCCAATCGACGTCGGGAGCGACGGCCGCCTCGATTCCAATGACGTCGAATCGGCCCTGAAGAATCGCCAGAAGGAAAGCAAAGACGGCACGCACAGCGTGCCGGTGCGAATCGACGCACGCTATGTCGAAGCCGGCACCGATCGCCGCGGCGGCGGAGCCTATGTGCTGCGCTACAGATGGGAAGGCGGCGGCCTGTTCGGCGGCCGCTCGCTCCGCCTGGTCGGGCTCAGCCGCTAGCCGAAAATCGTCGGCAATACGGCCATCCCCCGGATGGCCTAGCCGACGATCTCTTCAGGCTTGAAGAAGAAGGCGATCTCGGCCGCCGCGTTTTCGTCGCTGTCCGACCCGTGCACCGAATTGGCTTCGATCGATTCGGCATAGGCCTTGCGGATCGTGCCCTCGGCGGCGTCGGCAGGATTAGTCGCGCCCATCACGTCGCGGTTGCGGGTGACCGCATTCTCACCCTCGAGCACCTGGACCACCACAGGCCCCGAGGTCATGAAGGTGCACAGGTCGTTGTAGAACGGCCGTTCCTTGTGGACCGCGTAAAAGCCTTCGGCCTGGTCGCGGGTCATGCGGATGCGCCTGGAGGCGACAACGCGAAGGCCGGCCTCCTCCAGCATCTTGGTCACCGCACCGGTGAGGTTACGGCGGGTGGCGTCGGGCTTGATGATCGAAAAGGTGCGCGTCGCGGCCATCACCGGGCGATCTCCTGTGCTTGGTTTGGAAGGAATTGCTGGGCCGACTAGCGGCGAGCGGCGGCGGCGGCAAGGGTCAGGCTTTCTTGACCCATTTGCCGCTCTCCTGCGCCCAGTAACGCCGTTCGACCGTTTCCCGCGCGGCGAGTTGCTTCCAAGCTTCGCGAGCGGCGTCGATCGTCGAATTGCCGAACAAATAGAAGCTCCGGTCGTAGGTCAGCGCGGCCTCGCGCCAGACGCCGTCGGCGATCAGCACGTTGCGCGCCTGGTTGGGAGCGTCGGGGCTGGCCGACAACAAGATCGGCTGACGCGCATCGTCGGCGCCGCCGGCGAGGCCGTGCGGCAGGAAGCTGCTTTCGCCCTGGTCCCACAGGATACGGTCGAGGCGGGCGAGATAAGCTTCGTCCTCGGCGACGATCAGCAGGCGGCCGTCCTTTGCCAGCACTTTCTCGGCCAGGCTGGCGATCACCGGTTCTGCTGGCATCTCGGCGAGCTGATAGAAATCGACCTGCACCTCAGACTCAGCCTTCGAGGATGTCCTCGACATATTGGTCGATCAGGCGGACTCCAAAGCCGGTCGCCCCCTTGTCGTAGGTGGTTCCGGCCTTGTCGGCCCAGGCCTTGCCAGCCATGTCGATATGCGCCCATTTGACCCCGTTTTCGACAAAGCGCTGGATGAACTGGGCGGCGGTGATCGAACCACCCTCGCGCGGACCGACGTTCTTCATGTCGGCGATTGCCGAATCGATCAGCCGGTCGAAGCTTTCCGCGAGCGGCATCCGCCACAGCTTGTCTCCGGTTTCTTCACCGACTTTCTGCAGCTTGCCAGCAAGCTCTTCGTTGTTGGAGAACAGCCCGGCCCATTCGTGGCCAAGGCTGATCAGGATCGCGCCGGTCAGGGTCGCAAGATCGACGATCACGCCCGGCTTGAAGGTCTTCTGGACGTAGGTAATCGCGTCGGCCAGCACGAGACGACCTTCGGCGTCGGTGTTGATCACTTCGACGGTCTGGCCGGACATGGTCGTCACCACGTCGCCCGGACGCTGGGCGTTGCCGCCCGGCATGTTCTCGACCAGGCCGCAGATGCCGACGATGTTGGCCTTCGCCTTGCGCAAAGCCAGCGCCTTGAGCGCGCCGACCACCGCGGCTGCGCCGCCCATGTCCCACTTCATCAGTTCCATGCCGGCGGCGGGCTTGATCGAAATTCCGCCGGTGTCGAAGGTCACGCCCTTGCCGACGAACGCAGTCGGCTGGCCGTCCTGCCGGCCCCCGTTCCACTTAAGGACCAACAGCCGCGCTTCGCGGATCGAGCCTTGGGCGACGCCGAGCAGCGCACCCATTCCGAGCTTCTCCATCGCCGCCCGGTCGAGCACTTCGACCTCGAGGCCGCTGCCCTCGATCGACGCCCGAACCCGTTCGACGAAGCTTTCGGGGTAGATGATGTTGGCCGGCTCGGTGACCAGCTCGCGGGTCAGCGAGGTGCCTTCGACTACGGGCGCCCAGCGCTGCTCGTATCGCTTGGCGGCGCCGGTATCGCCGCCGACGATCACGATCTCCGTGAGCGTCGGTTTCTGGTTGTCCTTGAGCTTGGTCCGGTAGCGGTCGTAGCGCCACGAGCGAAGCGCAGCGCCAAGGCCAACGCGAGCGGTGGCGTCGGCGTCGAAGCCGAGCCCGCCAAGGTCGATGACCGCGGTCTTCTCGCCCGAGGTCTGCAGCTTCGCAGCCGCGGCCGAGCCAAGCTTTTCGGCCGCTTCGCGCGGCGCCGTGCCGGTGCCAATACCGACCACGAGCAATCGCCTGACGCTTCCGCCATCATCGATGAATTGCTCGGACACATTGGCGGCATCGCCCTCGAAGCGTTGGCGGTCGAGCGCCGCGCCGACCGCCGCCTGGGCCGCGCCCAACGCCGCGAGACCAGCTCGGTCCATGCCGGCAACCGGCAGCACGAGCGCAAAATCCCCCGTGGGCCGGCTATCGGCGAAACGAATTTGCATCAGTGAAAATCCTTGGCAGAGCGAACGTTCGGGCGATCCTTTAGGATGCAAGCGCCGCCTTGGCAAAGCGACGCCAAGGCCGATTGTCGGCGCGGCGCTGAGGTGCAATAGGCCGGACCGGACACGGGCATTTGAGGCGGGCGGAACGGGCGTTGCGGACGAAACTGGTCTGGTGGTCGGCGCTCCCCATGCTGCTTGCGATCCCTTCCGGCGGTGCAGCCGCGCAGGAAGTGGCCCGGCCGTCGCCTCCTCCCGGCAGCGCGGACGCGGCTTCGGCCGACATCGTCGACTTCAGTGCCGACACGGTCACGTACGACAATGAAGCCGACGTGGTTCAAGCCACGGGCGAAGTCCGCATGAACCGCGACGGCAATTATCTGGCGGCGGACGAAGTCGTGTGGGACCGCAAGTCGGGCCAGGTCGTCGCTCGCGGCAACGTGGTCCTGGTAACTCCGGAGGGCGACAAGCTGGTCGGCGACACGGTCCAGCTGACCGACACGCTGCGCGACGGCGTCGTCGACAACCTTCTGGTCGTGCTCGACAACGGTGCGCGGATCGCCGCCACGCGCGGAACTCGCGTCGATGGCGTCACGACGTTCGTGAACGCGATCTACACCCCGTGCCCAGTGACCAAGCCGAGCGGCTGCCCAAAGCGTCCCAGCTGGTCGATCACAGCGGCCAGGGTCATCGACGATCCAAAGACGAACCGAGTCCGCTTCGAAGGCGGCCGCCTGCAGCTGTTCGGGGTCAACATTCCGCTTCTGCCGATCTTCAACGTCGGTCGCGGCAATGAGGGAGCGACCGGCTTCCTCGTGCCCGATTTCAGCCTGTCGAGCCGTAACGGCTTCGAGATTGCAGTCCCCTATCACTGGCAGCTCGCGCCGAACCGCGACTTCACCGTTACGCCGCACGCCTACACGGGCGTGCTTCCGGCCCTGAGCGCTGAGTATCGCGATCTCAGCAGCCTTGGCGCGTTCCAGCTCGGCGGCTTCATCACTTACGGCAAGGTCGACCGGGTGGATCCGACCGCGACCGGGCCCCAGCGGCGCGGAATCCGCGGCTATTTTGCCGGCAACGGCAAGTGGCAGCTGGACCCCGAGTGGAGCGTCACCGCGTCGGTTAGGGCAGCGAGCGACAAGACCGCCACCCGCCGCTACGACCTCACCAGCGACGACCGGCTGCGCAGCGTCATCAATGTCGAGCGGATCACTCCGGACAATTACATCTCAATCGCCGGTTGGGCCTTCCAGGGCCTGCGCGTCGACGATCGCCAGAAACAGATGCCGATCGCGCTTCCGG
>JAZJZB010000129.1:0-4630 GCA_040390085.1 Pseudomonadota bacterium | reverse complement strand
AATGGACGAGCTCGCCGGCGGCAAGGTCGAGGTCGAAGCCAACAGCCTCGCTGTCCTGCGCATCAATGGCCAGGATACGCAGCGCGCGTTCGCAAGCGTGCGCTGGGACCTCAGGAAGCTGACGCCGTGGGGGCAGCAGCTTACTCTCACCGCCCTCGCCCGCGGGGACGTTTATCACACCAACGATTCCCAGAGCACCGTTCAGGCGATCTATCGGGGCACCGATGGCTGGCATGCGCGCGCGATCGGAGCGCTCGCAGCGGACGTCCAATGGCCGTTCATCGGCCCGTTCCTGGGCGGGATCCAGCGACTCACCCCGCGGGTCCAGCTGGTCGTCACTCCACCGACCCCAAACACCGACATTCCCCATGAGGATTCGCGCTCGGTCGAACTTGAGGACAGCAACCTGTTCGCGCTTAATCGCTTCCCCGGTTACGACCGCTGGGAAGACGCTTCGCGCGTCACCTATGGCGTCGATTGGTCGCTCGACCGTCCGAACCTGTCGATCAGCAGCACCATCGGGCAAAGCTACCGCCTGACCAACCGCCTGAACATTTTCCCGCAAGGGACCGGGCTCACCGACCGGCTCTCGGACATCGTCGGCCGGACACGCATTCGTTATGGGCGCCTGATCGACATCACCCACCGTTTCCGCATCGACAAGGACAATTTCGCAGTCCGCCGCAACGAGATCGATCTCACCGTCGGAACCAACCAGACCTACGCGCAGATTGGTTATCTCAAGCTCAATCGCGACATCGACCCGACGATCGAGGATTTGAGGGACAAGGAAGAGCTCCGCGTTGCTGCTCGGGTCATGCTCTCCCGTTACTGGTCGATGTTCGGGGCGTCAGTGATCGACCTCACCGACAAGCAGGAGGACCCGCTGTCGCTCGCCGATGGCTGGAAGCCAGTGCGCAACCGTCTTGGCATCCAATATGAGGACGATTGCTTGGAGCTTGGCGTCACGTGGCGGCGCGACTATGAGCAGATCGGCGCCTTCAGGAAAGGCTCCACATTTGCCATACATTTGGCGTTGAAGGGACTGGGCCGCTAAGCCTGCGTTCAGCGGGCGTGGATAAACGGCAATCATCGTACTGAGCTGGGAACCAAGGGAAAATCTGATCGTGGCAATGGCTTTTCGACGGAATTCAACGCGCATATTCGTGACCGGCGTGACGATCGTGCTTGCGGCTGCAACCGCTGCTCCCGCACAGCAAGCGCCCACGGACCAGGATGCCGCCAAGTCCACACAGTCGCTGCGCCTGCCGGAAAATCCCCAGATCTTCGGCTCGCCCATGCCTTCGGTCATCAAGGCGACTGCACTCGTCAATGGCGACGTGATTACGCAGACTGACGTTGATCAACGGCTTGCCCTGCTGGCCATCGCCAACGGCGGCCAGATTCCCGCCGACGAGGTCGAGCGGCTGCGGCAACAGGTGCTTCGCAACCTCATCGACGAAACACTTCAAATCCAGGCCGCCAAGACCGAGAAGATCGAGATCCGCAAGTCGGACATCGACAAGACGGTCGCTCGCGTCGCCGCCAACACCAAGCAAAATCCCGCGCAGCTCGCCGCGTACCTCGAAGCCAATCATTCCTCGATCCAGACGCTTCGGCGCCAGATCGAGGGGGAGATCGCCTGGCAACGCCTGCAGCAGCGCAAGATCGAAAGCGGCGTCAGCGTCGGCGACGACGAGGTCAAGGCGGTTCTCGACCGGATGACTGCATCCAAGGGCACCGAGGAGTATCGCGTCGGCGAAATCTTCTTGTCGTCGACTCCGTCGACCGAGGCGCAGACCATCGATAACGCCAACAAGATCCTCCAGCAGCTGCGCAATGGAGCATCCTTCCAAGGATACGCCCGCCAATATTCCGAAGCCTCCACCGCAGCGGTTGGCGGGGATCTTGGGTGGGTTCGGCCCGAGCAGCTGCCGACGGGCCTCGCCGCAGTGCTGAAACAGATGACTCCTGGAAGCGTGAGCGAGCCGATTCCCGTGGCCGGCGGCGTTTCGATCCTCGCCGTCCAGGACACGCGCAAGGTGCTCACAGCGGACCCGCGGGATGCAGTGCTCAGCCTCAAGCAGGTCTCGATCAATTTCCCGAAGGGCACGGCACGCCAGGCCGCCGAGCCGGTGGTCGCCAAGTTCGGCGAGGCCACGCGCAGCCTCGGCGGATGCGGAGCTGCGGAGAAGCTGGCCGCAGACTTCCACGGCGAGGTCGTTCAGAGCGACCAGATCAAGCTGCGCGACCTGCCGCCTTCGCTTCAGCAGATCATGCTTCCGTTGCAGGTCGGCCAGGCAACGCCGCCGTTCGGCTCGCTCGACGAGGGCGTCCGGGTCCTGGTGATCTGCGGCCGCGACGAGGCCGACCCAAGCGCGCCAAGCTATGACCAGGTCTACAACCAGCTGAACGAGGAACGCACCAACATGCGGGCCCGCCGCTACCTGCGCGACCTGCGGCGCGATGCGGTGATCGAATTCCGCTAATCGCGCATTTGCGTTAAGCGGCGCCAATGCCCTCAGCGCCCTTCCCGCTTGCCGTTTCGCTCGGCGACCCCGCCGGCATTGGGCCGGAAGTCATCGCGAAATGCTGGGACAACCGCGCGCAGTTCGGGCTTCCACCGTTCGTTGCCATTGGCGACGGCCATTCGATCGCCGCGGTGTGGGACGGCCCGATCGAGGTCGTTGACGATCCCGCGCAGGCCGATGCCGCGTTCGACGGCGCACTGCCCCTAATTCAGGTTCCGTCGGCCTCGGGAGACCTGCCCGGCCATCCAACTCCGGCCGGCGCCCATTGCTCGCTCGATTCGCTCGAGCTCGCAGTCGGACTCACCCGTTCCGGTTCGGTCGCGGCCGTCATCACCGGACCCGTCGCCAAAGAGCAGCTCTATGCGATCGGATTCCAGCACCCCGGCCAGACCGAGTTCGTGGCCGAGCGCTGCGGCGTTTCGCCGGGCAACGTGGTCATGATGCTTGCCGGGCCCACGTTGAGAACAGTTCCAGTCACCACGCACCTGCCATTTCACGAAGTCACGGCCCACCTGACCAGTGCGCTGATCGAATCTCGCGGCCGGGCGGCGCTACGGGGCCTCCAGCGCAATTTCGGCATCGCCGAACCGCGCCTGGCAGTTTCGGCGCTCAACCCGCACGCGGGCGAAGGCGGCCAGCTGGGACGCGAGGAAATCGAGATCATCGAACCGGCAATTGCAGCGCTTGCCGCGGAGGGCTGGCGAGTGACAGGGCCCCACCCCGCCGACACCATGTTCCATGCCCGGGCGCGCGCCAATTACGATGCTGCGCTTTGCATGTACCACGACCAGGCGCTGATCCCGATCAAGGCGCTGCACTTCGAGGACGCAGTCAACGTGACGCTTGGCTTGCCCATAGTCCGGACCGCGCCGGACCATGGCACAGCGTTCGACATCGCCGGCCAGGACAAGGCCGACCCGCGGCCGATGGCGGCAGCGATCCGGATGGCCGCCGAGAACGCGATCCAGCGCGCAACGGCGGCGTGAGCAGCCCGGCCGAGCCTCTTCGCGAAGTCATCGCCCGCCACGGGCTGAGCGCAAGCAAGGCGCTTGGGCAGAACTTCATTCTCGATCGGCAATTACTCGCGCGGATCGCGGCAATTCCAGGCGCGCTGAACGGCCAACGCGTCTATGAAGTCGGTCCTGGTCCGGGCGGACTGACCCGAGCATTGCTCGACACCGGCGCCAAGGTGGTTGCCGTGGAGCGCGATCGGCGCTGCATCCCGGCGCTGGCGGAACTTAGGGAGGCCTTCGCCGACAAGCTGACGATACTCGAAGCGGACGCGCTCAAAGTCGACGAGCCGGCGGTTGCCGGCATTGGCGCGCATGTTGTTGCCAATCTCCCCTACAACGTCGGCACCGCTTTACTGCTGAAGTGGCTTGGTGGGGCGTGGCCGCCGTGGTGGGCGTCGCTGACCCTGATGTTCCAGAAGGAAGTCGCCGAGCGGCTGGTCGCCGAGCCTGGCAGTGGCGCTTATGGCCGCCTGTCGGTCGCCGCCCAATGGCGCTCGACGGCGCGGATCGCGATGGTCGTCAACCGATCCGCCTTCGTGCCCCCGCCCAAGGTCACCTCGGCAGTCGTGCACATCGTCCCTGCCGAGCAGCCGGAAGGGGTGAACCCGCGGGTCATGGAGCGACTTACGGAAGCGGCATTCGGCCAGCGCCGCAAAATGCTGCGCTCAAGCCTGAAACAATATGCCGGCGCGCTCGAGGCGGCCGCGAAGCTCCAATTCGACACGCAGCGGCGCGCCGAAACCCTCAGCGTTGCGGAATGGATTTCGCTGGCCCGCGAGCTCAGCGACTAATTGGACTTGGGGCTTTCCGGCGGCTTGGCCGAAGCGACCGTCGGGCCGCGGCTGATTGCTGCAGAGAGCTGGCCAACCTGCGGGCATCCGGCGCGACAAATCGTCTGCAGCTTCTGGAGGTTCGCCTGAGCGCGTGCGGTCGCGCCCATCTCGACCATTGCTTCGCCCTGCACCGCGATCGCGTCGAGGTCGTTGGGCTCGAGCATCAGCGCCTTGTTGGTCATGCGGATCGCCTTGCCGAATAGGTGCTGCTTTTCCGCAACGCGGGCGATGTCGACAAACGCCCCGCGATTGC
>JAZJZB010000128.1:21913-45699 GCA_040390085.1 Pseudomonadota bacterium | reverse complement strand
ATCATGGTGTCGGGACCATGGTCAAGAAGGAGAAAAGCTGGTGAAGCATCTCCTCGCCATCCGCGAGCTTGCCGCCAGCGACCTGCAGGCCATTCTCGCTCTCTCGGAGGCGCGTCCGGAGCCGATCCTTCAGGGCAAAGGCGTCGCGCTTTATTTCGAGAAGCCCAGCGCCCGCACCCGCAATTCGATGGAGATTGCGGCGGCGCAGCTTGGCGGTCATCCGGTCTATTTGCAGCCCGCAGAGCTCGGCATCGGCAGCCGCGAGAGCGTCGAGGACGTGACCCGCACGCTTGGTTGCTACCATTCGATCATCGCTGCCCGCGTGTTCGACCACCAATTGCTCGAAGGGATGGCGGCGGTCGGCGCGGCGCCGGTGATCAACATGCTTTCGGGCACCGACCATCCGCTCCAGGCGCTCGCCGATTTGCTGACCATCAAGCAGCTGCTCGGTCGGATCGAAGGCGCTCGCGTCGCCTTCATCGGCGAAGCGCACAACGTCGCCCGCTCGCTCGCCGAGGGCTGCGCCAAGCTCGGCGCCAAGTTCGTGATCGCCAGTCCCGAAGGCTTCGGGTTTGCCGATGACGGCATCGTGCAGGTCGCCGACCCCGAGGAAGCGGTGGAAGGCGCCGACATCGTCTATACCGACGTCTGGGTATCGATGGGCGATCAGGACAGCGACGAAAAGCGCGCCGCCTTCGCGCCTTACCGGGTCGACGAAGCGCTGATGGAGCGTGCGCCCGGCGCGCGTTTCCTCCACTGTCTTCCCGCGCATCGCGGCGAGGAGGTCACCGCGCCGGTGATCGACGGGCCGCGCTCCGCGGTGTGGAAGCAGGCGGAGAACCGGATGCATACCGCGCGCGGCGCGATGCTGTGGATGATGGGCGCGTGAATCGTTTAATCGTCATTCCCGCGAAAGCGGGAATCCCGCTTGTTCTTCCATGCCCCTTGAAGGAAGCGGGACGCCCGCTTCCGTGCGGGTGACGAGAAAGAAATATGACCAAGAAGAAGCTCAAGGTGGTGCTTGCTTATTCGGGCGGGCTCGACACTTCGATCATCCTCAAATGGCTGCAGACCGAATATGACGCCGAGGTCGTCACCTTCACCGCCGATCTCGGCCAGGGTGAGGAGGTCGAGCCTGCGCGGCGCAAGGCGGAGATGCTTGGCGTCCGCGCGGAAAACATCTTCATCGAGGATCTGCGCGAGGAGTTCGTGCGCGACTTCGTGTTCCCGATGTTCCGCGCCAACACGCAATATGAAGGCGACTATCTGCTCGGCACGTCGATCGCGCGGCCGCTGATCGCCAAGCGCCAGATCGAGATCGCCCGCAAGGTCGGCGCCGACGCGGTCTGTCACGGCGCGACCGGCAAGGGCAACGACCAGGTCCGCTTCGAGCTCGGCTATTATGCGCTAGAGCCGGATATCCGCGTCATCGCGCCGTGGCGCGAGTGGGAATTCGCAAGCCGCGAAGCGCTGCTCGACTTCGCCGAAAAGCACCAGATCCCGATCGCCAAGGACAAGCAGGGCGAGGCGCCATTCTCGGTCGACGCCAACCTGCTGCACAGCTCTTCGGAGGGCAAAGTGCTCGAGGATCCGGCGGCCCAAGCGCCCGAATATGTCCACCAGCGCACCATCTCGCCGGAAGACGCGCCCGACGAAGCGACCATCATCACGGTCGATTTCGAGCGTGGCGATCCGGTCGCGATCGACGGTCAGAGGCTGTCGCCAGCGGCGCTTCTGGCCAAGCTCAACCAGCTCGGCCACGACAATGGCATCGGCCGGCTCGACCTCGTCGAGAATCGCTTCGTCGGGATGAAGTCGCGTGGGGTCTATGAGACTCCCGGCGGCACGATCCTGCTCGCAGCGCATCGCGGAATCGAGAGCATCACCCTCGACGGCGGCGCGATGCACCTCAAGGACGAGCTGATGCCGCGCTACGCGAGCCTGATCTACAACGGCTTCTGGTTTTCGCCCGAGCGAGAGATGCTCCAGGCAGCCATCGACAAGAGCCAGGAGCACGTCACCGGCCGGGTCCGGATGAAGCTCTACAAGGGCAATGCGACCGTGATCGGCCGCGAAAGCAAGGAATCGCTCTACGACCAGGACCTGGTCACGTTCGAGGAAGGAAGCGGCAGCTACGATCACCGCGACGCGGCAGGCTTCATCCGACTGAATGCGCTGCGGCTGCGCACGCTCGCCCAGCGGCAACGGAAATTGTCCTAGCCGTCATTGCGAGCGCAGCGAAGCAATCCAGCCTTATTCCTGGATTGCCGCGTCGCCTTCGGCTCCTCGCAATGACGCTTTGGCAGCAGCGATCTGCTCGCGGACGCGAACTGGCGCCGTCCCGCCGTAGCTCGTGCGGCTGCGGACGGACGCATCGACGCTGAGCACGTCGAACACGCCTTCATCGATCCGCTGGTCGATCGCCTTCAGCACGTCGATCGGCAGATCGGCGAGGCCGCAGCCGCGCTCCTCTGCCGCCTTCACCGCGGCCCCGGTGATGTGATGCGCCTCGCGGAATGGCACGTCGGCCTCGCGCACCAGCCAGTCGGCCAGGTCGGTCGCGGTCGAAAAACCCTGCGCCGCAGCCGAGCCCATTCGCTCGGGCACAAATTCGATTGTCTCGATCATGCCCGCGAGCGCCTCCAGCGAAAGCATGAGTAGATCGCGGGCCTCGAACACCGGCTGTTTGTCGTCCTGCATGTCCTTGGAATAAGCCAGCGGCAGCCCCTTCATCGTCACCATCAGCGAAGTGAGGGCGCCGACGATCCGGCCGCTGTGGCCGCGCACCAGCTCGGCCGCGTCCGGGTTGCGCTTCTGCGGCATGATCGACGAGCCGGTCGAATATTCGTCCGACAGTTTGACGAAGCCGAACGCGCTGCTCGCCCAGATGATCAGCTCTTCGGCGAGGCGGGACAGGTGAAGGCTGCACTGCGCCGCCGCCGCGAGGTAATCGAGCGCGAAATCGCGATCGGAAACGCTGTCCAGGCTGTTGGCCGTCGCGCGGTCGAAACCGAGCGCGTCGGCGGTCCGCTCGCGATCAATCGGGAATCCGGTCCCGGCGAGCGCGGCGGCGCCGAGCGGGCTCTCGTTCAACCGCGCCCGCGCGTCGGAAAAGCGCGACACATCGCGCTGCAGCATTTCGAAATAAGCCATCAAATGATGGCCGAGGGTTACCGGCTGCGCGACCTGAAGGTGGGTGAAGCCGGGCATCACCGTTTCGGCATGCTCGTCGGCCCGCTCGACGAGTGCGCGCTGGAGCCCGCGGATCGCGTCAACCGCCTCGTCGCAGGCGTGCCGGACCCACAGCCGGAAATCGGTCGCAACCTGGTCGTTGCGCGAGCGCGCGGTGTGCAAGCGTCCGGCGGCCTCGCCGATCAGCTCGCCGAGCCGATGCTCGACGGTCATGTGGATGTCCTCGAGCTCGACCCGCTCGGGAACGCCGTCACGCTCATATTCGGCGGCGATGAGGTCGAGCCCCTCGAGGATTGCGGCTGCGTCCGCTTCGGCAATGATGCCCTGCTCACGCAGCATCGCCGCATGCGCCTTCGACGCGGCGATATCCTCGCGCCATAGCCGCTTGTCGAAACCGATCGAGGCGTTGATGCGGGTCATCAGCTCGGCCGGCTTGCTTGCGAACCTGCCGCCCCAGGTGGGTTGTTTGGGTGTCTTGTCAGCCACGGCCGGCGCGTTGCCATGCCAGGGGGTGAGGGTCAAACGGTGGCGCACCCAAGAGGATTCGAACCTCTGGCCTCTGCCTTCGGAGGGCAGCGCTCTATCCAGCTGAGCTATGGGTGCGTGGCGGCCGACTTAGCGACGCCGGCTCTCACCGGCAAGGCATGAGAAAGCCGCGCAGTGCATCATGAAGGGCGTTTCGCGCCGAACCGACGATCATCCCGACATGACCCGAAGGAATTGCAACGACCTTGCCCGATGCGGCGGTCTGAGGGGGTGCGATCAGGTCGCGCTCCGCGGTCAGGTGAAGCGCCGGAACCTTCATTGCGTCCGTCACCACGCCGCCGCCGACCTTCCAGTTTCCTGATCCCGGCAAATCCATCCCGAACAGCCCTTCGACCAGCTCCCTGGCTGCCGGGTAGGGCAGGGGCTCGCCCTCGTTGGCCCATTCCTCGAGCTCGATGAAACGGCGGGCCTCGGCGCTGTCAGGGCCGAGACAGCCGAACGCCGCGAACTTGCGCACCGTGCGCTCCGGATCGAGCGACCAGAAGGCCGCCTGCAGCACTTCCATCGGCAACGCGCCGAGGCTTCGCGCCGCAGGCTGGGAATGGCGCCACATGTCCTGCAGCGCTGCATGCGCGGCTTGAGGATAGCGCCCGAAATGCCACGGCGCCGCAAGAGTCACCACGCGCTCGAACAGCGCGAGGTTCGCGGCAGCAATCGCCATCGTCCCGCCCAGGCAATAGCCGAGCAGCGCCGGCGGCTCGCCAAGTTGCTCGATCAGCGGCAGCAACAGTGCTTCGATGTGGCCAGCGACGCTCAGTTCGGAGCGGAGCTGCGCGTCGCCCCAATCGAGCAACAGCGCGCGCCGGCCCATGCCCGCAATCGCCCCAGTAAGCGACACATCGTCGTCGAGGTCGAGGATTCGCTGCGGATTGATCAGCGAGGGCACGAGCACCAGCGGCGGGCCTTCGCCGCCATGATCGCGCAACGCCGCGCCGCGAACGCGGGCGACCTCCGGCCGTGGCGGCGGCCGCTCGCGCCGCGGTGCCTGCTCGTAGGCGCGCAGCCCGGCGAGGGCGTCGAAAGCGAGCTCGGAATCGCGCGCGGAAACCTCGCGCAGCAGCTCGAGAAACAACGGAAGCGGGCGCGGCGCGCGTTCATGTTGCACCGCACTATGCTCCGGTAGTAAGTCGCTGCTCGAGTTTCGGGAGCGGTTCATGGCCAAATCTTCAGGCAAGGTGACGATCAAGAAGTACGCGAACCGTCGGCTTTATGACACCGAAAGCTCCACCTACATCACGCTCGACAAGCTTGCCCTCATGGTCCGCGAGGGACGCGAGTTCGAAGTGGTCGACGCAAAGACCGGCGACGACATCACTCGCCAGGTGCTCACTCAGATCATCGTGGATGAAGAAGCACGCGGCGCAACCATGCTGCCGATCAACTTCCTTAAGCAGCTGATCGGCCTCTATGGCAATTCGATGCAGACTTTCGTTCCCCAATATCTCGAAGCCGCGATGGACTCGTTCCAGCGTAACCAGAGCGCCGTCCGCGATGCGTTCAGCGGCAATGTCTTCGCCGATATCGCAAAGCGCAACATGGCGATGTTCGACGAGGCAAGCCGCGCATTCGCGGGCAAGAAATCGGAAGCCAAGTCGAGCGGCAATGACGTCGATGAGCTGAAGGCCGAGCTTGCCGCGCTCAAGGCCAAAGTCGACCGCCTCGGCCACTGACGAACATGCGATTTGCGATTGCCGCAGCGCTTGCGCTGGCCGTCCCCTCATCACTCGCCGCCCAGGATCTCGGCACCGCGACGCCGCTCGGCGGCAACTGGGCCTATTCCACGGTGACCGGCGGCAGCGAGGCGGTCTTCACCGACGCTTATTCCCGTCCGCAATTGTGGGTTCATTGCACGCGAGCGACTCGGCGCGTCAGCATCACCAAGCCGGCCGCGACGGCGTCGCCGTTCCTCACCGTGTGGACCAGCTCGCAAAGCCGGCAAGTCGCGGCGAGCTTCAGCCCGACTACCGCGCGTTTGACGATTGAGCTTGGCGTTACCGATTCGCTGCTCGACGCAATCGCCGCAAGCCGCGGCCGGATCGGAGTCGGCGTGACCGGCCAGCCGCCGCTGGTCGTGCCGCCGTGGGCTGAAATTGCCCGGGTAATCGAGGATTGCCGCGTCTAGCCTGAGCCGCCCGAAGCGAAGAAGATTGCCGAATCTTCACATCATTACAAGTCTTGCGCTCGGGCAAACAAAGACTCATCATCGCCCTAGCTTCAACGCAGCGAAAGGAGGTGATCCGATGTCTCATGGTTCAGCAGGGAGGTCGGAGAGGGGTGTTCGCAAGCTCTAATCGCTGACGAACGGCCGTCACTTCCGGCCGCTGACCATGTCGAAGGGCACCGCAGCGATAGCAGCGGTGCCCTTTAACATATCCGCGGAAACGACGTTCTTGTGCCGAAATGATCTTCCCTTTGCGCGCCTGTGGATGTTTCATGCGCGGAACCGTTGGGGCGTTGAAGTGTCTTTCCCGCAACGGAGGGAGATGAAGCAATGGCGAAATCTGCACGAAAGAGGTCTTCCAGTTCTTCTTCGAAATCGAGCGACAGCACGGTCGACAAGCTCGCCAAGGCGGCGATGAGCAAGGAAATGCTGGGCGCTGGCCTGGCTGCCGCGGCGGCCGCGATCAGCGCGAGCCCGAAGGCGCGGCGAGCGATTCGCGACGCCGGCCTCGATGCCGCCGACACTGCATCGCAAGCCGCAAGCAGCATGATGGCCAGCGCGACCAAGCTCGGCTCGCTCATCGCTGAAGCCGTTGCCGACGCCGCACAGCGGGTGATGAGCGGCAAGTGGTCGGGCGAGGAAGGATCGGGAAGCGCCCGGGCGAGTTCGTCAGGCGCATCGCGCAGCAGCACCGGCGGTGCGCGCCGTTCGACCGGCGCCCGCAAGACCACCGCGAAGCGCTCCACGGCAAAGCGCTCGACGGCAAAGCGTTCGACCACCGCTAAAGCTTCCACTGCCGGCGTCAGCCGCGCGTCGACCGCGCGCAAGCCGGCTGCCAAGCGCGCGACCGGGGCGGCAAAGGCCAGCGCGGCGCGCAAGCCGGCGACAAAGCGCAGGACCAGCTCGCGCAAGCGCACCACAAGCGGACGCGGAAAGACGGGCGGCGGCACCCCCGCGGGCGGCGCCGGCGGCCAAAGCTAGGCGGCGCGATCCTCGAACTGAAGCCGTGCCAGTCGCGCATAGAGGCCGCCGCGGGCGTTGAGGCTCGCGTGCGTGCCTTCTTCGACGATCCGGCCTTCGTCCATCACCACGATCCGGTCGGCGGCCCGCACCGTTGCCAGGCGATGGGCGATAACGATGGTGGTGCGATGCTCCATCAACCGGTCGAGCGCGTCCTGCACCAGCCGCTCGCTTTCGGCGTCGAGCGCTGAAGTTGCTTCGTCGAGCAGGAGCAGCGGCGCATCGCGCAGCAGCGCTCGGGCGATCGCAATCCGTTGCCGCTGGCCGCCGGACAGGCGTGCGCCGCCTTCGCCCATGAAGGTGTCGAGACCCTCCGGCAGCGAGCGCAGGAAGTCCTCGGCATTGGCGTCGCGGGCGGCTTGCCACACCTGGTCCTCGGTCGCGTCCCAATTGCCGTAACGCAGATTGTCGCGCGCGCTGGCGGCGAACATGACCGTGTCCTGGGGCACCATCGCAATGCGTTGACGGATATCGGCCGGGTCGGCGAGCGTGAGGTCGATGCCGTCCAGCAGTACGCGGCCGTGCTGGGGATCATAGAAGCGCTCCGCGAGCTGGAACAAGGTCGTCTTGCCAGCGCCCGACGGTCCGACCACCGCCAGCCGTTCCCGCGGCTTCACTGCCAGGCTGAAGTCGTTGAGCGCGGAGGTTTCGCGCCGCGTCGGATAATGGAAGGTGACGTGCTCGAACTCGAGCTCGCCGCGCGCCGGCTCGGGCAGCTTGGCCGGCGTCGCTGGCGCCCGGACGTCCGGTTCGGCGTCGAGCAGGTCCGACAAGCGCTCGGACGCACCGGCGGCGCGCAAAAGGTCGCCATACACTTCCGACAGAGCGCCGAACGCGCCCGCAAGCAGTCCGCCATAGAGCACGAACGCGGCGATCGTTCCACCGGTCATCCGGCCCGCGGCGACATCGACCGCGCCCTGCCAGATGACCATGGTGATCGCGCTGAACATCAGGAAGATGACGATCGCGGTCATCATTGCGCGCAGCAGGATGCGGCGCCTGGCGGTCGAGAACACCCGCTCCACGGCTTCGGTGAAACGCGAGGTCTCGCGACCCTGCTGGTTGAACGCCTGGACGATCTTCATTGCGCCCAGCACTTCGCTGGTGACCGTGCCGACGTCAGCGATCCGGTCCTGGCTCCGCGTCGAGACCTGGCGCACCTTGCGCCCAAGGAAGACGATCGGCCCGACGATCAAAGGAACTCCAAGCAGCATCATCCCGGCAAGCTTGGGCGCAAGCACGAACAGGATGATGATGCAGGCGGTGCCCATGACGATGTTGCGCAGCGCGACCGACACCGTGGTCCCGACCACCTGCTCGATGATCGTGGTGTCGACGGTGATCCGCGAGGTGATCTCGGCCGGCCGGTTCTCTTCGAAAAAGCCGGGCGACAGTCGCAGCAGGTTGCGGTGCACCGCGAGGCGGATGTCGGCGACGGTTCGTTCGCCGAGCCAGGAAACGAAATAGAAGCGCACCGAGGTCGCAACGGCCATCGCCCCGACCAGCAGCAGCAGATATTCGAACCAGCGAGCGATATCCCGCGTCGTGCCGCCGCCCTGGGCGAAGCCTTTGTCGATGATCAGCTTGAATGCGTAGGGAACGCCCGATGTCGCGGCTGCGGCGATCAGCAGCGCCAGGGCGGCGATCGCGATATGGCCGGGGTAGGCGGTGGCAAAGCGCCAGACCATGCGCAGGCTACGGACGGAGCGCCCCTTCGGGCGATTGGGGGTGCTGGCCATTTCGGCTCCCTAACAGTGTGCCCCAACAGCCTCAATTGCCGCGCTGCAGCTTTTGCAGTGCAACATTGCCTTGCCAGTGGAGCAAAGGCGGGCCACATCGGTTGCTTCCCCGAGGCAGAAGACGAGATTCGATGCTCTACGACGCCTATGAAGTGCAGCGTTCGTTTCTCGCAGGTGCGAGCAAGCTTGCCGGGCTTGGCGCCGGATGGCTCAACAATCCCACGAATTTCTGGGGATATACGTCGGCTGGACCGCTCGTTGCGGCGAGCCTCGAGGTGTTCGCCCACGCTTCGGCGCCGCGCGGGAAGCCTGAATTCGGGATCGACGGCGTACGTGTCGGCCGCAAGAACGTCGCGGTCCACGAGGAAATCGTGCTTCGCAAGCCGTTCGGCCAGCTCAAGCATTTCGCGCGCGAGGGCGTCGAGGGCGGGCCAAGCCTCTTGATCGTCGCACCGATGTCCGGCCACTATGCGACGCTGTTGCGCGGCACCGTGGCGCGGCTACTTCCGACGGCTGACATCTACATCACCGACTGGCGCGACGCGAAGCTGGTGCCGCTCGGCGACGGCAGCTTCGATCTCGACGATTATATCGATTATCTGGTCGAGTTCCTCGAGGAGATCGGCAAGCGTAGCGGCGAGCGGCCGCACCTCCTCGCGGTCTGTCAGCCGGCCGTCCCGGCCTTCGCCGCGACTGCGCTCATGAACGAGGCCAGGAACCCCTGGCGCCCCAAGTCGCTGACCATGATGGGCGGCCCGATCGACACCCGCAAAGCGCCGACGGCGGTCAACACGCTCGCCACCCAGCGGCCGTTCGCCTGGTTCGAACAGAATGTCATCGCCACCGTGCCGATGATCTACCCGGGATCGGGGCGGAAGGTTTATCCCGGTTTCCTCCAGCTTGCCGGCTTCATGACCATGAACCTCGGCTCGCACCTCATCAGCCACTGGGAGATGTTCAAGCATCTCGTCGTCGGCGACGAGGAAGGCGCCGAACCGACGCAGAAATTCTACGAAGAATATCGCTCGGTGTGCGACATGACCGCCGAATTCTACCTGCAGACGGTCGACACCGTGTTCCAGCGCCATCTGTTGCCCGACGGACGGCTTGAGCACCGCGGCCATATCGTGAACCCGGCGGCGATCCGCGATACCGCGTTGCTCGCCATCGAGGGCGAGCGCGACGATATCTCGGGGATCGGGCAGACCAGGGCCGCGCTCGACATCGCGACCAGGCTGCCCAAGGCGAAGAAGCAATATTTCCTTGCCAGGGACGTCGGCCATTACGGCATCTTCAACGGCCGCAAATGGCGCGAGCAGATCGCTCCGGTCGTCGACAAGTTCATCGCCGCCAACGATTGATGTCCTCCCCTCGATTTCGAGGGGAGGGGGACCGCACGAAGTGCGGTGGAGGGGCCACTCCGTCACCGCTTCGCCGGGCCACCTCCCCTGCAAATGCAGGGGCGGTCATTAGGCCTTTTTCATTTTCACGCCGCCGAGCATGGTCAGGGCGACGAGCGCCGAGACCGCTGCGACGCCGGCCGACACCAGCATCGCCCGGGCTCAATCGACCTTCTGCGCGATCGCCGCTTCGACCATGTTGCGCCACGTGCTGGTATCGCCGACAGCGGCCATCGCTTCGTCCGGCTCGCGCGCGGTGTGGAGGACTGCCAGCGCCTGATTGACATGCTCGCGCCAGACCCGGTCGATCTTGTCGCCGGCCGACGGGTCGCTTCCCTCGGCGTTGCTGCTGAGCGCCGCGCCGGCAAGCACTCGGGCGATTCGTTCGACCAGCGGGCGATTGGATTCGGGCATTCTTGGCCTCCCTCTTTTGCCTGCTCAACCCGCCTGCGCGCATTTGGGTTCAAGGCCGATCGCTCGATCCAGGCCGCGCATTGGTGGCGCGGATCCGGGCGTTTGGCTAGAATGATCGCGAAGGGGCCACAACATTGATCTTCCGGCAGCTCTTCGAGCGAGAATCCTCGACCTACACTTATCTCATCGCCTGCCCCGAAACGCGGGAGGCGGCGCTGGTCGATCCGGTGCTTGAAACCGTCGAACGCGATCTCGCGCTGATCCAGGAACTCGGCCTCACACTCGCTTATACGGTCGAGACCCACGTCCATGCCGACCACGTCACTTCGGCGGCGCGGCTGCGCTCGCTGGCCGGTTCGAAGGTGGTTTATCCGGCGCTGGGCGAAATTGTCGGCGCCGACGTCAGGGTTAGCGAGGTCGAGCCGCTCGATGTCGGCCGAATACGGTTGCAGCCCTTGTTCACGCCCGGCCACACCGACGCGCATCATTGCTATCTTATCCAGACTCCGGGCGGGGCGCGGGTTCTCACCGGTGACGCGCTGCTGATCGACGGTTGTGGGCGGACCGACTTCCAGGGCGGCGATGCCGCAACGCTTTACCAGTCGATTCATGAGAAAATCTTCACGCTGCCAGCCGACGCGCTGGTCTATCCCGCGCACGACTATCACGACCTGCATGTCAGCACGGTCGGCCAGGAACGCGATCACAATCCACGGCTCGGCGGCGGAAAGACGGTCCAGGAGTTCGTCGAGATCATGGCCGGGCTCGATCTTCCCTACCCGAAGAAGATCGACGTCGCCGTGCCGGCGAACCAGCGCTGCGGGGTTATCGACTAGCCGGGCGAGCCTTCTTCGCTTTCGACTGGCGGCATTCCAGCAAGCTTGCGCGCTGCGTGGACCAGCTCGACCGGCAACATCGCAACGATCGTCGTGTTGTTCTCGACCCCGATCTCGCTCAGCGTCTGCAGGCGCCTGAGCTCGAGCGCCGCTGGAACATTGCCGATCGTTTGCGCCGCTTGCGCCAGCTTGGCGGCGGCCTCCTGCTCGCCCTCGGCACGGATGATCCGGGCGCGCTTTTCGCGGATTGCTTCGGCTTCCTTGGCGATTGCGCGCTGCATTTGCTCTGGGATGTCGACGTCCTTGATCTCGACCGCGTCGATTTCCACGCCCCATTTGATCGAGGCCTCGCGAAGCAGCTCCTGAAGGCGCTTGTTGATCGACACCCGGTCCTTGAGCATGTGGTCGAGATCGCTCTGGCCGATCGCGTCGCGAAGCGCGGTCTCGGCCGCCTGCACCGTCGCCGACATCCAATTCTCGACCGAGTTGACGACCTGGATCGGGGACTCCGCGCGAAACCACAGGACCGCGTTGACTCGCACCGCCACGCCGTCGCGGGTAATCGTTTCCTGGGTTTCGAGCTGATAGGTGATGATGCGGGTATCGACCCGCACGACGCGGTCAACGAACGGGATCAGCCAATACCAGCCCGGCCCCTTCATCTCGCCCAGCCGGCCGAGGCGGAACAGCACGGCACGCTGATACTCGCGATTGATGCCAAAGCTCTTGAGCGTGGTGATGAGCAGCAGGCTCAGGACGATACCGAGAGCAATGAGTGCGGACGAAAAGATCATCGGTCGAGCTCCATTTGGCGGGCCAACTTATACCACTTCGAACAAGCCCGCCGCGCCGAAGCTATTCAGATGCGAGGGCCGCGTCCTCGGGGTCGACGCGAGGATCGGGCCCGTAGCGATTTGTGCCGTCGGTTGGCTTCCAGAAAAGCAGCACCAGCGCGCCAAGATAGATTGCGTCAAATGCAAAACGGGCTGGCGGGCTCAGCACTTCCTTGAAGCCGAGCCAAAAAGCCACGGTAGGCAATACCAACAGCAACGCCCACCAGCCGGGTTTATCCTGATCGTGAAACCTCCTGACCGCCAAGGCTGGGAACGGGATCCACACCAGGAAGTACGCAACCCTGAAGGAGGTTATACCAAGCTCGATCGACCCAGCCATTCCCGAGCCGACGAGGACCCAATTCATCGCCGTGCCGACGAGCCAGGAAATGACGAGATACCCCAACAGCTCCGTCCGGGTGGAGCGGCCATTAAACTTGTGCGGCTTGCCATAGGCCGCCAGCATTTTCGTGAAGGTGAAGCTGTTTTCGTACATCCGCGTCTCCCCCGGCCCTCAATCTGTGTGACCGACGGTCGGATAGCAAACCGCCGTCATAGCACCTCGAACAGGCCCGCCGCGCCCATTCCGCCGCCGACGCACATGGTGACGACGACATGCTTCACGCCGCGGCGCTTGCCTTCGATCAGCGCGTGGCCGACCAGCCGCGCGCCGGACATGCCGTACGGGTGCCCGATCGAGATCGCGCCGCCATCGACATTGAGCCTGTCCTCGGGGATCCCGAGCTTGTCGATGCAATAGAGCACCTGCACCGCGAATGCCTCGTTCAGCTCCCACAATCCGATGTCGTCCATCGTCAGCCCGAAGCGCTTGAGCAGCTTGGGCACGGCGAACACCGGGCCGATGCCCATTTCCTCGGGCGCGGTTCCCGCTACCGCCATGCCCATGTAGCGGCCAAGCGGCTGGAGCCCGCGCTTCTCGGCGAGCGAAGCTTCCATCACCACGCTGACCGAAGCGCCATCGCTCAGCTGGCTGGCATTGCCGGCGGTGATGATCTTCTCCGGCCCGCGCACGGGCTCGAGCTTGGCGAGGCCCTCGAGCGTGGTGTCGGCGCGGTTGCCTTCGTCCTTGTCGAGCGTCACTTCGCGCATCGAGACTTCGCCACTCTCCTTGTCCTTCACCGCCATCTTCGCGGTGACCGGGATAATTTCGTCGGCGAAGCGGCCTTCGGCCTGGGCGGCGGCGGTCCGCTGCTGCGACCGCAGCGCGAACTCGTCGCAGCGCTCGCGCGAAATGCCGTAGCGGTCGCCGACGATCTCGGCGGTGTCGATCATCGGCATGTGGACGCTGTTGTGCATGCTCAGCAGCTCTGGGTCCGGCCCGATGCGCAACTCGCCGGTTTGCACCAGGCTGATGCTCTCGACGCCGCCGGCGACCACGATGTCCATCCGGTCGACGATCACTTGCTTGGCGGCCGTGGCGATGGCCATCAGTCCTGACGCGCATTGGCGGTCGATCGACATTCCGGCGACTTCGACCGGAAGCCCGGCGCGCAGCGCTGCGGTGCGGCCGATGGTGGTCTGCACGCCCTGCTGCAGCGCCGCGCCCATGATCACGTCGTCGACCTCGTCCGGCTCGACCTTGGCGCGCTCGATCGCTGCGCGGATCGGGTGCGCTGCGAGCGTTGGCGAGGGGGTCGCGTTGAACGCTCCGCGATAGGCCTTGCCGATGCCGGTGCGGGCGGTTGAAACGATCACTGCGTCGCGCATCAAATGCTCCTCAGATTATCATCAGGCCGAGCCAGACGGCGGTCAGCGCGGGCCTGTCCTGGCCCTCGATCTCGACCGTCACGATGTGGCGCATCAGGAATTGGCCCGGCGCTTTCTCCTCCACCGAGTCAAGCGTGAAGCGGCCGCGTACCCGGCTGCCGGCGCGCACCGGCGCAAGGAAACGGACCCGGTCGAGCCCGTAGTTGATCGCCATTTTCAGCCCGGACGGCAGAAGCATCGCTTCTCCGCCCATCCGCGACAGCAAGGACAGTGACAGGAAACCATGCGCGATCGTCCCGCCGAAGGGAGTCCGCGCCGCCGCGTCCGGGTCGGTATGGATGAACTGGCGGTCCTCGGTCGCCTCGGCGAAGGCGTCGATCCGCGCCTGGTCGACGTCCAGCCACGACGAGATTCCAACCTCTTCGCCGACGCGGGCGCGGATCTCGTCGAGGCTTGCGAGGCCCATCAAAAAGGCAGCGGGGCCGGGGGCTGGTCGGAAGCGCGCGCGAGCACGAGCTTGTGCGCCGCAAGCTGCTCGATCAGCGAGCGCAGGACCGCCGAGCGGTTGTGGGCGATGCGGTCGTTGTCGAGGGTTGAATCGTCATAAACGAGGTCGTGGGCGAACGCTCCCGAGCCCGCGCCCGACAGCACGCAGCGGACGAACTTGCATCCCTTCTGCGCGGAGACCGCCTTGGCGGCGGCCTCGCCGACTGCGTCGACCGCCTCGACCGACCTTTCCCCGCCGACCGCCAGATAGATGGTGATCCGTCGCGCCTTGGCCTGGGTGAGGTTGTGGATCTCGCGCTCGAGCAGCTTGGTGTTGGCCATCACCAGCTGCTCGCCGCTCAGCGAGCGCAGTCGGGTCGTCTTGAGGCCGATGCGCTCGACGGTTCCGGTGCTCTGGTCGTAGCGGATCGTGTCGCCGCGCTTGAACGGCTTGTCGAACAGGATCGAAAGCGCCGCGAACAGGTCCGAGAAGATGCCCTGGGCGGCGAGGCCGATTGCGATTCCGCCGATGCCAAGCCCGGCGATGAGCGCGGTGACGTTCACGTTCAGATTGTCGAGCATCAGGATGATGGCGACCGCGAACACCGCGAAGCTGACCAGTACGCGGATGAGCGCCATTGCATTGACGAGCGTGCTTCCGCCGTCGGCGTCCGCCACTCGGCGCGAGATCATTCCAAGAAACAGCTCGCGGGCCCAGATTGCGCCCTGAAGTGCGAAGGCGACGATGAAGCCGATGTGGATCACGCGCGCCAGCTGCGGCGGCAGGTTGGCGTAGGTCGAGAAAGCGTCGGCGGCCGCGGCGGCCATGAACAGGACGTTCGTCTTGGCCAGTGCCGCGCCGATTACCGAGCGCCAGGTCGAATGCTGCGGGTCGCGTTCGATCGACCGGCTGCCGATCCAGCGCAGGAGCAGCAGTCCGGCGACGATCGCCGTGGCAACGGCCCCGCCGATCAGCAGTCCGAGATGATTGGCTGCGAACCAGTCGCGGACCCGATCGATCGACATATTGCTGTTCATGGCCGCGCCAGTAGCGTCGATCAAGCCGTGCTGCCTCGCTTCCGCTTCTTGTTCTTGGCGAGGAACTGCATCAGCCCGACTTCGCACTCGGACAGCCATTTCCGCGCGCGCGGCCGTTCGATGCCATTGAGCGGGTCGCGCGGCCGTTCCTTGACCGCCTCAATCAGGGCCGGGTGAACATAGGCCTTGCGGCTGACCGCCACGGTGTTGCCGAGCGCTTCGGCGACCGGTTCGATCACGGTGTTGAGGCTAATGCGCGTCGCCTCTTTGTGGTTGAGCATCTGCTCGAAGGCGAGAACGCTCGCTCCCCAGGTCCGGAAATGCTTGGCGGTGAACTCACCGCCGGTGACGGCGCGGATATAATCATTGACGTCGGTCGACGTGATTGGGTGCGGGTTCCCGTCTCCGTTGACGTACTGGAACAGGGATTGGCCCGGCAGTTCCTGAAGCTGGCGGACGAGCCGCCGAAGCGTCCGGTCGGTGATCGACACCTCATGCTCGACTCCGCTCTTGCCCTTGAAGCGCATCCTGACCTTGCGCCCGTCGTCATGGACTTGCCGGCTGAGCAGCGTGGTTGCACCGAAGCTCTTGTTCTCCTTCGCATATTCGCGGTTGCCGATGCGCAGGAAGTCGTCGTCGAGCAGTCGCACCACGCCCGCCAGCACCTTTTCCTTGGTCAGCGAGCGCTTGCGCAGGTCCTTGTCGACCTGGCGGCGGATCTTCGGCAGCGCCTTGCCGAAATCGGCCAGGCCGGCGAACTTGCTGGCCTCGGCATTCGCCCGGAAGTCGGGGTGGTAGCGATATTGCTTGCGCCCCCGCGCATCGATCCCGGTCGCCTGGAGATGCCCATTGGGATCGACGCAAAACCAGGCATGCCCATAGGCCGGCGGAAGGCCGATCGCGTTGAGCCGGTCGATTTCCGAGCGGTCGGTGATGCGCTTGCCGTCGGGATTGAAATAAGCCCAATAGCGCCCCACTCGCTTACGGCGGATCCCCGGCTCGCTGTCTCTGCTGTGCCTCAGCACGGCGTGTATTGCTTCCCTTGAGACATGGTCCGCGCATAAGCGTGCGGCGAGTGGGCGAGTTCCTGCTGTTGGCGCAAAGGAGGTGCCGATGCCGTCGATCCCCGGTTCCCGCATTCTGATCGTTGCCACCGACGGGTTTGAGGAGTGGGAGCTGTTCGGGCCCCGCCAGATCCTTCAGGAGCGCGGCGCCGATGTCCTGCTCGCTTCACTGAAGCTCGATCCGATCCAGGCCACGGTTCGCGACGATCCCGGTAGGACGATCCGGCCGGATCTGACCATCGAGCAGGCGAATGCCGACGATTTCGACGCTTTGATCCTGCCCGGCGGGTTGCGCAATCCGGACCAGCTGCGCCTGCACGGCAATGTCATCGACCTGATCAAGGCGTTCGATCGTCAGTCCAAGCCGATCGCCGCCATCTGCCACGGTCCGTGGCTGCTGGTGGAAGCCGATTTGCTGCGCGGGCGCACCGCGACTGGCTGGCCTTCGATCCGCACCGACCTTCGCAACGCAGGGGCCAATGTCGTCGACCAGGTGGTGGTGAGTGACGGCAATATCGTCACCAGCCGCAAGCCCGACGATGTCGAGGCTTTCACCGACGCGCTGATCGAACTTGTCGAGAATGCGCCGGAGATTGAGGAAATTCGCCAGCCGAGCGAACTTCCGGCCTAACCGACTGGAAACCAATTGCGCGTATTCGTGCGGCCATGAACGCTGCACAAGCCCAACGGATCGAGCGCAACGTCGTGCGGACGGCGAGCGCGCTGTTCGCGGTTGCGGTTGCATTTGCCGCTTACAGCTATTGGTCGCCGACTGTCGCCGCGCCGATGCTTGGCGCGTACACAGCCGCGCTTGGCGCGGCGGCCTACCTCGTGTCGGCCGCGGCGCTCGCAGCGCTCACGCCTCGGCCGCGCTATCCGGTGCCGATGTTCGATTTGCGGAAGATCGATCCGGCGCCGATGGACGAGCTCCTGCTCACCGAGGATTTGCGCCCGGCCGACGCGGGCGCTGGCGACGATCCGTTGCTGCTCGACGATATTCTCGCCGAGCTGGGACCGGATTCACGCGTGGTGCGCCTGTTCGATCCGTCGGCAATGCCGACCCCCGGGCAGCTCACCGCCCGTATCGAGCAACATCTTGGTAAGGATGGCCCCCCGGTTATGCCCCACGATGCTTCGGAAGCGCTGTTCGACGCGCTTGATCAGCTTCGTCGGTCGCTCCGCTAATCTTCGCTGATCGTCAGCGCTTCAACCGTGATGCTGGTCGAGCCGTCGAGCGCCCGGCGCGGGCTTCCGGCGACGCCGATGTCGGCGACGAGGACTCCCGGAATGCTGAATTCCGCATCGGCCAGGCCGTTGCACATTCGTTCGACGATCGCCGCCGAATCCGGGCCGGGAATGCGCATTTCAATCTGATGGCGTTCGCCGCCGAAAGTCAGCGATCGCCAGTCGATCGAATGAGCCTCGGTAAGCAAAATCCTATCACGCGGGACGCCGGCCCGGGCGGTCAATGCGCGCAGCAGGGCCGATGCCGCGGGCGACAGGTTCATTCTGTTCATTGTGCCACCGCCTGTAGATAAGCGCGAACGCGCTCTACCGTCCCGGGCCGCGGGTCGCGCCCGTTGCGAAGGTCGAAGACAAAACGCGGATCGCCGACCGCTTCCCGTCCAAATCGGGTCGGTGGAGTCTCGCTATGGCGTAGGAATTTTTCTACCTCTCTCAGCAAATGCACGGTCGTATCCTTATGATTTAATTCGACTCGGCACGGCGTTTCATCCCAACCAATTTCCTACTTGTCTAGGCGTTTCCCTATCAGTACTAAGGACCGCTTAATGCTTCCCGATCCACGCCTTGTCCTTGAGCGTCTATGCGCCGAGCGCGGCGAGGACTTCGCCAGCCTGTCGCGAATGCTCGGCCGCAACGCCGCCTACATCCAGCAATTCGTCCGCCGCGGGGTCCCCAGGCGGCTCAAGGAGGAGGAGCGGCGCAAGCTCGCGCGCTACTTTTCGGTGCCGGAGTCGATCCTTGGCGGCCCGCCCGATGATGGACCAGGCCCGCACGGCCTGGTCAGCATCAATCGCCATCCTGTAACCGTTTCCGCGGGCCCGGGTGCAATCGTCACCGAAGAGCTTGGCAAACCCTATTTCGCGTTCGACCAACGCTGGCTGCGGATGCTCACCGGAAGCGGCGCCGCCAACCTGTCAATCGTCCGCGTCGAGGGCGACTCAATGGCCCCGACGCTGAATGCCGGCGACGATATCCTGGTCGACCTCGGCGACGCTGCCGAGCGGCTGCGCGATGGCATTTACGTGCTTCGGATCGACGATGCGCTGGTCGTGAAGCGGCTTGCGCTCAATCCGCTCGGACGGCGGGTCACCGTCCAGTCGGACAATCCGGCTTATCCGGACTGGCCGGACTGCGGTCTCGATGAGATCAAGTGCATTGGCCGGGTCATCTGGTCCGGCCGCCGCATTCTCTAGCCGCACCGCCGGTCGATCAGCCAGACGAGCGCTGCCAGCACAATCCCGGCGCCGGTCCCGATCAGCACGCCCTTCATTGGATTGTTGATCGCCAGGCCGAGCACGAAGCCGGCGAGGATGAAGATGGTGAGGAAGCATCCTCCGGCGCGGGTCGTGGGCTGTCGCATGCGGCGCTCATGGCAGCGCCGCAGGGCCAGCGCCAGCGGTCAGGCGGGGAAGTTCATCTTCTTGAGCAGCGCGGCGAAGCGCGGGTCCGACCGAAGCGGATCGAGCAGGGGATCCGTCTTCAGCCCCATCAGCCCCGCGTCCTTGATCGCGAAGCCGTGCTCGAGGTTGGCAAAGGCGCGATCCTTGTCGCCCAGCTGCGCATAAATCTGGCCGTACTGGTAGCTCGCGGTGTCCCGATAATTCTGTTGGAGCGCCGCGACTTTTCGTTCCGCCCCGGCACGGTCACCGGCGCGCGCCATGATCAGGGCTTCGCCGGTGAGGCGTGACCAGTAATCGGCGGGAAATTTACCGAAATAGGATTGGGCTTCGCGATATCTGCCGAGCATCACGAGCGCGTAACCAGGCATTCCGGGATCGCTCAAGCTGTCGGCCGACTTTCGCTCGAGTTCCTGGGCCGCTCGAATGACTTCGGCGTACCGTCTGGAGAAGAACAGGGTCCGCAGTCGCAGATTGTACGAGCTGTTGTTCAGGGGGTCCAAAGTGATCGCCTGATCCCCGGCCTGTAGCGCTTCGTCGCTGCGTCCAATGGTGCTCGCAAAGTTGGCGTATCTCGCCACAACGAAGGCGTCGCCTGGGGCCAGTTCAATTGCCCGCTTGGCCTCCGCATATGCCGGACCCATTTGAAGGTTGCTGCCGTACAGGAAGCCGAGGGCCGTATGAGCCTGCGCGAAGTTCGGGGCGATCTGCAGCGCGATTCGGACGAGGCGCAGCGATTCTGCCCGCACTTGCGCCAGCTCCTGGGCGCTTTTTGCGTAGCCGTTGCCGTAAAGCGTCAGAAGGCCGGATTTTCGGGAATAAGCGGCCGCATAATTGGGATCGAGGGCGATCGCCGAGTCGAGCAGCTCGAAAGCCCGATGAGCCGTTTCATCGTTAAGTTTCTTGTCCGTCAGCGCGCCTGCCTCAATGAACAGCCGCTGGGCCTCGGGATTGTCGGTTCCGCCGAGAACCACCGCTGCTTTTGCTGCGCCGCCGAGCGCTGCGCTCAGCGCATTTGCGACATTCTCGGCGATGTCGGTCTGGATCTTGATCGAATCCCCCGGCGAGCGGTCGTAATCCTCCGACCAGCGGTTGATGCCGGTCTTGCCGTCGATCAGCTCGGCAGTGACCCGGATCGTTGAGGGTGACTGGCGGACGCTACCGGTAAGGATGGTCGCCACTTGGAGCTTCTTCGCCGCGGTCTGGGCATCGTCGGCGCGAACCGCCTCCGAGGACGTGCGGCCGACGACCTTGAGCCCGGCGATCCGGCCGAGGGCGCTTCGAAGCTCCTCGGCGATTCCGTCGGAGAAATAGGCCTGGCCCGGATCGCCGCTGAGGTTTGCAAATGGTAGGACGGCGATGCTCCCGGTGGCCGAAGCCGATGCGGGTTTCAGGAATATCCAGCCGCCGGCGCCCGCGACTGCGACCGCGGCAACGCCGCCGCCGGCCAGAACTGCCCGGCGGCTGAATCGCGGGGGCTGCGGCTTCGCTTCAACGGCGGACACACCAGAGAGCCGGGCAACCGCGGACAGGATCGCCTGGTAATGCGGATCGGTACGGCTTCCCTTCCAGCTGCTGAGCGGCAGCGCCTGCATCTCGCCGAAGCCGAGCGGCAGGTGCACCTTGTCGAGTAGCACCGGGATGTAAACGTGGCGCTCCTGGGCGCGTGTGGCCTCGTCCTGGACGAACGTCCCCTGGGTGCCGACGGAGCGTTTGCTCCAGATCACGATCACGCACTTGGCTGCGTTGAGCTCGGCTTCGATCATGTGGCGCCATTGCGCACCGCCGCCGATCTGCGCGTCCCACCAGACCGAATAGCCGTCAGCCTCCAGCGCTTCGACCAGCGGTTTCACCCGCCGCCGATCTTCCGCTTTGTACGAGACAAACACGTCGCTCATTCGCTGGCCCCCGCCTGTGCCGAGCTTATTGGGGAACCGGCTCGCGCGCAATCGGCGATGCTGATTTCGGGCAATTCAGACCATTATATTCGATCACTATGGTTAGCGAGACATTGAGGACGTTTGGCGGCGCTCCGGAAACGAGAGTTGAGTTATAAGCGACAAGTATGGAAACGCCTTTCATCCACGGCCGCATGGCGCTCGACGACGCTGCCGAGCTGATCGCCCGCTTCGGCGAGGATGCCGGTTTCGAGGCCGCGGCGCGCGCCGAGCGCAGCCGCGATCTCGGGAATGTCGCGCGCTTTTGCCATTGGCGCCAGATCGAGCGGGTCATCGCTACGCTGAGCAGCGACGAGGTTCGCGGAACCGTCCACTAACGGCCGGAAATAGCGGCCAAACGTACTGGCGCCGTTCAGGAGCGCTGGTTAAGGCTTCTCTCCGGATGAGCGGGCGGGATTCAAGGCGAGGGGCCGCGCGGCTGCTGTGCGCGGCGGCGGCCGTGACGCTATGGACCGCGACTGCTCGCGCCCAGCCCGATCCCGCCGAGCTCGACCCCAATGCCCCGCTCGATGCGATGCCCGGCCTTGGCGTCGAATGGCCGGACCTCAATGCCGCTGAATCGGCGACGCCGGCGACTTCGGGACCGCAAAAGCCGACATCCACTGTGGTCGCCGAACGAACTGGCGACATCCGCTACACGATCGACGTCGCGGGTCTGCCCGGCAATGATGAGGACCTGCTCAAGGCCTTTCGCAAGCAGTCGGCGCTCGAAGCGGACCGCAAGAAACCGGCCAATGCGGCGCAGATCGGCCGCCGCGCGAGCGCCGACGCCGATCTGCTCGAGGAGCTGCTCCGCAGCCAGGGCTATTATGATGCCGACGTCGTGCCGAGCACTGTGGCGGACGCCGCTGGGCTTCGGGTCGTGCTCACCGCCGATGCCGGCCAGCAATATCGCTTCGCCTCGGTCGAACTGCCCGGTCTCGACGCCGCTGGGCCCGAGGCCGTCCGGCTCGCCGAGGCCTTCGCGGTCCGCCCCGGCGATCCGGTCATCGCGACCGACGTGATCGCCGGTGGCGTGGCGCTGACGCGCGCGCTTGGCGAGCAGGGCTATGCCGAGGCGAAAATCGGCGAGCAGGTCATTGAGGTCAATCATCAGACGCATCTTGCGACGCTGCGCCTGCCGGTCGATCCGGGACCGGTCGCCCGGTTCGGCGCGATCCGCGTTAGCGGCCGACCGCCATTCAGCGCGCGTCACGTTGCGACGATCGCCCGGTTCAGGGCCGGCGACCCCTTCAAGCGGTCGAAAATCGACGACCTCCGCCGGGCGCTGATCGCGACGACGCTCGTCGCCAACGCCGACATCCAAATGGTGCCGGTCAATGGCGGTCGAACGGTCAATCTCAACGTGCGCTTGGAGCCGGCGCCCTCGCACACCATCGCCGGCGAACTCGGTTACGGCACAGCGCAAGGCGCGCGCGTCGGGGCGAGCTGGACCGACCGCAATTTCTTCAATCCGGAAGGCGCGCTGACCGTTCGCGGGGTTCTTGGCACCAGCGAGCAGCTTGCCGGGGTCCAGTTCCGGCGAAGCAACTTCAAGCGGCGCGATCAGGTCCTCAACCTGCAGACTACCGTCTCGAACCAGCATTTCGATGCATACGAGGCGCGCACAGTCCTGCTCGCCGGCAATATCGAGCGCCGGAGCAACTTCATCTGGCAGAAGAGATGGACCTGGGTCTACGGCGCCGAGCTGCTCGCTACCGATGAGCGCGGCGTATTCAGCTCGGCGGGCCTCAAGGACACCCGCACCTTCCTCATTGCGGCGGCGCCCCTCAGCCTCGGCTATGACGGCAGCGACAGCCTGCTCGATCCGACCCGCGGCTTCCGGCTGAGCGGACGGATCAGTCCTGAGATTTCCGCCCACGGCGGGCAGATCACCTATGCGCGCACCCAGTTCGACGCGAGCGCCTATCACCCCGTGTCGGATCGCGTGGTCGCCGCTGGTCGCGTGCGGCTTGGGACGATCGTCGGCGCCGGCGCATTCGACATCGCGCCGTCGCGACGGTTCTATTCGGGCGGCGGCGGGTCGGTCCGCGGTTACGGCTACCAGCAGCTCGGCCCCAAGGACATGGTCGGCGATCCGGTCGGCGGCCGCGGCCTCGCCGAGTTCGGGCTGGAGGCGCGCATCCGCTTGAAACAGTTCGGCGGCAATTTTGGCCTGGTGCCCTTCTTCGACGGCGGATCGCTGACGACCGAAGCGTGGCCCGACTTCAAGGACTGGCGCTTCGCCGCGGGCCTCGGCGTGCGATATTATTCCAGCTTCGGACCAATCCGCATCGACGTCGGCGTTCCGCTCAACCGCCAGAAAGGCGATGGTCCGGTCGCCGTCACCGTCTCGCTCGGCCAGGCCTTCTGATGGCCGACTCGGTGATTGTCACCCAGGGGAGCGAGCCGCCGCGGCGGCAGCTTCGGCGCGACTGGCCGAGGCGTCTCCTCAATGAGCTGTTCGCGCTGTTCGTGGCCTTGCTGTTCGTGCTCGCCGGACTGCTGGTGCTGCTCGACAGTGCGCCGGGCCACCGCTGGATCATTGACAAGGTCGCAGGCCTGGAGACCGCGTCCGGCCTGCGCATCCGGATCGGGCGGATCGACGGTTCGATCTTTGGCAAGTCTCAGCTGCGCAATGTGCGCGTCGCCGATTCCAGAGGCGTGTTCCTGGTCTCCCCGAACATCAAGCTCGACTGGACGCCGGGCGCCTGGCTCGTCTATTACAAGCAAGCCTCGGACTGGATCGG
>JAZJZB010000128.1:20011-21903 GCA_040390085.1 Pseudomonadota bacterium | reverse complement strand
CTGTCGATCGACAGCCTGACCGCCGAGCGAGTCAGCCTGATCCGCCTGCCCAAGCTCAAGCCGAGCACCAGAAAGGGTCCGATCCTGCCGGGCTTCGACATCCACGTCGGCGAGCTTAGGATCGACCGGCTCGACATCGGGCCGCAAGTCAGCGGCAGGCCGCGCAGCGGGAGCGTTTACGGCAAGGCCGACGTCCGTTCGGGCCGCGCCCTGGTCGAGGTCAAGGCAGTCGTCGACCAAGGCGGCGACCGGATCCTCTTCCACCTCGACGCCGAACCGGACCGCGACAAGTTCGACGTCGCCGCCCGAGTGGTCGCGCCCGGCGACGGCGTGGTTCCGGCGCTGATCGGCACGCGGCGATCGATCGACCTGGCAATCGGCGGAAAGGGAAGCTGGACGCGTTGGCGCGGAAGCGCTTCGCTCGACCTGTCAGGACGGCCGACCGCGCGGCTCGGCCTCGGGGTCGATCAGGGCCGCTATCGCTTGCAAGGCCAATGGGCGCCCGCGCAATTTCTTCGCGGCCGGCTTCAGCGGCTGACCGTGCCGATCGTGACCATTCGCGGCTACGCCACGCTCAAGGACCGAATCCTAGACGGTCAGCTGGTCGCAAGCTCGCCATCCGTGCGCGCGGTCGCCAGAGGCGCGCTGGATCTCGCGCATAACCGCTACACCGGCCTTCGCCTGGGTGTCGATCTGACCAAGCCGCCAGCCCTGTTCCCAAACATGACGGGTCGCAATGTCCGGCTGGTGTGGACGCTCGACGGCCCGTTCGCGACCGCCGATTATTCGTACCGCCTCACCTCGGAGTGGGTGAAGTTCGACAATAACGGCTTCGTCGGGCTGCACGCGGAGGGCAGGGGACGGCTGACCCCCTGGCCAATGCGCGTTCCGATCCGGCTTGCCGCCAAGGCAATCACCGGGGTTGGCGACATCGCCGGCGCGATGCTCGCCAATCCGCGCGTCGAGGGCTGGCTGTCACTCACCCCCAGGCTGCTTCGTGGCGACGGTCTCAAGCTGACCAGCGCCAAGTGGAACGGCAAGATGTCGGTGCTGGTCGACCTCGTCACCGGCCGCTTCGAAGTCTTGCTGTCGGGCGCGATGCAGCGCTATCTCATTCCGGGCCTCGGCATCGTCGACGTGATGACCGACCTCAAGGTCGTGCCCGGCCCCGACGGTCACCACAGCTTCGTCGTCGGCACCGCCAAGGCGTGGGTGCGGCGCCTCGACAACAGCTTCTTCCGCGACATGACCGGCGGCCTGCCGTCGCTGACCACCAATCTTCAGCGCGGGGCCGACGGAATCGTCCATTTCAGCAACCTCCAGCTCTATTCTCCAAAGCTGAGGCTGTCGGGCGGCGGCGAGCGCTTTCGCGACGGGACCTTCCACATCACCGCCGCCGGCCGGCAGTTGAAATACGGTCCGCTGAAAATGGTCCTCGATGGGCATATCGAGCGGCCGCGCGTGAACCTGTTCCTCGACCATCCGAATGAGGCGCTGGGCATCCGGGCGATGCATCTGCTGCTCGAGCCAACGGCTGCTGGCTTCGATTATCGCGCGAGCGGTGGTTCGAAGCTCGGCCCATTCACAAGCAACGGCCGCATCCTGATGCCGCGTGGCGGCACGACCGTCATTTCCATCGCCGCGCTCGACGCCGGCGGGGCGCGCGCCAGCGGCGACCTGCGCTCGCTTCCCGGCGGATTCGCGGGCCGGCTGGTGCTCGCCAACGGGACGCTCAGCGGCACGCTCGATTTCGCGCCGGCGGGCCAGGCGCAGCGCATCGATGCGCATTTGACCGCCAACAACGCCAGCTTCCCCGGCGCCTTCTCGGTGCGCAGCGGGCGGGCCGATGGCACGATCATCCTCGCCGACGAGCGCACGACGGTTGATGGGAG
>JAZJZB010000128.1:17263-20001 GCA_040390085.1 Pseudomonadota bacterium | reverse complement strand
AGGATCAGGCCGAGCACCAGGCCGCGGCGATCGTTCTTCAAAAGGGCATGGTGCGCCCAGGTGACGGTCACGCCCGAGGTCAGCAGGATCAGCGTGTTGAGCAGCGGGATGCCCCACGGATCGAACGTGTGCTGGAACACGCCGGGCGTCGCGGCGCCGCGTTCGCCTTCTCGACGCTCGCCGACATTGCGGCCGATACGATCCGCCTCACCGGCAGCGGGCGGATCGAGCGCCAGCCGCTCGTGCTCAATCAGGCGGCGGTCCTGACCCGCTCCGGCGACGGCTGGGCGCTCGCTCCGACCAAGCTCAGTTTCGCCGGGGGCACCGCCACGGTCTCCGGACGCAGCGGTTCCAGCCCGGAAGTCCATGCACAGCTGGGCGGAATGCCGCTCGATATTCTCGACCTGTTCTGGCCTGGGCTCGATCTCTCCGGCGCGGCGAGCGGCCGGCTCGATTATGCCTGGAAGTCCAACCGCAGCGGCCGGCTCGACCTCAAGGTGCGAGGGCTCAGCCGCGCCGGCCTGGTCCTCGCCTCCAAGCCGATCGACGTCGGAATCGCGGCGGTCGTCGATGGCGGCCACGCGGCGATGCGCGCAGTGGCCGCAAGCGACGGCGCAATCGTCGGCCGGGCGCAGGCTCGCTTCGCGCCGATGGGCGCCGGCCCGCTGGTCGCCGAGCTGTTGAACGCGCCGCTGTTCGCGCAACTGCGCTACGTTGGTCCAGCCGATACCTTGTGGCGGCTGACCGGCAGCGAAGTGATCGACATGTCCGGCCCGCTGGCAGTCGGCGCCGATATTGGCGGCCGCCTCGCCAATCCGGTCATTCGCGGCTCGCTCAAGACGCAAAATGCGCGGCTCGAAAGCCAGGTCACCGGCATGGTGATCGACCATGTCGCAAGCCAGGCGCGCTTTTCCGGCCCGCAACTGATCTTCAGCCAGATCGCCGGCCAGACGGCCGGCGGCGGCTCGGTCAGCGGCAATGGCAATATCACTTTCTCGGGCGGCAAGACTTTGCTCAACCTGTCGTTCAACGCCAACAATGCGCTGCTTCTCAACCGCGACGACGTCGCGGCGCGGGTCACCGGCCCGCTCCAGTTGAAGTCCGACGCCAATGGCGGAGTCATTTCCGGCGACCTCAAGCTCAATAAGGGTCGTTTCCAGCTCGGCCGCGCAACCAGCGGCGCGGCGGTCCCGCAACTCAACGTGCGCGAAACCGGGCTCGACCCCGAGGACGTCATCGAGGTCGCCAATCTCCACGCATGGAAGCTCGATTTGAAGCTGGCCGGCAGCAACCTCCAGGTGACCGGGCTCGGGATCAACAGCCGGTGGACGACCAATTTGCAGATCGGCGGCCTTGCCGACGCGCCGCGCTTCACCGGACGGGCCGAGCTGGTCCAGGGCAATTACGATTTCGCGGGGCGAAGCTTCCGGCTCGACCGCGGCGTGATCCGCTTCCGCGGCGAGAGCCCGCCCGACCCGCTGCTCGACATCCATGCCCAGGCTCAGGTCCAGGGCCTCAACGCCAGCGTGATCGTGCAAGGCACGGGCCTCAAACCGGAGATCACCTTCGCGAGCACGCCGCCGCTGCCGCAGGACGAACTGCTGTCGCGGATCCTGTTCGGGACATCGATCACCAACCTGTCGGCGCCGGAAGCGCTTCAGCTCGCCTCGGCCGTCGCCGCTCTCCAGTCGGGCTCGGGCAGCCTCGACCCGATCAACGCGCTTCGCCGCGCGGTCGGCCTCGACCGGCTGCGCATCGTGCCCGCCGACGTCGCCACCGGGCAAAAGACCGCGATCGCCGCCGGCAAATACATCACCCGCAAGTTGTTCGTCGAAGTGATCACCGACGGGCAGGGCTATTCGGCGACGCAGGTCGAATATCAGATGACCCGCTGGCTATCGTTGTTGTCGACCGTCTCGACCATTGGCCGCTCGAGCGCTGCAGTGCGGGTCAGCAAGGATTATTGATGACGGGCGAATGCCTGCTTTGGGTGGAAAGCGGATGTTTGGCTTTTCGCGACGTCGAGGATAGCAACTGTCACAGATGGTACTTGCCGCTATCCTGTTCATCGCCAGCAGAGTGGAAGAGGCTCCGTGTTCGCTCATGCGACCTGTGGCACCGGACGCGACCGCGGCGCGCAGGATCGCAGAAGCGATCATAAAGAACGTGCCCGCCTCAGCGCGCGCTCGTGCAGCCCAGGCGGCCGGTGAATCCTATGAGCTCATAGTGGAAGCCGACCCCGATAATCCAAACCAGTGGATGGCTTTCGAGCATCCACGCGACAAGCAGGGTGCGGCGGGCGAGACAATCGTTTCAGTCGCAGGACACGGCCTTGGCTTTCGTGTGAACCGGTGCAGTGGTGAAATCAGCGGGATGCATTACCAGCGGTAATGTCCGCAATGGGCGAAAGCAGACATAAGCCCGCGACGAAATCGCTGTCCTACAGCCGCCCGTTTATGATCTACACTCGTCGATGCCTGTCCTGAGCCAATCGCCTGGGGACGTCCCGCTTGGCCGCTCGGCGCAGGAATCCGACACATCCGACAACCCCCGGTTCGCGCCCGGCCTGCGCGAAGATTCGTCCTCGCAGTCCGTCGGCGCCTCGCGCGCGCGTAGGATCGCTGCATTTGCTGCGTTTCGCGGCTCGCGCGGACCATCACGATTGACGCGCCCTGCCGTCATTGCGAGCGTAGCGAAGCAATCCAGCATCGCTGAATGGATTGCTTCGTCGCTGCGCT
>JAZJZB010000128.1:13135-17253 GCA_040390085.1 Pseudomonadota bacterium | reverse complement strand
GCAATGACGGACGACAGGGGAGGGCTCGAATGAAGAACTGGAACGTCCGCAAGCTTGTCGTCGCGCGCGAGGACATGCCGGAGGAGCATCGGCTGAAGCAGTCGCTGTCCTGGCCGCACCTCGTGGCGCTCGGCGTCGGCGCGATCGTCGGGACCGGAATCCTGACCTTGATCGGTGTCGGGGCCGGCAAGGCGGGCCCGGCGGTCATCCTGTCCTTCGCGATTGCCGGCCTCATCTGCGCCTGCGCCGCGCTTGCTTATGCCGAGGTCGCGACCATGATCCCCGCTTCGGGATCGGCCTACACTTACTCCTACGTCGTGTTCGGCGAACTGATCGCCTGGATGATCGGGGTCGCGCTGATCCTCGAATATACGCTCGTCGTCAGTGCGGTGGCGGTGGGCTGGTCGGGCTACGCCTCGGGGTTCCTTCAGTCGATCGGCCTCGGCCTGCCGCCAGCACTGATCCAGGGACCCGAGCTCGGCGGGGTCATCAATCTGCCTGCGATTTTCATCATCTGGGTCGTGGCCGGCCTGCTGATCGCCGGGACGCGCGAGAGCGCGACGCTCAACGCGATCCTGGTGTGCATCAAGATCGCCGCGCTGGCCTTGTTTATCGCGGTCGCGCTGCCGGTGTTCGACGCGTCGCACTTCCACCCGTTCATGCCGTTCGGTTTTCCGCGCAGTGGCCCTCCGGCAAGTGAGGTCGGCGTGATGGCCGCGGCGGCGATCATCTTCTTCGCCTTCTACGGCTTCGACGCGATCGCTACCGCGGCCGAAGAGGCCAAGAATCCGAGCCGCGACCTTGCAATCGGCATCGTCGGATCGATGCTGGTGTGCGTCGCCATCTACATGGCGGTCGCTGCCGCCGCGATCGGCGCGGTCGCCTACACCGGTTTCGCCAACAGCGCCGAACCGCTTGCGCTGATCCTTCGCGAAATCGGCCAGCCGTGGGCGGCGCGGGTGCTCGGTGCATCGGCGGTGATTGCACTGCCGACCGTGATCCTGGCCTTCTTCTACGGGCAGAGCCGAATTTTCTTCACGGTTGCCCGCGACGGCCTGTTGCCGAGCAGCCTGGCGCGAGTCTCACGGCGGGGTACGCCGGTGCGGATCACCATCTTCACCGCGGTGGTGACCTCGGTGTTCGCCGGGCTCGTCCCGCTGACCTCGATCGCGGCACTGGCCAATGCCGGGACGCTTGCGGCGTTCATCGCCGTGTGCGCTGCGATGCTTGTCCTGCGCCGGCGCGAGCCCGACCGCGAGCGCAAGTTCCGGGCGCCGGCCGCGTGGCTGGTGGCGCCGTTCGGAATCCTCGGCTGCCTCTATCTGTTCATCAGCCTGCCCAACCGGACCCAGCTGTTCTTCGTCGGCGCGCAGGTGATCGGCCTGGTGCTTTACGCGATCTACGGCAGCGGCGCAGCGGCGAGGGCGCGGGCCGGTCGCGCTTAATCGGAGCTTTGGTCGATCCACTTGGGAACCGGCGCCTGGCGCCGGGGATTGATGATGCCGATGGAGGGAATGGGAAGGTGGGAGGGTTTCCCTCCACCGGCGTCCCGAAACGAGCAGCTTACCTCAAAATTAACTCGAATAATACATGTCGAATTCGACCGGGCTCGGAGTGGTCTCCCAGCGCATCACTTCTTCCCATTTGAGCTCGATGTAGGCGTCGATCTGGTCGTCGCTGAAGACATCCCCGCGGGTCAGGAAAGCGCGGTCCTCCTGCAAATTGACCAGCGCCTCGCGCAGCGATCCGCAGACGGTCGGGACGTTGACCAGTTCCTGCGGCGGCAGGTCGTACAGGTTCTTGTCCATCGGGTCGCCGGGATGGATCCGGTTCTGGATGCCGTCGAGCCCGGCCATCAGCAGCGCCGAATAAGCAAGGTACGGATTGGCGAGCGCGTCGGGGAAGCGGAATTCGACCCGCTTGGCCTTTTCGCCGGCGCCGTAGGGGATGCGGCAGGACGCAGAACGGTTGCGGCTCGAATAAGCGAGCAGCACCGGGGCTTCGAACCCGGGCACCAGCCGCTTGTAGCTGTTGGTGGTCGGGTTGGTGAACGCATTGAGCGCGCGGGCGTGCTTGATCACCCCGCCGATGAAGTAGAGCGCAGTTTCGCTGAGGCCCGCATAGCCGTTGCCTGCGAACAGCGGCTTGCCGGCCTTCCAGATCGACATGTGCGTGTGCATTCCCGAGCCATTATCCTTGGCGATCGGCTTGGGCATGAAGGTCGCGGTCTTGCCGTAGGCGTGGGCGACCATGTGCACGACATATTTGTAGATCTGCATCCGGTCGGCGGTCTCGACCAGCCCGCCGTAGGTCAGCCCGAGTTCGTGCTGCGAAGCTGCGACCTCGTGATGGTGCTTGTCCATCGGCAGTCCCATCTCGATCATCGTCGCGACCATCTCGCCGCGGATGTCCATTGCGCTGTCGACTGGAGCGACCGGGAAATAGCCCCCCTTGGCGCGCGGCCGGTGGGCGAGGTTGCCGCCCTCATATTCGCGCATCGTGTTGGTCGGCAGCTCGATGTCGTCGATCTTGAAGCCGGAGGCATTGTAGCTGTCCTCGAAGCGGACGTCGTCGAACATGAAGAACTCGGCTTCCGGGCCGACGAACACGGTGTCGCCGACACCGGTCTGCTTGAGATAGGCCTCGGCGCGGGTCGCGGTCGAGCGCGGGTCGCGGCCGTAGAGCTCGCCGGTCGACGGTTCGACGACGTTGCAGAACAAGACCAGCATTGGCGTCGCGCTGAACGGGTCGACGTAAGCCGCATCGAGGTCCGGCTTCAGGATCATGTCGGATTCGTTGATCGCCTTCCACCCGGCGATCGAGCTTCCGTCGAACATGAAGCCGTCGGTCAGCATGTCCTCGTCGATCACGCCCGAGGCCATGGTAAGATGCTGCCACTTGCCCTTGGGGTCGGTAAATCGAAGGTCGACCCAGTCGATCTCCTCGTCCTTGATGCGCGAAAGGATCGTGCCCGCGTTGCTCGCCATGTCTGTTGCCCTTGCTGTTCTCTGTCTCGCCGACTGCCCGATCAAATGCCGCAAGCCCGGCACTCGGCCGGGCGAAGAGGATGCGATTCGAGCTTGAGGGTCACAGATTCCCGACCCGCGGCCCGGAGTCAGGAGGGCGGCGAATATTTCACCGCGGGCGGCCGCGGTTGTGCGCCCCCGCGGATGCTGTAGCTTCGCCGGCCAGAAGGCGGGTGGTTCAAGGGGAAAGACACGATGTTGATTGCGCTGCTCGTGCCGCTCGGCCTCGCGATCCTGTTCTTTGCAATCGTCCTTCTTCGGGCTGCGATCGCCCAGCGGATCAAGCCGCAACTTGAAAGTGTCGCGCTTGGTGCGGTGGTCAGCTTTTTCGATACGCTCGGCATCGGATCGTTCGCTCCAACCGCCGCCTGGCTGAAATTGCGCCGGCTGGTGCCCGACCGCCTGCTTCCGCCGACCATGCTGGTCGGACTCACGCCGCCGGCGATGACCGAGTCGATCATCTTCCTGATCCTGCTCGGCGTAATGGTCGACCCGGTCCTGCTGTTCGGGTCGGCAGTCGCAGTACTGCTCGGCGGGCTGCTCGGCGCACCGCTGGTCGCGCGGGCGCGGGTCTGGATCGTCCAGCTGATCGTCGCGATCGGGCTGCTGCTCGCAGCAATCGCTTATGCGATGACCAATCTTCACCTGTTCCCGGGCGGCGGCACAGCCGCCGGGCTGTCGCCGACGCTGACCGCGATCGCAATCACCGCCAGCTTCGGCTTCGGAATCCTGCTTAATTTCGGCGTCGGCAATTATGCCCCGACCCTGGTCATGCTGAGCTTGATGGGCATGGACCCACGCCTCTGCTTCCCGATCATGGCTGCCGGCGCGGCGCTGATGGGGGCTGGAGCGGGCGCCCGCCACATCCAGTTGGGGACTATCGACCTTAAGGTCGTCATCAGCCTCGCCCTCGGCGGGATTCCTGCCGTTTTCGTCGCCGCCTTCCTAGTCAAGACGATGCCGATCGAGCAGCTTCGCTGGCTGGTGATCGTGGTCGTCCTGTACGCCGCCGCGATCATGTTCCGCGCCTCGCTGTCAGGCCGGCGCGACGAGCGCGTGTCGTGCGACGTGGGAGGATGCGCCCGAGGGCGT
>JAZJZB010000128.1:8440-13125 GCA_040390085.1 Pseudomonadota bacterium | reverse complement strand
GAAGCAGGTGCAATCCTATTTTGACCAGGGCATGCCGGATACCGTGCCGGTCCTCTGACCGGCAGCCGCCGGAACTGTTGCGAGTGCGAACCAATGTTGCGGCGGAGCGGGCGCAATCGAGGCGGGCGATTGCTAAGCGGCGGCGCGCTCCTGAAGCTCCTCGACGGAGTCAATCACGTGCTGGAGGCGAGCGCCGATCTCCGGCCGCGGAAGCGTGTCGACGATCGTCAGCGCCTCGTTGAGCAGGTTCAGGGCATGCGGGATGGTTGCGGCCGTGGCCGCGTCCATGTCGAACCGAGCTTTCGACATTGTTTTTACTCCTGGGACCGGCGCCGTGCAGTACAGGGCGGCGGCGGGTGTGATGTCTAGCACCGCCAGCAAGAGCAAAGTACCGCGCTTGGTGATAGGCCCGGAAATTGCCTGTCCCGCCAAGGTACGCGGCGCGCGTCCGCGTCAATTCGGACCCAAAAGCGCTTGCAATGGATCGCCGGGCGTTGCGCCGCGCGCCTCGCCATGCCAGTTGGCGCCGTGATGCAGTCGATTGTCATCACGCTCGGAATCGTTATCGCGGTTTGCCTGATCCACTACAGCTACGTCGACTTCCGCTTCCGGCACGTCGACGGGCCGTTGTGGTTCTGGCTGTCGACGCCGGCGCCGCCCCTGCTGTGGGCCGCGCGGGCGGCCATCGTCGTGGCCGTGCTGCTCGCATTCGCCACTTTCATCATCGGGATCAGCAAGGCGGTCGCATTCGTGCTCGCCGGCCTGGTCCTGGCGCACATCATGTTTCTGATCGCGATCGAAATTCGCTACAACCGATAGCTCAGGAAATTCGGAGGAGTGCGTCCGCGAGCGGAACTATCGCGCCTAACCTGAGTTAGTCGGCGAAAGTTGCGCGACCCGATTTTCCCATGACCGAACAAACAGATAAGCAAGAAATCGCTAAACTTAAGCAAGTCAATGCCGAGCTAACGGAAAGCTTCCAGCGTTGTCGGGCCATGCTTCGCGCCTGCCGCGACAAGCTCGCGGCCAATTCCAACGAGCCCGTCGAAGAGGGCGAGGACAAGGATACGCGGATCGGCTGACCAATCGCCGATTCCGCCCCTTCACAGACCCTGAACCCGTCGCTATCAGGCCCGCCAATCGCGCTGGGCAGCCGTCCGGTTCGGCGTCGCTTATGTGCTTTCCGGCACTGACAGCAACAAGCGTCACAAAAGGGGTATGATGGCCACCAAGGCACAATCCGCTGAGGTTCCTGCAACCACAGATTCTGGCGGTGAAGGCGTTCGCCGCCGCGACTTCCTCAACGTCGCGGCGGTCAGCTTCGCCGGCGTCGGCGGAGTGGTCGCGCTTGCGCCATTATTGGTCCAGATGTCGCCGTCGGCCGACGTGCTGGCGCAGGCGACCACGGAGGTCGACATCTCAAAGGTCCAGCCGGGGCAGGGGATCAAGGTCAGCTGGCGCAAGCAGCCGGTGTTCGTCCGCAACCTGACCCCCAAGGAAATCGCCGAGGCCAATGCAGTCCCCCTGTCCGAGCTGCGCGATCCGGAGACGCTGGCCCAGCGGACGAAGCCCGGCAAAGCGAACTGGCTGATCACACTCGGCGTCTGCACCCACCTCGGTTGCGTTCCGCTGGGTATTGGCGAAGGCGAGAACCGCGGGCCCTACGGCGGCTATTTCTGCCCGTGCCATGGATCGATGTACGACACCGCGGCGCGCATCCGTCAGGGGCCCGCGCCGAAGAATCTCTTCGTTCCTGATTACAAGTTTACGTCGCCGACGACGGTCGAAATCGGTTGAGGGGCTGACAACAGATGAGTTTTCCCTGGGCCAAGGCCTACGAACCCAAGCACCCGTTTATGCGCTGGCTCGACGACCGGCTGCCGCTGCCGCGCATCGTCTATGGCGCCACCGGGCCTGGCTATCCGGTCCCACGCAATCTCAATTATTTCTGGAATTTCGGAGTCCTCGCCGGGATTTTCCTGACGATCCAGATCATCACCGGCATCGTCCTTGCGATGCATTATGCAGCGACCGCTGACGGAGCGTTCAGTTCAGTCAACCAGCTGATCATGCGCGACGTCAGCGCCGGCTGGCTGCTTCGCTACGCACACATGAATGGCGCGAGCTTTTTCTTCATCGTCACGTACATCCATATCTTCCGCGGACTCTATTACGGATCGTACAAGGCGCCGCGCGAACTGGTGTGGATGCTCGGCCTTGTCATTTACCTGCTGATGATGGCGACGGCGTTCATGGGCTACGTGCTGCCCTGGGGGCAGATGAGCTACTGGGGGGCGCAGGTCATCACCGGCTTCTTCTCGGCCTTCCCGCTGGTCGGTGAGCCGATCCGCGTCTGGCTGCTTGGCGGATACGCGCCCGACCAGGCGGCGCTGACCCGCTTCTTCTCGCTCCATTACCTTTTGCCGTTCGTCATCGCCGCCGTGGTCGTGCTGCACATCTGGGCGCTGCACATTCCAGGATCGAGCAACCCGACTGGCGTCGACGTGAAGGAGGAGCGCGACACGCTGCCGTTCCATCCCTTCTACACCGCCAAGGACGGCTGGTTTGCCGCGGCGTTTCTGCTGCTGTTCGCGATCGTCACCTATTTCGCGCCGAACTTTTTGGGCGAGCCGGATAATTACATCCCGGCCAATCCGCTGGCGACGCCCGCGCACATCGTTCCCGAATGGTATTTCTGGCCGTTCTACGCGATCCTGAAGAGCTTCACGGTCGACTTCATCCTGCCGGCGAAGCTGTGGGGCGTGCTGGCCATGTTCAGCTCGATCCTGCTGCTGTTCTTCCTGCCGTGGATCGATCGTTCGCCGGTTCGTTCCGGAAGCTACCGGCCGGTGTTCAAGCGCTTCTTCTGGCTGCTGGTCGCCGACATCGTCCTGCTCGGCTGGGCGGGCGGATTCGCGCCCACCCCGCTGCAGGTTGCCGTCGGCCAGATCGCCTCGGCCTACTATTTCCTTCACTTCCTGGTAATCCTGCCGCTCGTTTCCGCCTTCGAGATTCCGCATCCGCTGCCGAACTCGATCAGCGAGTCAGTGCTTCACGGCGAAGCCGCCGAAGCGGCGCCCGCGGGAGCGAAGAAAAAGCGCGGCGGCCCGGTCGCCACAACGGCAGCCGAGTAAGGGGGCAGCAGACACATGCGTTTCATTCTCGGCTTCATCGGCGCGGTCTTCGCGCTGATCCTCACCATCTCGCTGATCAACGGGCTCGCGACCTATATCAGCAGCCCGCCGGCTCCGCTCGCCTCCGAAAAGCTCCACGAGGAGCCAAGAGCGCTGCATCTCGCCAGCGACGGGCCCTTCGGCAAGTTCGACAAGCGCGAGCTGCAGCGCGGCTTCCAGGTCTATTCGGAGGTTTGCTCGGCCTGCCACAGCCTGAAGATGGTCTCGTTCCGCGACCTCAAGGGCCTTGGCTACAACGAGGCCGAGATCAAGAAGATCGCATCGGACTGGAAGACGCAGGTCGCGTCGATCAATCCGGACACCGGCGAAGCCGCGACGCGCAAGGCGCTTCCGTCTGACAACTTCCCGCCGCCGTTCCCGAACGAGGTTGCGGCGCGCGCTGCGAACAACAATGCCCTTCCGCCCGACCTGTCGCTGATGACCAAGGCGCGCGAGGGCGGCGCATCCTATGTCTATTCGCTGCTGACCGGCTACCGGAAGCAGAATCCGGCGGAGCTCAAGGAATATCCGGACGCCAAGACTCCGCCGAACCTCCACTACAATCCGTACTTCGCGAACCTCAACATCGCGATGCCGCCGCCGCTGACGACCAACGGCCAGGTCACTTATGCCGACGGGACGCCGGCGACGGTCGACCAGATGGCCAAGGACGTCGCTGCGTTCCTGGTGTGGACTGCGGAGCCGAACCTCGAGAACCGCCATGCGGCGGGCCTCGCAGTGTCCATTTTCCTGCTGATCGCGTCGGTGCTTGGCTACTTGGCCTATCAGCAGATCTGGTACGAGGCGAAGCGCACGGCGCGGGTCACCGGGGCGCTCGACCCGAAGAACCAGGCGAAGAGCCGCCGCGCCAAGGCCAAGCAGGGCGTCGCCGGCTAACCACCAACGACAATATTGAGATTGAGCCGCCGGCGTGCTGTTAGCGCGCCGGCGGTTTTCTTTTGGCTTAAGCCCTTCTCGCGCTTGGTGAATTCACGTTCACGCGGAGGAACGGCGCCCATTTCGAATCGTTTTGAAGCCTACCACTGTCTCTCTCTTCGGTAGGTGTGACATGCGTATCCCATTCATTTCCCTGGCCGGAAGCGCGATCGCGCTCGGCGGCTGCGCCTATGGCGGCCTTGGGCTCGGCGTCGGTTATGGCAATGGCTACAGCCCGTACGGCTATTACGGGTCGGGCTATGGCAGCCCTTATTATGGCGCCGGCTATGGCTACGGCTACGGCAGCCCGTATCATGGCGGCTTTGGCTATGGTTCGCCCTACGGCTGGTACGACAATTATTATTATCCGGGCACCGGCTATTACGTCTACGACACATACCGCCAGCCGCACCTGATGACCACTGCGCAACGCAGCTATTGGTTGAGCCGTCGGCAGAGTCCCGCCTCGACGGTCACGACCCGCACGGTCCAGCCGAACTGGAGCGGACTCAATCGGGCACCGCGCGCCTCTTACATTAGCGAGCGGACCAGCGGAGCGCAGTCGATTGAGCGCTC
>JAZJZB010000128.1:0-8430 GCA_040390085.1 Pseudomonadota bacterium | reverse complement strand
CGCGGGTCAGCCGCAGTGGCCGACTCGATCGTCCACGGCGCCGACCCTTCTAACGGCTCTGCGCCGCGCTTCTGCTGAACCCCGGCACGGCTGCCGGCGGCAGAGATCCGATAGTTAAGCCTGTGGAACGACCAACGCCTCTGTTCGTTGATGACATTCTTCCGCGTAATGGGAGAATTTGTTCATGACCCTAGTTCACTTCCGCAATCTCGCACTCGCGCTCGTCGCTGGCCTGTCGCTCAGCGCCTGCGCTACCTATGGTCCAGGCTACGGCGGCTACGGCTATTACGGCAGCCCTTATTACGGCGGCTACGGGGGCTATTACGGCAGCCCTTATTACGGCGGCTACGGGGGCTACGGCGGCTATTATGGCAGCCCCTATTATGGCTCCAGCTTCGGCCTCTTCGGAATTTTTGGCTCCGGCCATCATTCGTCCTACGGCTACGGCGGACATTATTCGGGAAGCCACGGCAGCTTCGGCCACGGCAGCTTCGGCCACAGCAGCATCGGTCACAGCAGCATCGGTCACAGCAGCATCGGTCACAGCAGCATCGGTCATCACAGCAGCCATTAGGCCCTAAGCCGGCCGGCGGCGGATGAGGATGATCGAAGTGAAGGTCAGCACCGGCTGGCCCTGCTGGTTTGTGACTGTCGTCCCGGTCCGGAACGAGCCGATTTCGGGCTTCGAACGCGACGGGGTCTTGGCCAGGATCTGGCCGCGCACATGCAGCGTGTCGCCGGGATAGACCGGCTTCAGCCAGCGCAGCTCGTCGATGCCCGGGGAGCCGAGCCCCGCCTGCTCGTCCTTGACGACGTAGCGCGCGATGACCGCCATGGTCATCGACGCGGTGTGCCAGCCGCTCGCCGACAGCCGCCCAAAATGGGTCTTGGCCGCTTCCTCGTCCGACAAATGGAATGGCTGCGGATCGTATTTGCGGGCGAATTCCAGCACTTCATCACGAGTGACTTCGTACGAGCCGAAATAGGTCTCCGCGCCGACTTCCAAATCTTCGAAATAGATCATTGGCCGCGCATAGCGGCGCGATCGGCTTGGCGCGAGCGCGACCGTCGGGCTAGGCTGCGACCGTGGCTACCCAATCCCCAATCGGCGCGCGCTGGCATCCCCGGCTGATCGAGGCCGCGATGGCGCTCAACGAGAACCGGCTCGACGTCGCCGAGCGGATCCTCAAACCGTACCTCCAGGAAGACCCGTTCGACGCGGCCGCGATCCGGATGCTCGCCGAGCTTGCGGGTCGGATCGGCCGCTGGCGCGACGCCGAGAATTTGCTCCGCCGCGCAGTCGAGCTTGCGCCCGGCTGGACCGCGGCCAAGGCCAACCTCGCGCTGGTGCTCGGACGGATGGGCCGGCCGGCCGAAGCGATGGAGCTGCTCGACGATATTTTCGAGACCGAGCCGGACGACGTCGGCCACTGGAACCTCAAGGCCGCGACCTCGGCCCGCCTCGGCGACTTCGCCGAAGCGATCGACATGTATGAAGCGGTGATCCAGCGGACTCCGTCGCAGCCGCGCGTGTGGCTGAGCTATGGCCATATGCTGAAGACGGTCGGGCGGCTCGATGATGGGATCGCCGCATACCGCAAGGCGATCGCTTGCAAGCCGACGATGGGCGAGGCGTGGTGGAGCCTCGCCAACCTCAAGACCGTGAAGTTCGATGATGTGGACCTCGACGCAATGCGGATCGCCCTGGTCGCGCCAGGCCTCTCCGACGAAGACCGCTTCCAGCTCGATTTCGCGCTTGGCAAGGCGATGCACGACGGCGGGCGGACGAGGCGTTCGAACATTATGCGAAGGCCAATGCGCTGCGGCTGAAGAGCCAGCCTTATCGTCCCGAGGAGATCGGCCGAACGGTCGACCGCTGCATTGCGGCATTTAAATCCGAGGCCTTCGCCGACCGGCCGGGCGGGTGCGAGGCGCGCGACCCGATCTTCATCGTCGGCATGCCGCGCGCCGGCTCGACCCTGATCGAGCAGATCCTGTCGTCGCATAGCCAGGTCGAGGGCACGTCCGAGCTTCCCGATATCCCGGCCCTTGCCCGCAAGCCCGGACCGTATCCCAACGGGATCCTGGAAGCTTCCGCCGAGGATCGCGTTGCTCTTGGTCAGGAATATCTCAAGCGCGCCGGGGTCCAGCGCCGCACCGACCGGCCGTTGTTCATCGACAAGCTGCCCAACAACTGGATGTTCGTGCCCTTCATCCAGCTGGTCCTGCCCAACGCCAGGATCATCGACGCGCGCCGGCACCCGCTCGGCTGCTGCCTGTCCAACTTCCGCCAGCATTTCGCGCGCGGCCAGTCGTTCACCTACGACCTTGATCACGTCGGCCGTTATTATGCGGATTACGTGCGGTTGATGGCCCACATCGACGCGGCGCTTCCGGGCCGGGTCCACCGCGTCATTTACGAGCGGATGGTCGACGACACGGAGGCCGAGGTCCGGCGTCTGCTCGCTTATTGCGGGCTCGAGTTCGAGCCTCAGGTGCTCGAGTTCTACAAGACCGAGCGCGCGATTCGCACGCCGAGCTCGGAGCAGGTGCGGCGGCCCATCTATCGCGACTCCACCGACGAATGGCGCGCGTACGACAAGCATCTCGGACCGCTCAAGGACGCGCTTGGCGCCGTGCTCGACGCCTATCCGGAAGCGCCCGCGTCTTGAACGCAACGGTGGCGTAATAATCGCGCTGGACGACAGTCTTCCCGTTGACAATCCGAAGGCGCTCTGTCGCAATGGTGACACACAGCCGAATGGGGGCATTCGATGATTGACTGCAGCTACCGCGCTCTGACGCTCGGCTTACTCGCTTCTACCGTGCTTGCGACGCCGGCTTTTGCCCAGGATGCGCAGCCGCAAACGACCGGCCAGTCGCCGGCCCCGGCGACCAATGCGACCGATGTGACCTCGCCGCCGCCGCAGGTGCAGCAGGCGCAAGCCGCGGCCGGGGTTCGCGACGAAACCGAGATCATCATCACTGCGACCAAGCGCGAGGAGAACCTCCAGAACGTCCCGATCAGCGTCCAGGCGATCGGCACGCGCCGGCTCGACCAGCTCAACATCTCCAACTTCCAGGATTATACCAAGCAGCTGCCGTCGGTCAGCTTCCAGACGTTACAGCCGGGCCAGACCGTCGTTTACATGCGCGGGGTCGCGACGGGCGGGGATGGCAACCACTCGGGCTCGCTGCCCTCGGTCGGAACCTATCTTGACGAGCAGCCGGTGACTACCATCGGCGGAACTCTCGACGTCCACATCTATGACATCGCCCGGATCGAAAGCCTCGCCGGGCCGCAAGGTACGCTTTATGGCGCATCGAGCGAAGCCGGCACGATCCGAATCATCACCAACAAGCCGGAACTCGGCGTCACCACCGGCCGTGTCGATGGCGAGATCAACACTGTCTCGCACGGCGGCGTCGGCGGGAAGCTCGAAGGCATGATCAACGTGCCGATTGCCAGCCGTATCGCTTTCCGCGGCGTCGCCTTCTATCAGAAGGATGCCGGCTACATCGACAATGTCCCGGGATCGCGCACCTTCTGCGGAGACGCGGTTCGCGATGCCGACGGGAACGTGATCGGCTGCGTCAAGAACGGCATCACGATCAACAATTCGCCGTTCGTGAGGAAGAATTTCAACGACCAGACGGTCTATGGCGGCCGCGCCGCGCTGAAGGTCGACCTCGACGACAATTGGACCGCGACGCCGACCTTCATGTACCAGAAGCTCAAGGCAAACGGCGTCTTCTTCTACGATCCCAAGCTCGGCGACCTCAAGATCGACCGCTTCAAGGATGACGTCCGCAAGGACCGTTTCTGGCAAGCGGCGATGACGATTCAGGGCAAGCTCGCCAATTTCGACGTGACATATGCCGGCGCCTATATGGACCGGCCGACCTACACCGTCAGCGACTATCTCGACTACGCCGACGCCTACGATCAGCTCTATTCGGCCTACGGTGGGCTGGCGAATTACTTCTATTACCAGGACGCCGCCGGCAACACGATCAACCCGCAGCAATATATCGTCGGCACCGACCATTTCCGGAAGATGAGCCAGGAACTGCGCTTTGCGAGCCCTGCGGAAAACCCGTTCCGGGTCATCGGCGGCGCCTTCTACCAGCGCCAGTCGAACGACATTTACCAGGATTACAAGATCGACAATCTGGCGCCCGACCTGTCGGTCAACGGCTCGCCCGGAACCTTGTGGCTGACCAAGCAGAAGCGTGTCGACCGCGACTATGCGCTGTTCGGCGAGGCCAGCTGGGACATCATGCCCAAGGTCACCCTCACTGCCGGCGGCCGCCTGTTCCGCTACGACAACAGCCTGATCGGCTTCTTCGGCTTCGGCCGGAACCCGGCTTACTTCCAGGGCGCCGACGACAACCCGCCGCCCAACGCTGCGGGGAGCAGTCGCACCGGCGTTGCCGCCTGCTTCACCCAAAGCGGCGACACGCTGCGTGAATCCCAGCTCAACGGCACCGACACGACACTGCTTCCGCCGGCCGTTTCGGGCAGCCCATGCACGAACCTTGGCGTATTCGAGAACGGCACGGTCAAGCCCAAGCATGCGAAAGGCAGCGGCTTTACGCACCGGCTCAACACGCAGTGGAAGCCCCAAGACAATCTGATGTTTTACGCGACCTGGTCGCGCGGCTTCCGGCCAGGCGGGATCAACCGTCGCGGAGACATCGGTCCATACGCACCCGACTATCTTACCAATTACGAGCTTGGCTGGAAGACGACGTTCGGCCCGGTTCGGTGGAATGGCGCGATCTATCATCAGCTGTGGAAGAAGTTCCAGTTCAGCTTCCTTGGCGCCAACAGCTTCACCGAGATCCACAACGGCAATGACGCCACCATCAACGGCATCGAAACCGACCTCAATTATGTCGCGGGCGGCCTGACCCTGAACGCAGCGGCCGCCTATACCGATGCGAAAACCAAGGGGAACATCTGCACCGTCTTTGGCGATAAGAGTCCCAATTGCGATGCCGACCTCGACGGCGACGGCGTACCCGACGATTATATCTCGGCGCCGAGCGGGACCCGCCTCCCGGTCACTCCGAGGTTCAAGGCGGCGACAACTGCGCGGTACAGCTGGCCGGCGTGGGCCGGCGTCAAGGCGCATGTGCAGGGCGCAGTGTCATACCAGAGCTCGGCGCCGTCTTCCCTCAGGCGTGCAATCACGCTGGCCGGCACCGGCGAGATCGTCGATCCGAACGCGTTCCAGGGCAGGATTCGCTCCTCGACGCTGGTCGACGCCTTTGCCGGCCTCGACTGGACGCGGTTCAGTGTCGAAGCGTTCGTCTTCAACATCTTCGACAAGCGCAACGATCTGTCGCGGTTCGTCAATTGCGGCAGCTGCACGCGCACGGTCGTAGTGCCCGGCCGGCCGCGGACGATCGGCATCCGTGCCGGAGTGAAGTTCTAGCGGAGGGCTGACCGGGCGCATGCAACGGGCCGGGGCGCCCGTCCGTTGGCGGCGCGTGCCAGTGCCCCGCATCCCATCCTGGCGGCTCGCCGCAGCCACGATCCTGCTCACGGGCCTGTGGCTCGCCATGTTGCTGCTTGGCGCCGGGGCGACGGATCGGGCGATATATGAGGCGCTCTACGCCGGCCGCAGCCCGGCGCTCGTCGCCGTCGCCCGCCTGCTTACCGCGCTTGGCGAGCCGACCGTGCTGATCGCCGCAGGCGTCCTTTGCTGGCTGTGGCTGTGGCATGTGGGCCGCGCACGGCTCGGCTTCGCTCTGTTGATGGTCGCGTTGCTTGGCCGAGGCCTGAGCGAAGTCCAGAAATACTGGATCGGCCGGCTGCGGCCTGACCTCGAAGCGCATCTGGTGATGGTCAAGACCCAGTCATTCCCAAGCGGCCACGCGACCAGCTCGATGATCTTCTATCTGACCTTGGCGGTGGTGCTCACCACCGGCACGCGGTGGCGCAGGGCGGCAGTCCTCGCCGCAATCCTCCTGTCGCTGCTGATCGGGACCAGCCGGGTGATGCTCGGCGTGCATTGGCCGAGCGACGTCATCGGCGGCTGGTCGTTCGGGCTGCTGTGGGTGCTGCTCGCCTTGCGGCCCGCCGAGCGGCTGCTGCGCGTGGATTCCCGTGGCCCGGTAATTGAGCTATGATTGGGCGGGGCAAATAGGGGAGGGCCATATGACCCGCAGCAGACCGTTCACCTTGATCGCCGCAATCCTGTTCGCGCTTATAGCCTTGCTGCACATCTATCGCTTGTTCGTCCACTTCCAGGTTGTCGCCGGAACCCACACGATTCCGGAAACCGTCAGCTACGTTGCAATCGTGGTCGCCGGGATCATGGCCTGGGGACTCTACCGCGAGAGCAAGAGCTGAGGCGCGCCTGCGCTAGACGTTGAAGCGGAATAGCAGGACGTCGCCGTCCTGGACGACATAGTCCTTGCCTTCCGAGCGTAGCTTGCCGGCGTCGCGGGCGCCGGCTTCGCCGCCGAATTTCACGAAGTCGTCGAAGGCGATCGTCTCCGCGCGGATGAAGCCGCGCTCGAAGTCGGTGTGGATCTCGCCGGCGGCTTCCGGCGCCTTGGCGCCCCGGTGCACGGTCCAGGCGCGCGCTTCCTTGGGGCCGGCGGTGAAGAAGGTGATCAGGCCAAGCAGCTCGTAGCCGGCGTGGATCATCCGGTTGAGCCCGGTTTCGTGAAGCCCGAGGTCGGACAGGAAGGCGTCGCGTTCGTCGTGCGGAAGGGTTGCGATCTCGGCTTCGATTGCAGCGGAGATGACCACCGCCTTGGCGCCTTCGGAAGCCGCGCGCTCGAACACGCGCTGCGACAGTGCATTGCCGTTCGCGGCGTCGCCTTCGTCGACATTGCAGACGTAGAGTACCGGCTTGGCCGTCAACAGCTGGGCCCGCTGCAGCGCTCCTTCCTCTTCGGGATCCTTGGGCCTGGTCAGCCGCGCTGGCTTTGACGCGCGCAGCAGCTCGAGCGCTTGGCCCAGCACGGATGCCTCGGTCTTCGCGTCCTTGTCGCCCTGCTGGGCTTTCTTGACCAAATTGGGCACGCGCCGCTCGAGGCTGTCGAGATCGGCGAGCATCAGCTCGGTCTCGACCGTCTCGGCATCGGCGATCGGGTTGACCCGGCCCTCGACATGCGTGACGTCGCCGCGCTCGAAGCAGCGCAGCACGTGGACGATCGCGTCGACCTCGCGGATGTTGGCGAGGAATTGGTTGCCTAGGCCCTCGCCCTGGCTCGCGCCGCGCACCAGGCCGGCGATGTCGACGAACTCGATCTGGGTTTCGATCTCCTGGGCCGAGCCGGCGATCTCGCGGATCTTGTCGAGCCGCTCGTCGGGGACGGCGACGCGGCCGACGTTGGGCTCGATCGTGCAGAACGGATAATTCGCCGCCTGCGCCGCGGCGGTTTCGGTCAAAGCATTGAAAAGCGTCGATTTGCCGACGTTCGGCAGGCCGACGATGCCGCAGCGAAAGCCCATGATTTTCCTGATCGGTAAGGGGAAGTCGCGCCCTTTAGGCGAAGTTGAAGCTGATACTCAACCGCTCGCCGGCACCCCTGCCGGCAAGCACTTCGTGCCTCAGCCAGCTTTCCCATAACAGCAGCAGTCCGGCGCGCGGCTTCACGGTGACGAACGGCTGCAGATCTTCTGGCGCATCCTTCGCGCGCGGCGGTGCGGCCATCATCGCCGCGAGGCGCGGGTCCTCGAACCGGATCGCGCCCGAGCCGTCGGGAGCCTCGACGTAGAAAGTGCCGGAAATGATGCTGTGCGGGTGGATGTGTCCACTATGATGTCCACCGGTTTTCAACAGATTGACCCACAGGCTGTCGAGCCTGGGCTTGCGCGGCAGGTCGAACGCGCACTCCTCGGCGAAATTTACCGCTTGGCGGGTGAGCAGCCTGCCGAGCTCGGCGATCGACGGGTCGCGGCGCGGCAGGTCGTTGAGCGAGGCGTAGCTGGTGTAGCCGGGGTAGCGTTGGGTCTTCGACCAGCGCCGGCCCGCCTCGTCGTCGCTTGCCAGCGAACGGATCGAATAAGCGAGCTCCGCGAGCAGCTTGTCGTTGCCGATATCCGCTTCGTAGAGGCGGGTCGCGAACAGTGTGCGCAGAGCCATCGGCGCCGCTGTGCGGCCGCTCCGCCGCGCGCGCAAGAGCATGGACAGGCCCAGGGGCGCTCTCTAGCCTCGGCCGCCTCCCGGGGAGGTCAATCGATGCGCCGTAATCTGCTTGCGTCTTCGCTCACTGTTGTGCTGCTGGCGGCGGTCGCAGCGCCTTCGATCGCGGCGCCCGCAAAGAGGGCCACGGCGCCTGCCGAGCAGCCGCGTGTTGCCACTCAACAGCAGCCTCAGCCGCCAGCGGCGGCACCGGCCGTCGAGGAAGCGGCACGTCCACCCGCAGCGGAACCCGGCAGTCTCCCGGTTCGCGCCGACACGACCG
>JAZJZB010000127.1:0-4899 GCA_040390085.1 Pseudomonadota bacterium | reverse complement strand
GATGAAAATGCTGTTCAGCCTGATGCCCGGCAAAAGCGGCATGGGCGTCGATCCGCAAGGCCGCGGCTTCTACGTCGTCAAAGTGACCAAGGCGGTGCCCGGCAACGCCTTGCTGCAGCCGAGCCTGATCGGCCAGATGCAGAAGGAGCTGGGCGAGGCGGCGGCGCAGGATTATGCGCGCGAATTCCTCACCGACCTTCGGGCGGGGCTCAAGGCGAAGCGCAACGAGAGCGCGATCAAGGCATTCAAGGCCCGGCTGATCAGCGGCGGAAGCTGATCGCCGCGAACCAACGGCATCGCTTGACCTTTGGCATTTTGTTGCCTACACGTTCCCCGTTCGTTCTTTATTGGGGATGACGGCCGATGCTCACCGCCAAGCAACGTGAACTGCTGTTGTTCATCGACCAGCGTCTCAAGGACGGTGGAATCAGCCCAAGCTTCGACGAGATGCGCGAAGCGCTCGACCTCAAGTCGAAGTCGGGCGTGCATCGCCTGATCTCGGCGCTCGAGGAGCGCGGGTTCATCCGCCGGCTGCCGAACCGCGCCCGGGCGCTCGAGGTGGTCAAGGTCCCCGACGCCCGCCCTGCCGCGACGGTCACTCCGATCCGGCCGGCAGTCGCCGCGCCAGCCAACGACACGATGGAAATCCCGCTTCACGGCCGGATCGCCGCAGGAACGCCGATCGAGGCGCTGCAAGGCACCGAAAGCTTCGCGGTGCCCGCGGCTCTGCTCGGCCCCGGCGAACATTATGCGCTCGAGGTCGCCGGCGATTCGATGGTCGACGAAGGCATTCTCGACGGCGACTTCGCGCTGATCCGCAAGGCCGACGAGGCGCGCGACGGCGAGATTGTGGTGGCGCTGATCGACAATGAGGAAGCGACCCTCAAGACCTTCCGGCGCGAGGGCCATATGGTCCGGCTCGACCCGGCCAACCGCAATTACGAGCCCCAGCGCTACGACCCGCGCCGGGTGCAAATCCAGGGACGCCTTGCCGGCCTGATCCGGCGCTACTGATGGCCAGGGCCCGGATTGATTATGTCGAGCTTCCAAGCGCGACCGCGCACGAGCTGACCCGCGCCTTTTACGCCAAGGCGTTCGGCTGGGAGTTTACCGATTACGGACCGACTTACGCGGCGACCACCAACGGGACGACCGACGTCGGGCTTCAGGGCGATCCGTCCAACGCCTTGTCGGCGCCGCTGCCGGTGGTCCGGGTCGACGACCTCGAAGCCGCCTTCGACGCTGTGACCAAGGCGGGCGGAGTGATCGCCAAGCCGATCTTCGCCTTCCCCGGCGGGCGGCGGTTCCAATTCATCGACCCGTCGGGCAGCGAGCTCGCGGTGTGGAGCGCGACCTGAGCCTTATTCGGCGGTGGTGGGATCGATCATCGAGCGAATCTGGCTGATCTTGTTGGCCGGAAAGCCGCCGCGCTGGGCGTGCTCGCGGATGATCGCTTCGTTCTCGGCGCGATAGACGCAGTAAATCTTGTTGTCGGTGACGTAGCTGTGGACCCACTGAATCGCGGGGCCGAGCTCCTTGATCACCGAGCAACTGGTCTGCGAGGCCAGCTTCAAATCGTCGGCGCCGAGCGACCCGACGCCCGGCATGTCACGCTCGATCACATATTGCGGCATTGCCCAACTCCCCTGTTCGACAGGACGCGCGGCATAGCTCAAATCCCCCGGAACGTCATGGCCCACGGATGCGCGCCGACGTGCGACGCGACGGTGTCGACGCGCGGCTGAGGCCCGAGATAGATCGCAACCCCGCCGGTCTGGCGAAGCGCCGGCGAATCGAGCTTCAGCCAGCGGGGCGTGCATGCCCGCGGCAGGCGGCGGTCGGCGACCACCAGATCGGCTTCCCCGCACGCCTTGGTGATCGCGTTCCAGTCGATGCGGTTGCCCGAGCGGGTCGCGAGCAGGCGCCATTCCGAGCCATCTTTGCGCAGCCTCGCAACGCAAGCGTCGTGCGAGCAATCGCTGCTCGGCCGACCGGCAAGCAGGTCGGGATCGCCGTCAAAGCCGGCGGCCTCGGCGAACAGGCTGCGCACATAATCCCCCGCCCGGTCGCGGAGGAGCTGGGGAACCCCGCCCTGAACCACGGCGAGGTGGCGGCCATCGCCGGTCACCAGCAGGTCCGGCGAAGGCGCCGCTGCGGCAACGGCAGCGCCGACCACGATCGGCAACAGGCCAAGGATGCGCGCTCGGCTGTTCCACAGGCACAGCCACAGGCCGCCGCCCATCATCAGCCCGAACGCCCAGCCCGGCATCGACGGCAACAAGGCGACCGCTCCGCGCGCCGCGGCGACCGCGTGCGCGAGCCGAAGCAAGGCGTCGATCGACGCTCCGCACAGCAGCCAAACCAGCTTCCCCCAACCTACGGAGTCGAGCAGCAACGCCGAGGCTTCGAGCGGCATGATGACGAAGGTCGTCAGCGGGATTGCAATGATGTTCGCGGCGACTCCGTAAAGCCCCGAGCGATGAAAATGGAACAGCGCCATCGGCATCAGCGCGATTTCGACGGCGAGGCCGGTGGCGAACACGGCCAGCAGCGCCCTCCCGACGCGCGCGAAGATTCCTTCGTCGCGGCGCTGCAGGAGGCGCCTCGCCCAAGGCGTCGAGTGCAGCGCGACGATCGCGGTCACCGCGCCGAAACTCATTTGGAAGCTTGGGCCGGCCAGGGCCTCGGGCCGAAACAACAGCACGATCAGCGCGCCGGTCGCGATCAGGCGGATGCTGATCGCGTCGCGGCCGAGGCCGATGCCGGCAAGGATCAGCAAGGCGGCGACGCAGCTGCGCACCGTCGGCACCTGCGCACCGGTGAGCAAAGTGTAGCCAATGCCGGCGGCGGCAGCGACCGCGGCGGCGACCAGCACCAGGTTGAACCGCAGCGCAAGCCACTCGCTCAAGGCGAGCAGCTTCAAGGTCAGGAACATCGCGAACGCAACCACCGCGGCGATGTGCAGGCCGCTGACCGAGAGCAAGTGGGTGAGCCCGCTGCGCCGCATTGCATCGGCGTCTGCTTGGTCGACGGCATTCTGGTCCCCGGTGGCAAGCGCGATCGCGATCCCCGCCGAGCTCGCCGGCAGGCGGCGACTGATCAGCTCCCGCAGGTTCTGACGCGCGCGCTCGAGGCCGCGGGGCTCTGCCGGCCGAACGACTATCAGTGAGCCAAGCGACTTGCCGACCGCCCCGATCTGCTGGAACCAGGCGTCGCGGGCGAAATCATAGGTTCCCGGAAAAGCCATCGGCGGCGGGGGTGCGAGCCGCGCGCGGACCCGGATCAAGGCGCCGGGCGCTATGCCGGTGGGAAACTTGTCTTCATCGATCGAGACCCGGACTCGTCGTGGCAACGCCGGGTCCTCGGGCCTGACCAGCAGCCGCACGCTATCCCTCGCGGCAAGGTGATCGACTCTCTCGACCTTCCCCGCAACCTCGACCACCATCGGGCGCGAAAGGCGCGGCTGGGTCAGCCACGACGCGCGCGCCCAGACCAATGCACAGCCAATCGTCGCCGCCAGCGCGAACCAGCCGAGCGCCCGGCCCGCGCGACCCTGCCCGAGGAAGAACCCGAACACGGCCAGGCCGGCGGCGAGGCACAGGAACGCGCGCCATTGCGCCGGGGCACCGAATGCGAACCAGGCTGCGATGCCGACGCCGAAGCCGACGACCAGCCATGGCGGAAGCTGCGCGCGCTCAGCCTCGAGGAACTTCTCCAGCTCCTCGTGAAACGCGGAAAACCGCGTCTTCCAATAGCCCCGAGCACGCTGTGGAAGAGGCGCTTCCCCTATGTTAGGGGCGCTCGTCCATTGCATTGCAGCATGAATTTGAATGGAAAGCGCGCCCGAGCGCAAGCGGAGAAACATTGAACAGCGCAAGCCGTAGCCCGGTCGTCACCCGTTTTGCCCCCTCGCCCACCGGTTACCTCCACATCGGCGGCGCTCGCACGGCCTTGTTTAACTGGCTCTTTGCCCGCCACCACGGGGGTCGGTTCCTGCTGCGCATCGAGGACACCGACAAGGCGCGCTCGACCAAGGACGCGATCGACAAGATCCTCGACGGCATGAGCTGGCTCGGCCTCGATTGGGACGGCCACGAATATTATCAGTCGCAATTCTGGTCGCGCCACGCCGAAGTCGCGCAGAAGCTGCTCGAGCGCGGAAGCGCCTACCGCTGTTACATGACCCAGGAAGAGCTTGCTGCGCAGCGCGAGGCTTCGGCCAAGGCGCGCAAGCCGTTCCGAATCAACAGCCCGTGGCGCAACATCGCGGACGCGCAGTCCGACAAACCCTTTGTCATCCGCCTGAAAGCCCCGCGAGAGGGCGAGACCATCATCGACGACCAGGTGCAGGGCCAAGTCACCGTCAAGAACGCCGAAATCGACGATTTCGTGCTGCTTCGCTCGGACGGAACGCCGACCTACATGCTGGCGGTCGTGGTCGATGATCACGACATGGGCGTCACCAACGTGATCCGCGGCGACGACCACCTCAACAATGCCTTCCGGCAGCTGGCGATCATTCGCGCCATGGGCTGGCCGGAGCCGTCCTATGCGCACGTGCCGCTGATTCACGGCCCGGACGGCGCCAAGCTCAGCAAGCGCCACGGGGCGATGGGCGTCGACCAGTATCGCGACGAGCTCGGCATGCTGCCCGAAGCGGTGGTCAATTACCTGCTGCGCCTCGGCTGGGGCCACGGCGACGACGAGATCATCAGCCGTGAGCAGGCCATCGAATGGTTCGACTTGTCCCACGTCGGCAAGTCGCCGTCGCGCTTCGACTTCAAGAAGCTCGAAAATTTGAACGGCCACTACATCCGCGAGGCGGATGACCAGCGGCTGGTCGATCTGGTCGCTCCCAGGCTCGGAGCGACCGCCGCGCGAAGGAAAGTCCTGCTGCGG